>JAKLQJ010000182.1 GCA_022013385.1 Elusimicrobiota bacterium
AATTCTAACATAACACCTATTAAAAATTAAGCTGACAGCGTAGTAGTTGGGTGTTCAGGATTTCTTGGCTACGGCGGGTGGACGCTGTTCCTTGTTGTCATGTTGCCGCGCTGTATCACTGCCGCACTGTTGCCTGTCGCCCTGTATCGCTGCTCCCGCTTTTAGCGGGACAAGCCGCGCTGTATCACTGCCGCGCTGTTGCCTGTCGCGCTGTATCGCTGTCGCCTGTCGCGCTGTATCACTGCCGCGCTGTATCACTGTATCGCTGTATCGCTGTCGAGCTGTATCGCTGCCGAGCTGTTGCCTGTCGCGCGCTGTATCACTACCGCGCTGTTGCCTGTCGCCCTGTTTTGCCTGCCGCGCTGTATCACTGCCGCGCTGCCGCGCTGTTTTGCCTACCGCGCTGTTGCCTGTCGCCCTGTTTTGCCTGCCGCGCTGTATCGCTGTATCGCTGTATCGCTGTATCGCTGTATCACTGCCGCGCTGCATCACTGTTGTTATTTTCGAACTGCCGCGCTGTATCGCTGCCGCGCTGTAGCGCTATTTTACTATGACTAAAGGCTTAAAAATAAACACCCCCCCCTTGAATGTTTTCCAGCAAATGGCCTGTGATGAAATAATGTGCGACAGTATCCCCGAAAAATTCATATTAAGATTTTATAATTGGAAAGAGCCGGGAATAACTTTTGGATATTCACAGCGACATAATTTTGTTATTGAAGCGGCGCAAAAGAAAGGCAAACAAAATTTTCCCATGACAAGACGCCCTACCGGCGGCGGCATAGTTTATCATGAAACAGATTTGACTTTTTCATTTATATTTCATTATCCGGGAGAATTTTTTAAGCCGCTTGAAATTTACAAACGAATCCACAATGCCATAAATTCTGAATATGCCCTATCCGGGCATAATTTCAACCTGCTTGAGAAAAAAAAATCCGATTATAAAACAAATGATCCCGTAATGGATTGTTTTCAAAAACCAGTGGATATGGATATTTTATGTAATGGAAAAAAAGCTTTGGGCGGAGCTTTAAGAAAATTCGGAAATTATATGCTGTATCAGGCATCGCTTCAGTTGGAAAAAGTTAGAGAGAACTCGGATTTTCATAGAGCTCTTATTGCCAAAGCTTTCTCAAAAGAGTTTAATATATCTTGGATTGGCGAAAAGTTCAATGAGACGCATCTGGAAACTTTAAAAAACCTCGTTCAATCCAAGTATTTAGCGGACGAATGGAATAAAAGAATATAGGGGAATTAGAAGCAAGACGCAAGATACAAGAGGCAAGATTAGTAAGGAGATTCCTTATACATCTGATTTCTGTTCTCTGACTTCTGATTTCTATGTTTTATAGGAGGCCTTATGGTGGCATTCGTACTATGTAAACTTATAGCCGGTCTTGAGCAAAAAGCGATACAGCAAATAAAAAATATCAGAGGGATAAAAGATGTTTATCTGACCTTCGGCGGATGGGATGCCATATTGGTTGCGGAATCCGACACCATAGACAAACTCAGCGCCCTTTTAGTCCGCGAAATACGCGGCATACACGGTGTCCAAAGCACCGAAACATTGGTTACAACCAATCTATAATTTGTAAAACCAGTCCCACTTCCGAAGTGGGACTGGTTTTACAAAGCGAGGCTCAAAAAATGGGGAATTTTCAAAATCCCGCCGATAAACTTATCCTTATAGTGGACGATGATGACAGCGTAAGAGATCTTTTGGAATTTATTGTAAAAAAAGAAGGATTTAAAGTTGAAAAAGCTATGGACGGACAAGAAGCTTTAGATAAGGCGCGCAAATACAATCCGGACATGATTCTTTTGGATCTCATGCTACCAAAATTAGGCGGTTTTGAAATATTAAGAGAACTGCAAGCGGATGCGGAAGATCTTCCAATCATAATAATGACTGGAAGATACACTGACAGATCCACTTCTGATATGATAAAACTGGAGCCAAATGTAAAAGACTTTATTGAAAAACCCATAAAGCCCCCTGTTTTAACAGCATTACTGCACCAACTGCTTAATACTCAACCGCTAAAATAATTGCCAAAATGGATTTTAAAAAAGCTTTTACAATATCGGAAGCTATGCGAATAAGCAAATTTATTCCAAAGGCTATTGCCATTGCTTTCTTTATAAACGCGTTCGCCGTTATAGATTCTAATATAAGAACCCTACAATACAAAAAAAAAGCCGAACAATATGCCCAATGGCATCAAAATCCTTCGGAAAAAGAAAAATATTTTGAAGATGAAACCTTAAAACGCAAAAAGAAAATAGATAATTTGCTTAAAACAAAAAAAATAAACAAAGAGAAATATGAGTTGGAGCTGGAAAATTTGATTTTTTTGAAAAAGTTTAAAATCAAAGAAAGCTCAGCTAAATACTCTTACTTTTGGAATAAAAAAGCAGATAAAACTTTTACAGGACCGCTTATTTTCGGCAGGCAAAGTCAGCACGGGCGGCAAGATTTAAAAACCAAAACTAAAAACAGCCAAAAAATATGGGTAATGGAACTTGAAAAAAAGAAAATTAAATTCAAAGATTATATGGTTAATTAAACCTTCGCTATCAGTATTACTCATTCCTTTTATATTTGCATTACTGATAGAAACTGCAAAATGCGCGACAAATATTTTTTTAAACATAAAAATAACATTACCCTTCACAGTAGGCTTTCTTATTTATATTCCTTTCCATTATCATGGTTCAAACAATGGCTATCTGTATGTGCTAGCTCATGAATTAACTCACGCGATAGCGGCCATTCTAAACGGCATAAAAATAAAAAAAATATCCGTAAAAAAAACCAGCGGCTATGTCACGCTTTCCCGCGATAATACCTTCATCTCTTTAGCGCCGTATTTCATTCCTTTTTACGCGGTTATTATAAGTTCAATATATTTCATAGCGGGCGGCTTTACCGATTTATCCAAATACAGAATAATATTTGTCGCCCTTATCGGTTTTTTCACATCTTTTCATATTATAAACGCCGCTGAGATAACATTTTTCGGGCCACTACAAAGCGATTTAAAAAAAGCCGGAGGACGAATCTTTTCTTTCGTAATTATTATTTTTCTAAATTGCTTGGCCATAATAATTATATTCAAAACGCTTTTTCCCGATTTAATACCGCTTAAAGAAACTTTTCAAAGGATACTGATAAACTCAAATAATATAATTGAATTTATATTTTCATCACTGAACCGTCTAAGATTATGGATAGCGGCATAGCGGCCACAGATTTTACCAGATATAAATTGCAAGTTCTTATCCCTCGCTATATTCCTCGCTATATACTACAGTCTTAAACTATAATTTACTGTCTTTTAAACTTCTTATCATAAGCCTATGTATCTCTAAACAGGGTAAACTGCTAAAATATAATAGATGAAAAAAGCGATTAAAATAATCCTCCCAAGACTCATTGTGCTTCCGATTATATTTTTTACCCTGTTTTTTGGCGGAGGATTCATTATCGTAAAAACAATGTTCAACTCAAGTAATATGCGCGCGATACTTACGGATCAACTGCAGAAAACATTTAAAAGGACCGTAGTGTTCCGATCGGCGAATATATCTTTATCGGGCAAAATAAAACTGCAAGATTTAAAGATTTTCTCCGTTGAAAACAAAACGAGAAAAGATTTCATAAACGCAGATATCGTTTATGTCAGCTATAAAATAATCCCCCTTTTAAGAAAACACATTTCAATTAATAAGGTTTATCTTATGTCGCCGAAAATAAATTTAATCAAAGATGAAACCGGCTTATGGAATTTTTCCGATATTTTTGGAAATTCAAAAAAAACCAATACAACATTAACTCAAATAAGAAAAGCTGAAATTGAAAACGGCGTCATTATAATGAACGACTCAAAAAACAATATCGATTATGTTTTTAAAGATGTTACATTATCCATTGATAATTTTGAACTTTTTAAAGAAACTCCTTTCTCCTTTTCAGCGCTTCTAACAATGAATAAACCTTACTCTTTAGAGGGCAGATTTTACTGCGACGGACTTATCAATACAAAAGGATTTAATTGGGAAAAAGCGTACATAAAAAACATGAATACAAACTCAACCGTTCTCGGAAAATTAATAACGACAAGCATTTCCATTGATAATCTCAAAAACCCAAAATTCAAGCTTGATTTTGACGCGAAACAAATTAAGACAAAACTGCCTCTTGACTTGAAACAATCCTATGAATTGAATATTGAACATTTAACGGGCAATATGGACGCGTTATTATCAAAAGAAAACAAGCTAATTATCAATTCATCCGAAATAAAATCGGAAAAAATGGCTTTAAAAGCGTCGGGAGCAGTAATAATCAGCACATCTTCGCCAAAATATGATTTAAATTTATCCGCGAAACTTTTCCCGCTCTCCCAATTAAATATTGTTTTTCCGAAACTGCCTTTTAAAAAAGTGTCGGGAAACGGACGGTTTAAAATTACTTTTAACAATACCGAGAACAAAATAAATTTTAAGCGCGTATTTATAAATACCGAAAAAGCGGGGTTTACTTATAGAAAAGCTAAATTTTCAAATTTAAACATAACGGGGCTTATAAGCGAAAAAAGCAAAAAAAACAGATTTACCCTGAAAAAAGGGGCTTTTGTCTTAACAAAAAATACCGTTAAAGACCTCAATATTGAATCAGACATAAGTTCAAAGCTAATGACAATATCCTTTGACGGCATATGGAATAACCATAAAACCAAAGGATTGCTTAAAATAAGCAATCCGCTCACTCAAAATAAATCCGTGAATTTAACGGCCTATTCCGCTAATTTAAACGCGACAAAATTAAGAGATATAGCGCTTGAAATTAAATACGCTCTGCCTCCAAAAGAAAAAAGTTTTTATTCAAAAATCCAATGGGTAAGCGATGTAAAAAATGCCGTTCCGACAGGATTTTCACTTATAACCGGCAATATAAAAGCGCTTGCCGTCACCCATGAATATTTTAAAAGCGAAGATTTCAATCTTTCAGCCAAACTAAAGAATTTTTCCGGCGATGTGGAAAAAATAAGAGGCGAGATATCCATAAAATCCGGAGTCGGAACCTTTTTCAATGTTCAGGAAACCTCTGAAAAAGACAGAATATACAATATCGTGGCTTTGCCGGTGCTAATGATGTTTAAAATGAACCGCCTTAGCGCTCTTAAACTGGGCGCGACTTTAAAAAATGTGAATTTTTATTCGGTGGGAGGAGAGTATTCTTTTGACTCCGGCAAAATACATATTAAAAACTTTTTCATGGATGGAAAAGAATTTTCCGCATATTCAACAGGCAATTTAGACCTTATGGATGAGACTATGGACTTAAAAGTTTATACAATATCCAATAAGTATTACTCTATGGGAACCTTGCCGGAGTTTTTGACCGATGCCAGCGGGAAGCCCGCTTTGGCTTTCAGGCTAAAAGGAAAAATGAATAATCCTTCAATTAAAATGCTTAATCCGAAAAAAAACGGAAAGATTATTCAAAACGCGAAAGATAAAGGCATAGAAACTCCAATGTAGAGGATCTGCCCTATGCTCCATTACTATGTATCACACTTGTTATGTGGCGACATGGGCGCAGAAAGCCATACGAACAAGGCTGAACTTGCGCGCTTATTATAAGGAGAAAATATTATGGCAAAATCAAGAAAACTGAATACCTTAAGCCTTCTACAGGAACATGGCGCTATTTTAAACGGACACTTTCAAATCCCTTCAGGATTTCATACCCAAACATATATTCAACCCTCGCTTGTGCTTCAATATCCTCATCTCGCGCAAAAAGTGGCCAAAGAAATGGCGTCCAAGTTTCCGCAAGATATAGATGTCGTAATATCGCCGACATTAGGGTCGGTTGTAATAGGCCAGGAAGTCGCCCGCTTTAAAAAAGCGCGCTCCATATTCACGGAAAAAATAAACGGCGTAATGGTTTTAAAAAGAGATTTTAAAATCAATGCCGGAGAAAAGGTTCTGATAGTGGATGATGTCTTCAATATGGGCAGACTAACAGGAGAAGCGGCAATACTTGCTAAAGGCTATGGCGCTAAACCCATCGGGATAGTCGCAATCGTAGACAGATCGGTTAATCCGCTACACTTGAATATTCCTATAAGAGCCTTAATCTCTTATCCCTTAGAATTATTTCCGCCGGACAAATGCCCTTTATGCAAACAAAATATCCCGCTTACAACTCCGGGGTCCAATTTACCGCCTTCGGGACATATTTAATTTACAATGAAAACAGGGTTTATAGCGCTATTATCAGATTTTGGAACAAATGACCCTTTTGTCGCCGCGATGAAAGGAGTAATACTTTCCAAAGCTCCAAAAGTGAATATCATTGATATCACTCATAAAATTCCGCCTCAAGATATTATAACAGGCAGTTTTTACCTTATGAGCAGTATGTCGTATATGCCCAAAAAAACTCTTTTCCTATGCGTAGTGGATCCCTCTGTGGGAACCGGGCGCGGCATAATTTGGGCAAAAACAAAAAACTATCAATTTCTATGCCCCGATAACGGCATCATAAGCTGGGTTGAAGAAATAGAACCCATAAAAGAATCCAGATTTCTAAATAATTCCCGGCTTTTCCTTAAAAAAATAAGTTCAACTTTTCACGGAAGAGATATAATGGCGCCGGTAGCGGCAGAAATAGCAAAAGGATTTCCGGAAAAAAATCTCGGGCCAATATTTACCGAATACAGAAAAAATCCTTTCCCCCGCCAAACAAAAACAGGAAATCGAATATCGGGAGAAGTGATAGCCATTGATCATTTCGGCAATGTAGTAACTAGCATAAATCAAAAATATATAAAAGCAAAATCCATATTTACCATCTCAAAAAAAATAATCAAAAACCTCAAGCTCACCTATGCATCCGTGGATGAAGGCTCCGCTCTCGCGCTCATAGGGTCTTTCGGCTTTCTGGAATTTTCAGTAAGAAGCGGCAATTTCGCCAAAAATCATGACATAAAAATAGGTCAAAAAGTGGAGGCTATAATTTCTCTCGATGATGAATAAATTTAAAACCGTAAAAATAAGTCCGCGTTGCGAAAAACGCGTGGAAAAAGGCCATTTATGGATATTTTCCAATGAAGTGGAAGCCATTGATAAAACAATGGAAGCCGGTTCAATATGCCGAATTGTAAACATCGAAGATAAATTCGTCGATTACGCTTTTTTCAATCCTCATAGCCTCATAATCGCAAGACTCCTTAAATACGCAGAAAAAGAATTTAATGAAGAGGAATATATTTCTCAAAAATTGAAAGCCGCTGTAAAATATCGTTCCTCTATCGGAATAAAAAAGTCAGGAAGAATGTTCTTTGGAGAATCCGACGGAATACCCGGTCTTATAGTGGATAAATACATGGATTGCCAAACCGCGTCTTCACAAGCGGAAAACCCAACTTACCTCATAGTTGAAATGTTCTCGGCCGGCGCCGATAAAATGACCGATGCCATAATCAAAAACTTGGTGGAAATATTCAAGCCGGAGGGAATATTTTTAAAAAACACCAATCTCTTTAGAACCCTTGAATGCCTTGCATTATATTCCGAAGTAGCTTACGGCAAAGTGCCCGAAACCGCCGCCATAGAAGAAAACTCTTTATTGTATGAAATAAATCTAAAATCCGGCCAGAAAACGGGTTGTTTTTTTGACCAGAGAGAAAACCGGAAATTCCTAATACCCTTCTTCAAAAATAAAAAAGTTATGGATATATGCTGTTATAACGGTTCTTTTTCTCTGCTCGCCGCCGCGTCGGGCGCGAAAATGGTATGGGGGATAGACTCTTCCGAAAAGGCGATTGAAGCGGCAAAAAACAATGCCAAGATTAATAATCTTGAAGAAAATGTCGTCTTTAGAAAAGAAGAATATCAAAAAGCGCTATCCGCGCTGGAAAAAGGCATGCTTCCCGAACAGCCCGATTTAATCCTTTTTGACCCGCCGAATTTCGTGAAAAACCGCAAACATCTGCCTCAGGCGCAGAAACTATATACCAAAATGAACGCTTCCGCTATTAAAGCTCTGCCTCACGGAGGCTTATTGGCAACCTCTTCATGCTCGCATCATATTTCAAAAGAAATTTTTTGCGACATACTAAAAGACGCCGCAGGAAAAGCAAGAAGAAAAGTTTTCATTCTGGAGTTAAGAGGCCAGGCAAAAGACCATCCTATAATGCTGAATATGCCCGAAACCGAATATCTGCATTTCGCTTTATTAAGGGTGGAATAAACAGATGGTCACATTTTTAGTGAAGGCTTGGTAATACAAGATTTCGCGCCGTAAATCTTCTAAGGAAGCGCGTTTATTCTAAAACATTATTCTTGCGGTACATAACCGCCGCGCTAATACCCTTGGTGTATTCGGGAATCTTGTCAATTAAATTACCGCGCTCATTAGGACCGAAAACATCAAGAGTTTTTTCAAAATCCACGGGTTCAGCATCAGCATCGCTTTTTAAGCCATAGTAATCCAAAGCAAATTTAGTAGCTTTCCAAAAATCCTTGCAAACCTTATCAGTACCGTAAACTACCGGATTGCCCATAATGTTGGCATATCCCGCCACACTTCCCATTTGCCTTATAACCATTGAGTCATGCAGACCGATATACATACCAACAAATCTGTAATAATTCTTTCCGGCGGCATTTTCCATGCCTTGTATATCGCGATTCATGTCGCGATTATCATGGAATATCTTGGCTAAGCTTCCTATACCCATAACAATATTGCCGTTTGCCGCTAAAATAGCTTCATGAACCAGCTCCCCTTGAGTTATTTGTCCATATTGAAACGCATTTTTAACGCTATCAAACAAAACTTGAGTTTCCTCGGCATTGGGATTAAAATTTGCGGTTCCGGAATTCAAAAAGCGTTCCCAGTTTGCTTTTAGCGAGCCATCTTGAATATCATCATACGATACGCCCTCTCCGGACAATGATTCGTATGCCCGTACCGCATCCCGAATATCTCCATAAAATTTATTTGCATCGTCTTCACCATTTGCGTTAAATTTGCCAAGCATTCTTTTTTCACGATTAACAATGCCGTTAACGCATCTTACAATTCTGCCGCAATTCATATCAGATATGGCGCCGTCATAATTGAATTGGCATTCTCTCTCTCGAGATATAAATAAATTCCTCGTCATTGTTGGAATTCGCAAAAATGAATTTTTAAGAAAAGAAGTATCTCCGCCAAATTTTTGTGAACAAGCATCCGACATATCTGAATGATAAAGCAGATTTTTTCCGCTCTCAATTGGAACAGGAGACTGTGGCAACGGAATATTTTCGTTTTGATATGAACGAATGGCATCGGCATCAAGAAGAGAGCCCGCCATTTCAAACGAAATATCATCGGGAGCATCCCGCCAATCAGTGACAATGCCGGTTTGGGGAATCCTTGCGCTATAAATAATCAAGCCTACAAAAAAAATCATGGCAACAATCGGAATCGCGCGCTTTTTCATAAAACATCCTAACGAATCTAAAGTCTTTCTGCCAAATAGGCCGTTACTTTCGTCAATTATAGGATACAATATCCCCTTGATATAATAAGTGCCATTGGACCTATATTAACTTGGGCCATTAGTTAGCAGACAAAAAACTTGCTTAAAAATATAAATTGGAATTAGTCAAGGATACTTTTCACTACTCCGATTATTTCTTTTTTAGTGAAAGGCTTGGTAATATAAGACTTTGCGCCATAATTAAGAGCATGTCTAACCTCCGATAAACTTCCATCTACCGTCAACATCACAATAGGAATATTCATTGTGGCGGGATTTGCTTTTATCTTCTTACAAGCCTCTAATCCGTTCATTTTAGGCATATGAATATCAAGCAATATAAGAGTTGGAAGTTCTTTCAATGAGGCCTTAACAGCTTCTTCTCCATTTTCCACTTTTATAACATCAAACCCCTCTTCTTCAAGAAGCGAAGCTAAAATACTCAACATTTCAAGGTCATCGTCGGCAATAATAATTTTATTAATATCTTTCATAAGGTCTACCTTACCATAAAAAAGGAGGAACAGCGATATTGCTACCTAAGTCGCTACACTAAATTTGGCATAAACCACGCCAACCCCTGCATGGTGCCGCGAGTTGGAATCGGACCAACGACACCTGGTTTTTCAGACCAGTGCTCTACCACTGAGCTACCGCGGCACACTAATTACTTCCGTATCGGTAATATTAGCATTTTTTGCAAAAACTTTTAAGTTTTTTGGAGCATAATTTTGGAGCATAACTAATTTGACAAAACACTATAGCGCGAGGCTGAATAATTATATCTTCTTGCAAGTGTTCCGCATTTGCTTCCATTGGTTCCAATTTATCGGATTTGCAATAAGGACAAATCGTGGGAGCCGACACCTTAACGGTATAGTCAATATGGTCGGGCTTGGGTCGCGTCCATCCCTGATGTCCTATCGGAGCTCCGCGCTTTTTTTCTTTTATAGGCGCCGTGGTGTTGCCCATATTCTTCTCATCTATCTTTTTGTTGGCCTTAAATTGTCTTTGATGCAATGCCTGAAATTTCGCTTTAAGTTCTGCGTTTTCGCGTTCCAGAACGCGTATCCTATTATTGGCGGTATCCAAATCCTTATGAAAATTATCAACGATTTGCAAATGTTCTTGATAATCATTTTCCGCTCGCCGATATTCCTCCATAACCCATGTGGTGGATAGTCCGTCCAAATACGGACAAGCGTTCTTGTATTGACATTTAAAATCATAGAGAGGAGAGGAATATCGCGGCATTGTTATTTTGTGTTTCGCAATTTCAAGATTTCCCAGTTTACTTTTGAAAGCTTTTGAATGTCAATCCAAAGCTTCTTATAACATTTGCTCATTTTTAAAGCTTGCGGAACAATATCCTTGCGGACATAGAGCGTTACGGTTTTTCCTTTAAGTTTGGTTGTCAAATTATGCCCTGTCATAGAAGGCGATTTTGCGACAGTCCCGATAAGGAAGCTATCGAGTATTGCCGCAATTTCCTTGGTAAGACGGACTTGTTGTTTTTTTAGCAAGTCATTTCGTTTCATTTTTGGCTCCTTTGTAAATGAGTATTTATACTCATTATTAAACCATAAAAAACCACAAGTCAAGAGAAATGTGGGCGTGTGATTTAAAAAAGTTCCAAATGGACTAAACTATTACCTTTTCCTCAAAACAAGCTTATAATCTTTTTCACGGCAGAATCGCCAAAAATTTGTCGGCGGAAAGTATCCATTGAGTAAAACCGTTTTGTTTAAGTTTTTTGCAAACATTTTTTTTATTTACAAGCTGAATTGCAACCGGAATTTTTAACTTCCGCTGAAATACCGCTAAATTCTCGGACAGCATTTCATCGTTTAATTTGCATTCTATGAGCAGAAAAGGATTATTTTTTTCGGTTATGAGAAAATCCGCTTCCCGCTTTTCTTTGTCTCGTATATAGAAGAGATTGGTATTTGCTTGTCCCAATGAACGCCACAAATTAACCGCTTTATAAAGATGAAAAGCGATTATATTTTCAAAACGAGAAGCGTCATTATTGATTTCCACCCAATCATAAAGGTAAATTTTCGGTTCTTTTTTTAAGGCTCTCGCTATTGATTTTGAAAACGGCTGTATTCTGAAAAGATAATAAAACTGTTCAAGTATTAAGAACCACGATTTTATGGAATCAAACGAGACTTTTATATCTTCTCTTAAAGAATTTATTGATAACGGAGCGCCTATTTTTTCCGGCAAAACATTTGATAATACTTCAATGTTTGAAATTTCCCTAATCGCGTAAGCGTTTCTGATATCTTCGCGAATCAGAAGCGTTTTTCTCTCTTGAAACCACATATTGTAAAATTCTTCATCGTTCTTGCTGAAAGGTTCTGGAAAACCCGAATATTTTAAAAGCCGTTCGTAAATCTTCCTTGAATCGCGGCGACTGAAGGGGGCCGCCAATTGTTTTTTAAACGCTTTCCAATTTGGCTTATTTCCGATAATTTCTCCCAAGGATAGCGGAAACAATTGCAGAGAGAAGTATCTTCCGAGAAGGCTGTCGCCGCCTTTTTTGAATAAATTCAGTCGTCCGCTACCGGTGGCGATAAATAAAAATTCATCGCCATAGCCGTCATAGACTCCTTTAAGATAATTTTTCCATTTCGCGTATTTGTGTATTTCATCAAAAACAATAAGGGATTTTTTTGAAGGGACTCTGCTTATCTTCTCAAAAAAATAAGGATCTTTGATAAGTTTTTTTTGGTCTTTTATTATATCCCAATTAAAATAGAGTCCTTGACCGGACGCTTTTAGCAAACTTTTGGCCAAAGTGGTTTTTCCCGCTTGCCTCGGTCCGCTTATAAACATCATCTTGTTGTGTTTTTTGAGAATGCTTTTGATATTCTCCCCGATATTTCGCTTAATCATATTTATATTATTCACTAAAAGTCGGAAAAAGTCAAGACTTTTTCCCATATTTGCCTAAAAAAGTCAATTTAAACTTTTAAAGGGGACGGTTCTAATTTTCCGTCTCGCCATGCGCATTATCTATGTTTCCCTCATCAAACTTCTTTTAAGCTTTTTTATGAAACCTTCGCCCACTAAAAACCTGCCATTGAAATTTATCTTAATCCTTCTTTAAGAA
>JAKLQJ010000183.1 GCA_022013385.1 Elusimicrobiota bacterium
CACTTCTTTACATTTAAATGCTTGTTTTTACCCCGTGGGTTGGGTAAACTTGGTTGTAGAAAAAACCCGCGGGGTTAAAACCACGACGCAAGATGCGTAAATAGTAAATGTCAAGTTATTTACGACGCACTACACTAGGAGACCCTGGTCTTGTGTGTAAATACAATCGCCATGCTCCCTTAAGAATCTCCACTATAAATTCAATGAAAATCGGTTTCCTTTTGTTTTAAATAATCTTTTGTTTCTTTAACTATAACTCCGGATAAAAGCAGCATGCCTAAAGCATAATAAAATCTTTGCGCTCTCCGCTCCTTTAGGAAACCTTAACATTTTTTCCTATCCAAACAAAACCTTGAGGAACCAATATACATTGGCATTTATCGCCAAGAATGGAATTATCCTTGGGAAGAATTGAGACTATGCCGTTCGTCCAGCTTACATATCTTATATCTTCGTCCAAAACCCATTCATAAATCCTTGGGCCAATTCTGGGCATACTGCTCCATACAACGGCGGTTTTCCATGGAATTTCATTTACATCTTTAGAAAATTTAATTTCCGGTATTTTTTTTGAAAGTTCGTCCATAATATTTCATCCTTTGGAGCCCATTCCCGCCAAAGGAGGAGGTCACCAGTCATCCCGCCATAGAGGCGGGACAGGCCAGTTACAAACAAGTCATCAGTTTACTGATTACTGTTCACTGATTACCTGTCTCCTGTTACCTGTCGCGCTATTTCTTGAGACGGACCGTACCCCGGATTCTGTTTTATGGAACCATTTATCTAAGCGGCCCACTCCGCGTTTTCCCCGAGAGGAAAGGGCAGGCAACCCATGCGCGTATTTGGCCTTGCACCGAGCGGGGTTTTCCATGCGCCGCCGAATTACTCCGACGGACGGTGCGCTCTTACCGCACCATTTCACCCTTACCCCCACACTATAGAAACCGATATTGGTATATATACTAAGAGCACAATCAAAAACCTGAGGAAACAAAAATAGGATTTTGAATTTCTATCGTATGGGGGCGGTATCTTTTCTGTTGCACTTTCCGTATAAGCGGATATAGCCGCTTATCCCCGCTCTATTTCCCCCCCACACATAGAAACCGGTATTGGTACATATACCGAAGAATATAATCAAAAGCCTGAGGAAAACAAAAATAGCTTTTGAATTTCTATGCGTGGGTGGTATTTAAACGGGCGCCCTGCCTTTGGAGTCCGGAGGTTCCTCCCCCACACATAGAAACCGGTATTGGTATATATACCGAATTACGATCAAAAGTCCAAGGAAACAAAAATAGGATTTTGAATTTCTATCGTATGGGGGCGGTTCCTCGTCCGTCCCAAAAATTACCCTATAAAAAACTGCTTGCCGATTTTCGCACAAAAAAAAGTTCGGAAATTAACAATTTACACCGCTTAAAACTTCAAAGTGGCGCTTACAGCTCCTGTCATATTACTGCCGTCAGCGCCTTCTTTCGCCTGAGCCATAGAGGCCGCGGCATCAACAGTCAAACCTACAAGTTTGAATCCCGCTCCCACAAAGTATTCCATAGTTTTTTGATCGCGAAACTCCGTAACATTCTTAAAGTCGGTCTTTACGCCGCCTCGCGCCGCAAAAAAACCGGGAATAACCCAAAGCTCTGCGCCAAGTCGCCCCATAGCTTTCTCGGAAGATTCCATATCCACTGTAACATAATCCATATCTATGGTCAGTATATCCCCAAAAACCAAAGCAGCGCCAACAGAATATGTCGGAGCAAACTTGGTAATACTCCTTGTAACCGCAACGGGATCATAAACAAAAAAACCGGCACCCATAGCAAAATTATCTTTCCAATAATAGTCCTGCTTCACATCCACCTTGCCGATAATGTTCTTGGCTGCGGCACCTAGTCGCAGAACACCCAAATCCATCAATACCCCGATATCCATAGTATGCCCGTCAAAACTTGTGGTATCAGTGGCATTAAACTGAGTACCGTTTGTATAAGGAACATTTTCCAAACTAACTCTTCCTCTCACAGATCGCTCAATATCTCCTTTAATAATATTGTAATTGGCACCAAAAGACATTCGTCCCATATCAAGAGCGACCGTAAGAGCATAAGTCTTAAGACCATCCGTGTTTAAAGTATCGCTAAAACTGTCATATCTCATGGGATAACCATCCGGAGCAAACACATCGCGCTGCAAATTTGAAAATTTAGCATAAGTGCATGGAAAATAGGGGTTCTTAAGACTAAGACCGAAGGCCGCTTTCCATATTTTAATGGATGCGCCGCCATAAGTGGGTATTATGCTCCACTCGGTAGACTTATTTCCATCGGCATTAACTTCTGAAGAACGATTGAATACAGCCAATGCGGAAACATTAACGAGATTTATTTTAGCCAGTCCGGCTGGATTATATTCCACCGCACCCATATCATTTGCAATAGCAGTAAAAGCTCCGCCCATGCCAAGAGCTCTGGCTGACCCCCCCGAATTCCATGGCATATAGTCATCAATATTCACAACAACATTTTTCGCCATAGGCACACTACTATGGTCATTTCCTGTGTAAACATAATCCCATGCAAATACCGTATTGGACATTAAGGAAAGTCCCGCCGATAAAGCAAGTGTTATTAGTACTTTTTTCATTTCTCCTCCCTATTATTTGATAATCCATTACTATACTACAACTGAAATGCGCTATTAGTCAAGAAAAAGTCTTGTCCAACACAGAATGAGCCTGAAATTAAAAGCGTTTCCAATATAAATGAGCCTGAAAATAGGCTTATTGCGCTGTTTGGTTAGTAAGCGGCATAATTTGAATCATGACAATAA
>JAKLQJ010000184.1 GCA_022013385.1 Elusimicrobiota bacterium
TCACCGGCATAGGACCGGAGAGCCAAAAAAACAAGCAAGGCAAAAATTTTTATTTTGTTTGCATTATTCTTCTTCATGCCAATAGCATAGCAGAAGGAGGTTATAATGCGGTGTAAATAAGGTTACATTTTGGTAACAAAGCGGGATTATAATTTGAAAAATTTCAATTTTCAATGCATTTGTAATATAATATGAACAGCGGTATGACTATTTGGAAAAACGCTTTTAAGCTTCCTAAAAATAAAGTTGTCACTGAAGGTGAGAAAACACTTTTACTTAAACTTTCCGATAAAGTAAAGAGAAGAGGATTAAGCGATATAATAGTTCTTTCTTTAGAAAGCTCAAGACCTGTTCATAATCTGGGCGCGCAATCTTTGATTTTTCTAATGCCGTTTATAACAATGATTTTTAAAAAGTATGAGGCGGAAAGATTTGTTAAAATTCTTGAGAATCCGGATGCTGTTTCTTTTTTTATAGAACAGCTTTCGGATGTTTCCACAAATTTATCCAAAGAGAAAAACGGAGAAAAAGACAATGGAAAATAATAACCTTAATGTCATTATAGCCACTGATTGCGGCAGCACCACAACTAAAGCGATTTTAATAGAAAAAAAAGGCGATACTTACAGGCAAACTTTCCGCGGAGAGGCCCCTACCACTGTGGAAGCTCCCTTTGAAGATGTGACAAAAGGCGTTTTAAACGCTATTACCGAAGTTGAAGAATTATCCGGCAGAAAATTGCTGGACGGGGAAAAAATAATAATACCGAGCAACGGCAATACGGGCGCGGATACTTATGTTTCCACAAGTTCCGCCGGCGGCGGTTTGCAAATGATGGTTGCCGGAGCTGTTAAGGCTATGACCGGCGAAAGCGCGCAAAGATGCGCTTTGGGAGCGGGAGCCATAGTTATGGATGTTTTGGCATCCAATGACGGCAGGGCCGATTATGAAAAAATTGAAAGAATAAGGCAATTGCGCCCGGATATGATATTGCTTTCTGGCGGCACAGACGGCGGGACTATTACCCATGTGGTTGAGCTTGGCCAATTTATTAAAGCGGCGGATCCAAAACCCAGACTTGGCGCCTCATATAAACTTCCGATTATATATGCCGGTAATAATAAAGCGCGCGATCAAATAAAAGACCTTTTGGGCGATAATATGGCGCTTATTATTTCTGATAATATCCGTCCCAGTCTTGAACATGAAAATTTAATGCCCGCCCGCCATAAAATTCATGATATATTCCTTGAACATGTTATGCAGCAAGCGCCCGGGTATCCGAAGTTAATGGCTATGGTTAGCGCTCCGATTATGCCCACGCCGGCGGCTGTCGGCGCAATGACTCAGAAATTTGCCAAGGCTAATAATTACAATGTCCTTGCCGTTGATATCGGCGGCGCAACGACTGATGTTTTTTCGGTATTTTCCGAAATTTTTAATAGAACTGTCAGCGCCAATTTAGGCATGAGTTATTCAATTTCAAATGTTATGGCCGAAGCCGGTTTGGCAAATATTTTGCGTTGGCTTCCTTTTGATATAGATGAGCAGGATTTAAGAAACAGATTAAAGAACAAGATGATAAGACCGACAACAATCCCTCAAACGGTTGAAAGTCTGCAGGTTGAGCACGCTGTGGCAAGAGAGGCATTAAGGCTTGCTTTTGAACAGCATAAAGCTTTGGCTGTCGGACTTAAAGGCGTTCAGCAGGAGCGGTCTATTTCCGACGCTTTTGAACAATCGGAGAGCGGTCAAACATTAATAAATCTGATGAGCTTAAACTATATAATAGGTTCGGGCGGTATTTTGGCGCATTCTCCGAGAAGGACGCAGTCTATGATGCTTATGATGGACGCGTATCAGCCCGAAGGCATTACCTCTATAGCTGTGGATTCGATTTTTATGATGCCTCATCTCGGCGTTCTTTCGCAAATAAATGATAAGGCCGCTTTGGATGTGTTTTATAAAGATTGCTTGGTCAGAATAGGAACATGCGTAGCGCCTAAGGGACTTGCCAGAGAAAATGAAAATATAATGGAATGGAATGTAGTTGAGGATAGCGGCAAGAAACATTCCGGTATTTTGCGTTTCGGTGAAATAATTAGAATTCCGATGGAAGGAAATGCAAAATTAACAGCGAACCCCGTAAGGGGATTTGATTTGGGCGAGGGTTCCGGAAATAAAATTTCACGCAAGGTTGAAGGCGGAACGGTGGGTATTGTTTTAGACGGAAGAGGCAGACCTTTTAATTTGCCTAAGAACCATTCAAAACGCATAGAAAGCCTTAATAAATGGTATAAAGCCATGGATATGTATCCGGCATAATACAAGGTCACAGGTTTCAGGATACAGGTCACAAGTTATAAGCGGTTATAAATTAGTAAAAGGAGAATTTTATGGCACATGCGTATACACCCGGATTAAAAGCTATTTCTTGCGCGCGTATTACCAAAAATAGGCTTTTGCCTATACCGGGAAAAGTATTGGTTGAAAAAGGCAAGGAGGTTAGCGCTTTGGATATTGTGGCTGAAACGGATTTGCCGGGCAAAGTTTATCCGATGAATATCGCGAACAGATTGGGAATAACCCCCGATGAAGTAAAAGGTTTTATGCTTAAATTGCCGGGCGATAAAATAAAAAAAGGCGAGGTGATAGCCGAAAATAAGCCTTTTATTAAATGGTTTAAAACCGCTATTGAATCGCCTGTTACAGGCACGGTGGATGCCATGTCCGAGATAACGGGACAGGTTTTATTGCGCGCTACGCCGAAAGTTTTGGCGCTTAAAGCTTATGTGAAGGGCAAAGTAATTGATGTTCAGCCTGATTTTGGCGTGACTGTTGAAAGCGAAGGCACTTTCATACAAGGCATTTTCGGCATTGGAGGCGAAACCAACGGCGAAATAGCGCTTGCCGTTGAAAGTCCCGACGAAGAGCTTTTGCCGGAAGATATCAAGCCTGAGCATAAAGGCAAGATTCTTATCGGGGGTCAGCATGCCGGCATCGCGACTATTAAGAAAGCTATAGAAGTCGGCGTAAACGCCATTATAGTCGGCGGTATCCATGATAAGGATTTGCGTAAAATTCTGGGTTATGATATAGGTGTTGCCGTTACCGGAACTGAAAAGATAGGTATTACGATTGTGGTAACCGAAGGTTTTGGAATGATACCGATGGCGGAATACACATATAAACTTCTTGTCGCAAGAAAAGGCGAGCAGGCTTCAGTTTCAGGCGCGACGCAAATAAGAGCCGGCGTTATGCGTCCTGAAATAATAATACCGGGTTATCCTAAAGATAGCAATGTGTGCAAAAAAGAGGAAGGCCGCGGATGGATTGAACCGGGCGATATTGTAAGGATTATTCGCGAACCTCATTTCGGCATAATCGGTAAAGTGCATTCTTTACCGTCTGAATTAACTAAGGTTCTTTCTGAAAGTAAGGTTAGGGTATTGACGGTTGAATTAGCCGGCGGCGAAAAAATAGTTGTCCCCCGCGCCAATGTTGAAATAGTGGAGAAATAAAAAAAACAATGTTAACGCTGATTCGAAAAAAGAATAGAGAAGATAATCCGGAGGTTTCATCGCCCTTAGTCAAGCAGTTTGATGATAAGCGAATTCGGCGGAATACAGGTTCGCGAATCGGTGTTTATTCTTATAAATTTATCTCCGGTATTGATATTTTGCCAATCGTTCGCATACAAGCCGGCAATAAACAAGAGCAAAATCCTAAAGAAAAACCAGAATTGGAATCAATAAGTTTTAATGAAACAATATTCAGGAAATTTAGGGGCTGGAAATAAAATAAGGAAGTTTGGGTTTCATTTAAATCGTTTATGATTTTTAGAGTTCGCACATAATATCGCGTCATAAAAAAGAACCGCCTGATATTCTAAAACAAGCGATTCTTTTAGATTTGTTTACGCGCTTCACTAGCTCAGAATATTCTGTTTTATGAATTTATCGCTTATATCTTGTCTTCGGATAAACTCTTTAGATACCAGTTTATGAATTTATCCCAATCAGAATGTTCGGATATCTTAAGTTCATTGTATGTCGGATCAAACCAAA
>JAKLQJ010000185.1 GCA_022013385.1 Elusimicrobiota bacterium
ATTGTGAGTTCCGCCCAGGTCTATCGTGCTTTCGGTATAGTAAAGATTCCAGCCTATGAGCGAGGCCGTACTGCTTGTATTATTGTAAAGCTCCACCCAATCACCCGCCGCCGCAGTGCTTGAAGCGTAAACCTCATTGATATAAACCGGAGCCGACAAAATCATTTCCGGATAAACCGCATAAGAATTGAAAAGAGAACCGTCCCCTTTAGTCAAACGGAAACAATAGGCGGTTCCCGCTGTTACCCCGTTTTCTTTAAGAGCGAAATCCCAAAGCCCCGCCTGATTAAGAGGAATGGCCGAGACGCTATTGGTTGAATTATTCAGTTCTTCATAAGTCTGATTCACCGTTGTTACTGCCCCGTATTGAGGGTCATTCTCATTATCGGTTAAAGCGGCGCCGTCGGCGGGGGAATTATCCTTAAAAGCTATAATGGTATCGGCGGTAATATCGGTATAAGCCGCCGGAACGCCTTGAGAAGGTTCCGCGCATGTGCCGCTTCCCTTGCCGGCAAATTGAAGTTTGAAACCCTGTCCGTTTATGGGCAAGTCAACCTGATCTACATGAATTAAAGTTCTCAGTCTAAACGCCTCGCCGGCAGTTTCTATAATGCCCGAAGTGTCTTGAGCCGCCAATGGCGCGCCCACATCGGTTGTGTCGGTATTCTCAAAAAGCCTATAAGCGACTTGATTAAAAGTTGAAGTCGGCGTTGACGGCCAAAAGGCAAATGAATAGCCTCCGACTGTTGAAGAGGCCAAACCGGTTTCAAGAGCGCTTCCGCCATTAGCGTCTGTCCATGTAAAAGCCGGAACCGAAGTCATAATCAATCGTTTGGAGAAAAGATCCGAACCGCTGTCGGAAATGGTGAGGATAAGCCTATCCTTGTTCACAGGATCCTGCTTGATGTCATATCTTTTCTGCGGACTGGCGAAAATAGGCAATGGACCGGCGTCTGTCTGCTTGACAAAGGTTCCGCCAGTGCCCACATACCATGTTATATCCGTATCCAGCGAATCATTATAAGCGATAATGCTTCTGGTCGTTCCACCTGAAGTGAGCCAGCCGGTCGCGATAAGTTTTGTGCCTGCCAAAGGCAACTGGCAAGTAGTATCATCATCGCTGTCATTTGTCCAAGCTGTTCCCGACCAGTATCCCATTTGAATATCCGAACCCCCGTTTCCTATGGACGCGAAAACCATTTCATTTGTATTGGGATTGGCGGATAAATCCAAATTGGTGGCATCATTTAAAAAAGTGGGCGGAATTGTAACGGAGCCCCAAGTGTGATTTGGACTTCCTCCGGTATAAGCGGCGACCGCGTATCTCACTCCGTTTACAAAACTGCTTCCGGCGGAATTGGCCCAAATCACCATTATATCGCCGCTGATTGACTCAAATTCCACATCAAAATCATCTATGTCTTGCGCGACAGAAACCACTTCAAGTGAAGTCTCAAGCGCGGAAGCGGGCTCATTTTCCCAGCTTGAACCGTTCCAAACCATGGCCGAAAGGTCGGAATTGGAATCCGCCCAAATAGCCGCCACAAGATTTGAAGTCGCTCTTCTGTCCGGGGCCATTTTCACCCACTGCGCGATGCCGCTCGTTCTAACAGGGTCAAGGCTTGTGTCCGCCGACCAATTTGCCGAACCGCAGCCGCTGTCTCCGGCTTTGGTTCTATAGCCAAGTTCATTTGTCGCCGACGCGTTCTTAGAGTAAAGCACTATAACATCCCCGGTATTTGTTTCATGAGCTATATCAAAGCGGCGCGTGGTTTCATCGCCCCCGACAGTCTGAGTCCATTCCTCCGTCCAATTCGCGCCGTCACTGCATAAAACATGCAATGTTCCGTTTTCAATATATCCCGCAATAATTTCCTGAACAGTTGTAAGCGGCGAAGTCTTGATAACGAATAAAGAACCCGCCGTCCCGGTTAAGGTTTCTTGGACAGCGCTGAAACTATTGGTTTCGCCGTAATAATGCCTGAACTGCGGAGCGGAATTTCCGGCTTGGCCGTAAAAAACAACCCCGTCGCCCGCGGAATGCACCGCGGGAGTGATGAGAGTTTTCACATACCCTAAATTTACATATTCTCCGAAACTTCCGTTAATATTAACCGCCCTGACTCTGAAATAATAATAGGTATCATGGTTTAGTCCCGTAAATTGAGCCATGGGGCCGGCGGCCGGAGCGGTTGTAAATGAAACTTGATCAGTCACGCCTTCATTGAAATTGGACGCGGTTGAAACCTGTACGGTATATTCGGTTAAAGTCAGGGGGTTTGAATTATTATCCCAATGAACGAAAAAACTGTTGTAGCCGACTTTGCTGAAAGTTGAAACGACTGTCAATGGCGGATTGGATAGAGTCGCGGTCGCGGGATAAACTGACCATGAGCTGGATTCTTTGGGTCCATTGGCCTTAACAAAAAGATAATAAATGGTATGGGGGCCCAAAGGCGGCTCTTCAACGGTGGCTGAAATATCTCCAAGCGTTGCGCTGGAAGCGTAAATGGGCGAAGGAGGAAGAGCGGGATTGACGGATGCGGCCAAAGTATAGCCCGTAGCTCCGCCGACTAAAAACCAATTCGCGGTAATGGCAGCCGGAAAAACATCAACAACCGAATTTATAACCGGAGCGGATAAATGCAATGTTTGAGTTGAACCCAGCTCGGCATAATTCGTATATATGCCATTGTGATTTATGGCTCTAACCCTGAAATAATAATCGGTGAAGGAGGTTAATCCCGTGAATGAATATGACGCCCCCTCAACGGGAGCTGTTGAGGCGGTCACTTTATTGCTCACTCCGCTATTAAAATCGGAAGCTGTTGAAACTTCTACATTATATTCGGTCAAAGAAAGGGGATTTGAATTATTATCCCAAACAACGGTAAAGCTTGTAACAGCCACGGCGCTAAAAGTTGAAACAGCGGTAAGAGGAATATTTGCCAGTGTTGAAGTTGAAGCATCCGCATAAGCTGTTTCCACATTATTGTTATTCACGCCGGCCACCCTGAAATAATATGTCGTATTGGAGCCAAGCCCTGTTGCGCTTAAATACAAATTGTATGTATCGCTCGTCACGGATATTGCGAAATCTTCATCATCGGAGCTGTATACTCTATAAAGCGTTCCGCCGGGATTTCCATTAGCCGACCAATTGAATTGCATACTTGTTTCCGCCATATTCGTAAAATTTGTGAATGCGGGCGCATATCCTAATAAAGTTGAGGTGCCCGCGCTTGTCGTGTAATTGCTAATTATATTATTTTTATTTATACCGGCTACCTTGAAATAATAAGTCGTATTGGCGCCAAGCCCCGATGAACTTAAATGGAGATTATAGGTATTGGATGTTATGTATGTCGCGAAACCCGAATCTGCGGAACTTAAAACCCTGTACAGCGTTCCGTCAGAATTGCCGTTAGCCGACCAATTAAATTGAACCGCGCTTGCCGTTATGCCGCTGAAACTTATGTCGGTCGGCTGATTGGCTAGCGAGGCCGTTGAAGCCGTTACTGTGAAACTTGTTTCCACATTATTATTGTTTACGCCCGCCGCTTTGAAATAATAAGTGGTATTGGCGCTAAGTCCCGATGAGCTTAGATACAAATTATATGTGTCGCTCGTCACATAAGTTGAGAAATTTTCATCATCAGAGCTGTATACCCTGTAAAGCGTTCCGCCGGGATTGCCGTTCGCCGACCAACTAAACCGCATGCTTGTCTCGGCTACATTTGTGAAATTTGTAAACACCGGCGCGTTTTCAACCAAGGTTGAAGTAGCCGGATAAGCCGACCATGAGCTTGAAACTCCAGGTCCGTTTGTCCTTACGAAAAGATAATAAGTCGTATTCGGGCTTAAAGCCGGAGCCTCCACTTTGGCGCTTAAATCTCCGAGCGTCGCGCTGGAAGCATAGATAGGCGAAGGCGGATTGCCTGAATTAACGGACGCGGCCAAAGTATAACCGGTGGCTCCCGAAACCAATTCCCATGCGGCTTCCAAATAATTAAAGCCAAGAGCGGAAATCTCCCCTATTATCGGAGCGCCTATCTCGCCCATACCTAAAGTTGTTTCCGTAGCCGGAGCCGTATAGCTTGAAAAAATGCCATTATTGTTTTTTGCCGCCGCCTTGAAATAGTAAGCGGTTACTTGCTCTAAGCCTGTTGAGCTGACATAAAGATTGTATGTGTCGCTCGTCACATAAGTTGAAAAACCCGAATCTGCGGAACTTAATACCCTGTAAAGCGTTCCGCCGGGATTGCCGTTTGCCGACCAATTGAATTGAATGATATACTGTGTTACTCCGCTAAAACTCGTATCCGACGGTATATTGGCTAATGTTGATGTGGATGGGGTGGAGGTATATGCCGTCGCGACATTATTATTGTTTACCCCGACCACCCTGAAATAATAAGTGGTATTAGCGCTTAAACCGGTTGCCCCCCAGTATAAATTGTATGTGTCGCTCGTCACGGATGAGGCGAAATCTTCGGACTCGGAACTATATGCCCTGTAAAGCGTTCCGCCCGGATTGCCGTTTGCCGACCAATTAAATTGAATGCTTGTTTCGGCCATGTTTGTGAAATTTGTGAATGCAGGCGCGTATCCTAATAAAGTTGAAGTGCCCATGCTTGTCGTGTAATTGCTGACTATATTGTTTTTGTTTACACCGGCCGCCTTGAAGTAATAAGTGGTGTTGGCGCTAAGCCCCGATGAGCTTAAATAAAGGTTATAGGTATTGGAGGTTACAAATGTCGCAAAACCAGAATCAGCGGAACTCAAGACCCTGTAAAGCGTTCCGCTCGGATTGCTGTTTGCCGTCCAATTGAATTGTATCGCGCCGGCTATTACGCCGCTGAAACTCGCCCCCGTCGGCTGATTGGCCAAAGTTGAAGTTGAGGATGCCGAAATATATGCCGTTGCGACGCTATTATTGTTTACGCCGGCCGCCTTGAAATAATAAGTCGTATTGGCGCTAAGCCCCGATGAACTTAAATAAAGATTATAGGTATTGGATGTTACGAAAGTCGCGAAACCAGAATCTGCCGAGCTCAATACCCTGTAAAGCGTTCCG
>JAKLQJ010000020.1 GCA_022013385.1 Elusimicrobiota bacterium
AAGGCAATAAGGCAATAAGGCAATAAGGCAATAAGTAACAGGTAATAAAAAATGGCAAGAATAGAAATCAGATGTATAAAGGAGTTTCCTTAAATTCTGGCCTCTGGCTTCTTGTTTCTGATATCTTGTCTCTAAACTGATTATGTCCGCATTTATTGACAATTTTAAAACCGAGCGCGGCAGAAGAATATTGCTTTCAATGCTGGCGCTTTCTTTTTCAATAGCCTTTCTTGTGGCCGGTTATGAATTTATAAGATCGTCCTCAGAATCGTTGTTTATATATCATTATGGCGCCGCTAATAAGCCTTATGCGATGGCTATGGTTCCGTTTGTGATGGCATTGTTTATTTATGGTTATGGCCGCTTGCTTTCATTGCTAGGGAGTAAAAAAGCTTTTCTTGTTTCTATATTATTCAGCATGATTCTTTTTATCGTTTTTTTTATCGGTTTGAAAAACGGATATAAACCTTTTGCCTTTTTTCTTTATTTATTTAAGGAAGCCTACATTGTCATTCTAATAGAGCAGATTTGGTCATTCATTAACAGCACATTAAAGGCTTCCGAGGCAAAATTATACAATGGCCCCATAACCGGCATGGCGGCATTTGGACCTATAATGGCGGGATTTTTAATAGCTCATTATGCCGTGAAATTCAGCACTGAAAATTTTATTCTTGCCGCGGCCATTATGATGATTCCGACTTTAATTTTTGCTTGGCTAGCCTATGATAAAGGCGGCGAACCTTTGCCCTCAAAAGAAGAATGGGGAGGAGCTAAAGGACATACAGGTTTGAATATACTTAGAGAAAATAAAACCATAATGTATATCGCTCTTGTTATATTTTTAACGCAGGTAGTTTCCGCTTTTATGGACCTTAGATTCACGCAGCTTGTGCAAGACTCCATAGCCGGCAAGGATTTAAGAACCGCCTATTTCGGCTCTTTTTGGATGAAGGTTAATATTTTAGCTTTTGCTATGCAGTTTTTGATTACGCCATTGGTAATGAAGAAGGTATCCATAAGAGTAATTCAGGCGGCAATTCCGCTTATTCACTGCGTAAATTTTATTATTCTATTTATTTATCCTCAGCTTTCTTTTGCCGCTTTCGCTTTTTTAATTTTTAAGAGCGTGGATTATTCCATTTTTAGAGCGAGCAAAGAAACTTTATATATTCCATTTTCTTATGATACCCGCTATCGCGCCAAGCAAATAGCGGATGCTTTTACCTATAGATTTTCCAAAGGATTTACAGCGTTTTGTATTTCTGCGATTTCTTCATTTACGATTATCGGCGGCGCTTTTTATGCCGTAGCCGGAATATTATTTTCCGGAATATGGACTGCTCTAGCGTTTCCTTTAACAAAAAACAGAGAACATGAAAGTTCAGAG
Source organism: Elusimicrobiota bacterium (assembly GCA_022013385.1). Taxonomy (GTDB): domain Bacteria; phylum Elusimicrobiota; class Elusimicrobia; order Elusimicrobiales; family UBA9959; genus JAKLQJ01. Next base: position 1,391 of record JAKLQJ010000020.1, read on the forward strand.
TTTAGAGTTTAGAGAAAAAAGCAGATATTTTCGCGTAATTTGTGTGTTGGTTATTTGCGTTTGTGCGTTTAGAATTCAAAGCCGGCGGATATTCTGTGAACATTTCCGAGTTCGCCATAAGGCGAAAAAGCATAGTCTAAGGAATATTCTCTATAGCGTATTCCGGTTCCAATCGTGACATTTCTAAGCCCTTCAAAATCAAACAATGCTCTTGTATTGAAGCCGGAACGCAGAGAAACAGTTGCGGTTTTGGCAACATTAATATTTATTTCAGCGCCCATGGAAAGATACGCGTAATTATCTTTGGGCGCCGTTATGTCTGCCGTAACAATAAAATATTTGGAAATTTCTGTTGCTGTGCCAAAACGAAATACCATAGGCAGGGGATATTCATATTTGTCAAATCTAAGCGTGCCCATTATATTTTGAGCGACTATAGCCATGCGGAAACGATTATCAAACATATAGGGGAAATTAATGCCCACATCGGCGGAAACGGTACTATCCGAGCCGATAATCTGTGATCTTATAAATTTTCCGTTGGCGCCGAGGACAAATCTTTGCCATGGCTCTTTGTTATAACCCGTTACATAACAAGCGAATCCCACGCTTATAGCCAAGTCATATGGGCTGAAAGAGCCGATATCAATTCCTGAAGAATTTGTTTTTTTAATTGAACCGGCATTTAGATATTGCATGGAAAACCCCCATGCTCCGACACTTCCCGCATTTTGGGCATAGGCAATATAGTCATAATACATATCCGCAAGATACGGCATATGCATCATAACAAGGGATTGTTTTTTTATTTTTATCAAACCCGCCGTGTTCCAGAAAATGGCGCTGGCATCATCCGGCATGGCGGTATAAGCTTCGCCCATCGCCGCCTGCCTGGCGCCAACCGCTATTTTTAAAAATTGAGCGCTGTTTGTTCCGACAGACGCGCTGTCAAAACCGCCGGCAAGCAGTTTGCAATTGAACGCAAATAAAAGCAAGCATACAATAAACATTCTAGTTAGGCGACAAGGTAATTTGGCAATATGGCAACAAGGAACAGCGTCAAACTTCCAGAGCCACAAAAAACTGTTCGCCCCCGTCACTACGACATCGGCGGGTTTCTGCCACTGAATCTTGGCCTCATAGGCGCCAGTAGTAGTGGATACCGCCCTAATGGCCATAGGCTTTGATGCGGTATGACATAGTCTTAGAGCGCCAAGTAGTAATGACAAAAAAGCAGTAATGACAGGAAACATCGGAGATGCTATTCCTGAGTTGTCCGGCTTTTTATTGCTTTTCATTTTCATCTTTCTATCGCCACTTTTAACAGTTTTTTTGTTTTTCCGTCCGGAGCGTGTATAACAGCCAAATACACTCCGCTTGCGACTTTTCGTCCGCTTTTGTTCAAACCTTCCCAATAAGCCGTTCCGCCGGCGCCTGTTTTTATTTTTTTAATAAATTCGCCCAGTATGGTGTAGATTTCAATTTTCGCCGACGGAGGGAGATTTGTGAAATGCATAACATCGGTTATGCTTGAAGGCCGGTAAGGATTGGGATAAATCTTTACATTATCCAAAGATTGTCCCGGAGTTATTTCCATTATTTGAAATGTGGATAAATGCCAAGTTTGAGCCGAAACCGTATTATTTAAAGTATCCGAAACGGAGGGCAGAGGCGCCCAAACATTATTTATATCGTCATAAAGAGCCACAACCAATTTGCTTCTGTCGACGCCGATAGGAAGATATGAAATTTTATAAGGAATAGTCAGGGTAAGAGCTTTAAGCACCAACATTTCCGGCCTTTGGGTAACATTAATGCCGATGCCGGTTTCTTTTAAAGAGGCCGCCTCGCTTATTGCCGGAGCGAATGACATTATCGGTTCAATGGTAATTACGGTGGAGCCGCCGAAAGAGCCGCTGGGCGCGAAGAGCGATATATCGCCATAAGATGTTTCAAGAGTTACTGTGCTGTCGGCATTGTAAAGGGCATTGTCCGCTATGCCGGAGAGGGTTATGGTAGAGCCTATATTGATGAAATCGGTTTTTATCTGAGTCAAACCTTCCGCCCGTATCCTTGCCCAATAAGTGGTATTCACCGAAAGATCTCCGAATTGCAAGCTTGTGCCGATAGTAGAGCTGGAAGCGGTTAAAACCGAGAAATCGCTTTTGCTTGAAATCTCAATATTATAAACGGTAAACAAAGAGTTCCCGTTTGTTTGCCAATTAACTGTGAATCCGTCATACATGAAATTTGTAAAAGTTTCAGCCGATGGAAGGGCATATGGCGTAGTGGGATAAGTTAGAGCTGTCAAAAGAGATGTTGCCGGTGTCGGAACATTGGTGTGATTATAGGCGGAAACTCTTAATTGATACGAGGTATTGGGAATTAAGGAAGCAAAATGAGCCGAAGTATTTTGTGTTACAGAGGAGAATACCGGCTCGGCAAAAGATGAGCTTGATGATATTTCCGCGATATACTTAGTTCCCGCGGGATTAAGACCTGCCCCCCATTGAAGGGTTACAGAGGATGTTCCCAAATCGGTGAAGTCATCATAAGCCGGATTATAAGCTAGCGTTGCCATAGCGCTGAATTCAAGCGGCCCGGTAGGAACATTAAATCTGTTGAAAGCGGTAACTTTTGAGTAATGAGTCGTGTTTGGAGTAAGTCCGGTAAATTCGGCAAAACCATTTTTAGTTGAAGATGATGCAAGCAGCGGAGAATAATCCGAATTACTTGATATCTCAGCCGTATATAAAGTGTCAGTAGGATTAGAATTAGTGAGCCAGTTTAATTTCATGCTGTTCATGGTTAAATCATAATCCTGCTGAATTGGAATATTGGCGAGAGTTGCTGTGGTTGGAGCTTGAGTATAATTTTTTTCATTATTCCAGTTAATCGTGCCTATTCTAAAAAAATAAGTCGTATTTGATAAAAGGTTTTTTATGGATAATCTGTCAACAGAGATTACCGAGGTTTGAGACGAATATAAAATGGCGCTAAAGTCGGGATAAAGGGACGATTCAAGCACATAGCCTTCAGCTGTTGATGAACTTGGAGATAAATCAAGAGGCGTCCAGTTTATTGTTATGCTTGAATAAAACACATTTGCCAAAGCCGGAGCGGAAACCCTCCGGCTGAGAGTAGATGCTTCTTCAGGGTTTGTTCTGGTATAGACAGTCGCGCCATTAAATAAAATGCCCGCCCTAAAATAATATTCGGTATTAGCGTTCAAACCCTCAAGTGAAAGCGATGTAGCCGCCGAATTTGTTGTTGAATTTTCAGCGGCAATATAATTGAAGTATTGGTAAGTTGAAGCCTGCATGACATAACCGTCGCAATTCGCGCTTGAAAAAAGCACGGTGGCGCTTGATTGCCATATATTTTCAAAAGTTACAGAGGAAAGCGGCGGCGGCAGTTCGGTTATCATGGCGTCAAGCTGCGTGTATATGGGGGTTTGAGTCCGGTTGAGAGCGCCTAGTCGGAGATAATAGGTTGTGTTGGGCCAAAGCTCTTTTATCGTGAGGGAATCCACGGTATTTAAGGCGGTTGAAGACGAATAAATTATGCCGCCTGCGCTGAAATCGGCAGTTGACGCCTGAAGAATATAGCCGTTGCAAGCGTATTCCTGCGGTGATAGAACCAACGGATTATAATTGGCATTTACGGATGTGGAAGAAGCGGTTGCCGAGATAAGTTCTTTTGAAAGTTGTAAGGTAAGCGTGACTGTGGACAAAACTTGAGTATAATGCGAATCGTTTGCCGTATTCAACGCGCCGATTCTGAAATAATAAGTGGTGTTCGCGTTTAAATTTGAAAGTGTGAGAGCGCTTTGCGAAAGAGCATAAGTTGTTGAAGAAATTATTTGAGCGCTCGAAGCGAAATTTGTCGACGACGCTTCAAGAATATATCCCATGGCTGAATCTTCAAGCGGCGCGCCCGGAAAAGCCGCCCATCCGAGAACGGATGTGTCTGAAGATATAGAAATTATGCTAAATCCTAGAGGCTCTTTTGTAAGCGTGGTAAAATTTTCGGAATTATTATAATTGGCCGCTTTATTTGAGTTCAGCGCGCCGAGCTTAAAATAATGCGTCGTATTCCTTTTTAGGGATGTAAAAGTTGCCGAGGATATTGAATTGTCGCTTATTGACGAAGAGTTAAGGATGGAGTCGTATATGGGAGAGGTCGTTAATATGAGCGAGTATCCTTCGCTGTCTTCGGCTTTATTAGCGCTTTGAACGGGAATCCATTTTATGGTTACGCTGGTTTCATAAGTCAGAAATTCCGTCAATGAAGTGTCTATAGCCAATGTGCTGCTTGATATTGCAGATGTATATGTCGTTGGGATTAAATCAAGATTTAAGGCTTTAATTTGGAAAAAATAAGTCGTATTCGCGTTTAAGTTTCCTATATCCACAGGAGGATAGGGTTCTGTAGTTGAAAAATTCCCGGTATTTGAGTTGGGAAAAGTTTCGGTTGATACATCAATCACATAATCGGTATATTCCGGATTTCCGTTTACACTCCAATTGATATTTACGGTTGCATCGTCAGACGACACCGCAGTAAAAAAATTAGAAATGAATTCAGGGCCTAAAGGGGCTTTGGCATAGGTTGTCGTTGAGATTTCTTCATATGCGGTTTCAGTCGTTTTTTTGACGCCAAAGTAATAAATTGTATTTGGATTTAGGTCAGGGTAAGATGTGGTATTGTTTGCAAGGGTTCCTGAATCAAGAATTGCGGAAAAATCAGAAACCGATGAAAGAACTACCGCATATTGCGGCGCAATACCGTTCCAATTGAAATTTGCCGAGCCGGCGCTGATTGAAACGGTTATCGGATTAAGTCCTGCGGCAAATGAAAAACAGGCAAAAGAAAACACCAGCCAAAATGAGGTCAAACAGCTCTTTAACATAAACCTTACGCGCGGCAAGTTCATGACATATAGTTTAGTAAATAATACGCTAATGTCAATTAACAATATGTTACGGCAGGAGCAAGAAACGGCTAGGCGGGGGGGGGTTGAAAGCCTGATTAATACTATTATATGATGATTAGTACCACTATAAAATTTTCTTATTTGAATGGCGTTTTTGAATTCCTAAACGATGGAGTGAAATATGACCCTACCACCCCCTTATCGCCTAAAAGGCGATTTAAAAATACAGAAATCCAGCTCCCGCTATGCGGGACAAGGAGGTGGTAGGGTGACCCTACCACACCCTTATCGACTAAAAGGCAAAGCTGCCCCCAAAAAATACCAACCAAAAATTGGTAAGGAGGTGATAGTGTGAAACGATATAATATTCTCGTTTTAAACCCGGGTTCCACCTCCGATGAAATAAGTTTTTACCAAGGGAGAAGGCTTGTTTTTCACAAAACTGTCAGATATTCTCCCGAAGAACTCAAGCCTTATGAGGGGAAAAAAATAACTTCGCAATATAAAATGCGCCTTAATCTCGCCTTAGAAACTCTAAAGGAGAATAATGTTTCTTTGAAAGAAATCGGCGCGGTTATAGGCAGGGGCGGTCTTGTAAAACCTATCAAAAGCGGCGTGTATAAAGTGAACCAAAAACTGCTTGAAGATTTAAAAGTCGGAGTAATGGGCGAACATTCTTCAAATTTGGGCGGCATAATAGCCGAAAAAATTGCTTCCATGTGCGGCGTGGAATCTTTTATAGCTGATCCTGTTGTGGTTGACGAAATGGAGGATATAGCGAAATTTTCCGGCATGCCGGAAAATCCCCGAATTTCAATTTTTCATGCGCTTAATCAAAAGAGGGTCGCCCGCCACGCGGCCCGGCAATTGGGAAAGCAGTACGAGGATTGCAATCTAATTGTTGTCCATGGCGGAGGCGGAATTTCAGCGGGCGCTCATCGCAAGGGCAAGGTTATAGATGTTAATAATGCCCTAAATGGCGATGGGCCTTTCACGCCTCAAAGAAGCGGGGGAGTTCCCGCCGGCGGTCTGGTCAAAATGTGTTTTTCGGGAAAATACACGGAGCGAGAAATAAATCTAAAATTGAAAGGCCGCGGCGGTCTTGTAGCTTATACCGGAACATCTGATTTGATGACGCTTGAAAAATATATCCAAACGGGAGAAGTTTTGCCCAATCGCGGTTTGGACGAAAATAAAATTACGCGAAAAAAAGCGAAAGAAACGGTTGAAGCCATGACATATCAAATGGCTAAAGAAGTGGGCGCTCTTGCTGTTGTTCTTGGAGGTGAGGTTGATGCCATTATATTAACCGGCGGTTTGGGTTATGATGAAGTTATAGTGCCGTTTTTTAAAAAAATGGTTTCATGGATTTCAATGGTATTGGTATATCCGGGAGGAGACGAAATGTCGGCTTTGCGTATAGCGGCGCAATCCGCTTTATCTCATCCCAAGACGGTGAGAGAGTATAAGTAGAAAATAGCGCAGCTTGTTGGCGCCATAGGCGCCACGGGAGCAGTACTACAGCGATGCAGCGCGGCAGGCAACAGAGATGCAGCGCGGCAGGCAACAGAGATGTAGCGCGGCAGTAAGATAGAACAACAAAAAAACAGAAGATTAAGAAGCGGCAGGTATGGAAAATAGTGACAAGTGATTAGCGGCAATTACTCAAGCTCTTTTTTAACCTGCAGTTAACGGAGGATATTATAATGAAATTCAAAAGCTTTGACGAACTTATGGAATTGGTAAAAGGAAAAACCAATAGAATAATTATTCCGGGCGCCAATAATACTGAGGTCATGCAAGCATGCAAGATGGGTGTTGATAGTAAAATAATTTCGGGCGGTGTATTGATAGGACCGAAATCTCAAATTGAGGAAGTAGCGGAAAAAGTCGGTTTGGATATTTCAAGTTTTAAAATAATCGATCTTTCAGATACGGCTGAAATGTGTAATCTTGCGGTTAATCTTATCAGACAGGGCAAGGGAGATTTTTTAGTTAAGGGTCATGTTGATACCAAGTTTTATATGAAGGCCATACTTAGAAAAGATATTGCCGCCGTAAAAGAAGGAACCGTCTTAAGTCATTTTGTCCTTTTTGAACTTGCCAAATATCATAAACTTTTTGCTGTAACGGACGCGGCGATAATGATAAATCCTTCGGTTGAAGAAAAGGCAAAGATAATTAATAATTCGGCGGATATTATGCGCGATTTGGGTATTGAAACGCCTAAGGTTTCAGTGGTTTGTCCTATTGAGAAAGTTAATCCTAAAATACAGAGCACAATGGATGCCGACGCTTTGGTGAAAATGGGTAAAAGAGGTCTCATAAAAAACGCCGTTATTGAAGGGCCTTATGATGTTTACATAACCTTTTCAAAAGAATTGGCTCAAGAAAAAGGAATAAAAGATGCTCAAGTTCCGGGTGAAGTTGATATAGCTCTCATGCCGGATTTAAATTCTGCGAACATGGTTTATAAATGTTTATCTTTTTTTGGAGAGGGGTGTAAGTCGGCGGCTATTCTTAGCGGAGTTAATTTTCCCGTTATATTGCCTTCAAGAACCGATTCTCCTTTGACAAAACTGCATTCCATCGCGCTTGCGTGTTTTCTTAAAGAAGCCGCTGCAGAGAGGGTGGCATGAATGTTAAAGCCTAAAAGGATAGTGTTTACCGGCGGGCCTTCAGGCGGAAAAACATCTTTAATAGAGGTTGTTTTAAGGCATTTTGGAGATAAGGTCGCCGCTGTGCCTGAGGCGGCAAGCATTTTGTATAGCGGCGGATTTCCAAGAAAGACGGGTTCCCTGTCAATGAAGCATATTCAAAGGGCGATATATTATGTTGTTAGGGAACTTGAGGATTTGAGTTTTGCAACGGAGCCGAAAAAAATAGCTCTTTGCGATAGAGGAACTCTTGACGGTATGGCTTATTGGCCTAAAGGCGGAAAGGGATTTCTTGATTCTATTGGATCAACTTTCCAAGAAGAGCTTGCTCGTTATGATATAGTTATACATCTTAGTCCGCCAATCAAGCAGGATATTTACAGGCTTTCAACAACCAGAATTGAAAATCACTCAAAAGCGCTTGAGCTTGATAAGAGAACTCAGGAAGTGTGGAAATATCATCCGAAAAGATTTTTGATTTCAGATGAGCCTGATTTTCTAATCAAAGTTAATAAGGCAATCAAGATTTTAGAAAGAGAAATAGGAAGAATTGATAATAAAAAGCAATATAGTGTAGCTGCAAAGCTTGCTTTGCCTATGAGAGAACAGAAGCAAAATAATGGAGGTATGGAAGCGTAGAAGTATGGATGCGTAGCAGAATAACAGAAGATAGTTTTAAATAAGGCAATTGGGTAACAGGGCAATAAGTAGCTGCAAAGCATAGCTTTGCCCAATGAAGGCAATAAGTAATAGAAAAATTAAAACACCCCGTGGGTTGGTTAAACTTGGTTTTAGAAAAAACTCGCGGGGTGCGGAAGAAACAGCAAGAAAAGTAAACTTGTGACTTGTGACGGGCGACTTGCAACTAGAGTAAAGGAGACAAATTATGGTATGGGGTTTTTTTAAAGACAAAATTTCGAAAATTAAGGATAGAGTTTCAGACGGGAAGTTTGAGAAAAAATCAATTTTATCTTCGGATGATAACAGCGCGGCAGCGCGGCAGGGCGACAGAGCGGCAGTTTTGCAGGCAGGTGAAAAGGCAAAGGGCGATAATGGCGCGGAGAAAAAATCCGACTTATCTGTTAAAACTGCTGAAAAAGAGATTTGGGAAAAAACGGATGATGAATTGGCCGGAGAACTTAATAAGATTTCGCCTGAAATATTGGCTCAGGCAAAAACTCCGAAGATGCGGAAGACTATCATAGATGTGTATAGGAAAATGCTTAAAGACGGAGTAAATGTGAATAGCGACCGAGAAGTTAAGAGGTGGTTAAAAAAGCATCCGCAGGCTCTTCAGGGCGGAGAAGAACAAAAAATTGAAACATTCAAAAGAACTGAAATTAAAATTGGCCGTAATGATCCTTGTTCTTGCGGAAGCGGTAAAAAATATAAGAAATGCTGTGGGAAGTAAGTTGCTTATGCAGCTTACGGTTACAGGCTACAAGTCACATGTCACCAGAAACGACACAACATGAACGAAGGATATATCATGAGGGCAAGTATCATTCTCTCTCCTTTATTGCTTTTTAGACCTATCATTAGGAAGATCCGTAATTGTTCCTGCGGCGGAAGTCGGATATGCATATATGGTGGACACCACTAATGGTGTAGTGCATATTTTGTTAGTGATCTGTTTGTGACTTGTGACATGTGACTTGCAACTGACTTGCAACTGGTGACTTGTGACCTGAAACTTGTGACTTGCAACTGACTTGCAACTGGTGACTTGTGACCTGAAACTTGTGACTTGTGACCTGTGCCTTTTGTTATTACCCAAAAGGCCTATTTACGCATAGGCCTTTGTAACCCTGTTTATTGCCCTCATAACCCCTTGCCATTTTGGCCGGCATCGCCTATACTTTAAATGATGGATAAGTTGAGAACAGATTTTTCGTTTTTCAAGCGATTTACCATTTTTTCCGTGGGAGGCTTTATGAGAAAGATTCTAGCTTTGCTATTTGCCGCGATTATGGGATTTTTATTTAATCCTTCCGCTTATTCTCAGGGAGTTCTAGAACAATTGGCTTCAGAATCGTGGATAGACAGTTCATCCGGTGAGGGCGCTAAACTCAAAGATAAGGAAGTTAGCTTTGAGGCTCACAGGCCTTTCAATGCCATTTTAGAACGAGTGGGTTTTGGCGAAGTCAATATTCTTATTTCAAAACAAGAAACCGATTATCAAGAAAAGGCGATGAAAGGAGGGATGCCTTTCAAATCAGCTTTAGAAAAAGCATTTGAAAGTATAATGATTGATGACAGGCAAAAAGACAGTTTATACCAATTTGCGCTTGGAAAGGCTTATAAAAAACTTAAAATCGAGCCTCAATATCCCGCTCCAAAAATCGCAGTAAAAGAAACTGTTGAAATTTTAAAAACCAATATTAATAGCGGCGAGTCGGAAATTAAAATTCTAGGTTTGTCCAAAATTGCAGATCGCGGAGAGAGCGCTAAATCCAATTGGGTTTTTTATCTGCATGTTCCCGAAATATCTCCAAAGGGTTTTTTTATAATTGTTGATAGAAGCGGAAAAAATGCCGTTTACAATTATCAGGCCATCATTTCTTACCATAATTCCGACATGTCCGGCGAAATTAATGACGCTCCTGAAATACCCGTAGTTGAGGGCGGTATCAATCCGAAAGATATATTTTCTTCAAAAGGTAAAGGGCAGGATATTGTCGTCGAAAGTTTTATAAATGAATTGCGCAGGCAGGGGAAGGTGCTTTATGAAAATTACGGAGGCCAATTGACCATGGCGAGGGTTGAAAGCTGGCCGGGTAATATGCCTTTGTACGGAGAATTTGCGGAGCCCTATAGAAATTATCTTGACAAAGTTGTTAAGATTGATGGTTTGAGAATAGAGATAAGAAGAAGCTGGATTAAATTAAACGAGAATCTAACCAACGAAGAAGCCTTGTCCATTCTATCAGGAATGAAAAAAATGGGGCGCGAATATGACAGTCTTGTGGGAGAGTGCATAAAATATATTCGTCAGGGTCAGAGTCTTTACGCCGAAGGAAAAGCCACATTCCCGTCGCTTTTGTATAATATCAAACTTGTCAAAGATAGTCAGCGGATACAGTTGTATGACGACGAGGGCAAGAAAATACAAAGGAAAGTTTGCACTCATTGGAAATACAATAATTTGAATTATTTCCCGTTTGGCGGTTTTTATACCGTTGCGACCGGCGCTGTTTATGTTTGCGATAAATGGAAAATGGTGGATGTAAAGGCTAAAATTCCCGATTATAGATTGGAACATAGTTATAACGGCGATCAAGTTTATCCTCACAGAGCCAGAATGATAGATGTTCCGCCTACTCCGGCTTTTCCTGAAGTTTTTATTCAAGAATCCGTAAAAAGGGATCAATATGATATGGAGGTTACAGTAACCTGCGCATTGGATAAAGACTCGAGCAAAGGTTGGCTTATAACAAAGGCAAGACTTAGAAAAGGCAAGGCGTCCAGTTCGGATGCTCTGGGCGGTTCTATCGGCGCGAGTGGAAAAATTGGCGTCCCTTTGGTTGCCGAGGGCGGTATTTCCGTAAATGTTAATTATGGGCATACATGGGGACATTTCAGATTTGGTGAAATGGTTGAATTTCCTGAATTTGTAGGAACATCTTGTTTTGAATTAGGCAGAGGAAGAATCATGAGGAAGAATCATGAGGAGAAATGAAAACTAAAAATATCTGTTTTTTAAATATAATTCTTTTATTCTGTTGCATTGGATCGGCGCAGGCAAAACCTGAATATGTTCAATGGATTAAGCAGGCTAAAGATGGAGATATTGAAAAACAATATCTTTCAGGGTTTGCTTTTTATCACGGTATAAGCGGAGCCAAACGCGATTATAAAAAAGCCTTTGAATGGTTTAAGTTGGCCGCTAAGGGCGGAAATTCGTCCGCAAGCGCCAATCTTGGCGATATGTATAGCTTTGGCCATTTTGTTTCCAAAGATGAACAAAAAGCTTTTCAATGGTATCTTCAAGCGGCTAAATTGGGCAGTAGTGAAGGTATGGAAAAACTCGCTGACATTTATGCCGGCGGGAAAATTTTTGAAAAAAATTATTTTGAAGCCGCGAGATGGTATCAAAAAGCGGCCGAAAACGGTTATGTGCCAGGTCCGTCTCTTAAACTTGCAAGATTGTATTATCTCGGCGGCGAACACTTTGAAAAGGATGAAAAAAAGGCGCTTAAATGGTTTATCAACGCTTTTGAAATGGGCGATACCGATGCGGCGCATTATATTTCGGGAATATATGAGGACAGCGGCGATTATCGCCAAGCGGGGCAGTGGCTAGTAAAAGGCGCTCATAAGGGCGGTCCACTAGCTATGTTTTATCTGGCAAAAGCTTATGCCGGGGTTGGCGAATATTCAAACAAAAGCATTGTGGTATTTAATATGACGCAGGCTTACAAATGGTTAAGCATACTCACTAAAAAGGAATATCAGCCTCGCTTTGATAAATTATTTAAGGAGGTGGCATCCAAAATAAGCGAATCTGAAAAAGAAGAAGCCATAAAGCTTGCCGCTCCTCTTATAGCTGAACTTATTAGCGAGGAAGAAATTAACTGGACGAAAAAAGCCAGAGTAAAACCCCTTGAAATGAAATAGAGAGAACAGATAAGCAAGAGGCATAATAAGTGACGAGTAACGGGTAATGAGTAAGGGGTAATGGTGGTTTTATATAAGGTCGGCTAACTTGAGGTATAGGAATTTCAAAGTTTTGTAGCTGCAGCGTGGCAAGAACCCCGTGGGTAGCCGTTATGCTTCTTTGCTTTTCTACAAAGGATTCCCGCGGGGTCGGGTAAAGTTTCAACGGCTTGCTCTGCCTAATTTATATTGTAGTTGGTTATTTTGAATATACTTGACTACGGGTATTTTTATGAGAAAATTCATTGGAAAAACCTGGACGGTTTTACTTTCGGTCATTGTGGTTTATTGTTTTTTTTCCTTTGGTCAAGAGACTCGCGCCGTTGATAGCAGCACAGTCAGTATTAAAGAAAGCGCTCATTCTGAGATAGCTTCTCATCAAGAACTAGCCACTGATGAAGAAATTGATACCGACATATCCTCTACAGATGGCCGTCCCTCTTTGCATCATAATAATCCCAAAAGAGATTTTTATTTATTTCGCTACAATGTAAATGATCGTCCCATGGTTTCAGCGCAGGCGCTTTTAAGAATATTTGCAAAAATGGACGATTCTAAGATTCAAGATTTTATTGGCGGAAATGTCGGTAGTATAGTAAAACTCGTTATTTCAATCGAGCAGATGAAAGAGTCGGAGAAAATAAATCCAAAAAGATATGAAAGGATAATGAAAAGACTTACTCAGTTTGGCATTGCCCCCGAGCAGGTGATGGGTGAAAGCGCTGATTCTGTCAGTAGGCGTTCGGAAACAAGAAAAGGGCATATAAATAAAACGGTTAGGGCCGTTATGGAAGTTAGAAAAGACTTTAATGCTGATTCTAAAGTTACTGAAAAAAACTTAAAAAAACTTCAGAATCAATTTCCTGACAATTCATCGGTATTGGCAGCAGTCTCCGAATATTATAGTGAATTAAAAAAATTTCCGGAAGCTGAAGAAACGGCTTCAAATGCTATAAAAGCAAATCCTGAAAATACGGATGCTTATAAGGCGAGAGCCATGGCAAGAGTTAGTATGGAAGACAGAAAAGGAGCGCTTGAAGATGTAAAAAAGGCTATGGAGCTTGACCCGCAGGATGAGTCCGCTAAAATTTTGTCAATTTTAATCGCAAGCAGTAAAGAAGCGCCGGATTTAAAAACCGTAGCTTCCATTGAAGCCATGAAAAACGCTATTAACGCGGCTGAAGAGTCCGTTTTAGATTTAACGGGCGGTGAGCAGAATTTTGAAAATTCAAATAAATTAAACTTGGTCGGAAAGCTTTTGACAGGGAAAGATTTGAAGGAACAAAACGCTCAAACGATTGATTTCGGCAAATCCAAATTATTTCTAAAAAAAGCCGCGTCTAAAAACAGTTTAGGCGATTATTCCGATGCCGTAAAATATGCGTCTATGGCTGTAGAAGAAGACGGCAACAATATGAACGCTTATTTGGAAAGAGCTATGGCGCATAATTTTCTCGGTCATTATGATGAGGCGATAAATGATGCCACGAAAGCGCTTGAAAAAGATTCCGGCAATGTTCAAGCCTTGAATATTCGTTCATGGGCATTAAATAAGAAAGGTAATTTTCGCCAGGCCGGCGGAGATGCCACGGCCGCGATAAAGCTAAATCCAAATCTTGCAGACGCGTGGTTCAATCGCGCTAATGCCAATAAAAAAATGGGCGATTATAAACAGATGCTTCAAGATTACAGGCAAGCCGCTCTGCTTTCAAAAAATTATAGCTCGCACTATAAAGACGCTGTGTCGCAATACGCAAAAAGCGTGACGGGTTTTACTTATGACAGCTCTTTATTTCAAAAATCAAAACCGAAATCGGACTCAACTCTAAGAAAATTTTTCATGCTTATGGCATTTACGATAACGGGAGGTCTTCTTATCGGTTTTGGTTTTTTTCATATGGCTTCATCCAAATTGGTAAAAAGCGCGGCGAATGGAATTATTACCCAGCCGAATGAATTTTCGCCCGATATTTTTTACGAGGGTGTGGTTTCCGGAAAGTATAAGATAGAAAAAAAGATAGGCGCCGGCGGTATGGGAACGGTTTATGAGGCAGTGGATCAAACCCTTGAAAGAAAAGTCGCCATAAAAAAAATGAATGATGATGTTAAAGTAAATGAACGGGAAAAACAGCGATTTTTACAAGAAGCGAGAATGGTCGCTCTTTTGCAGCATCCTAATATAGTTGAGATATATACGATTTTTGAAGAAAACGGAAACATTTATCTTGTTTTTGAATATATAGCGGGCAAAACTCTGGATATAGCGCTTGGCGATGAAGTGCGTATGTCTTTTGAAAAGAGCAAAGATATATTTGACGATATTTCAAAAGCGCTGATATACGCTCATTCTAAAAATATCGTGCATAGAGATTTGAAGCTTTCCAATATTATGATAAGCGATGAAGAAGGTTTTGTTAAGGTGATGGACTTCGGTCTCGCGAGAAAAGCCATGGAGTCCATGGCCAGATTAACCAATGCGGAGATAGTCGGAAGTCCGGCATATATGGCTCCGGAGCAGGATAGCGGAGCAAGCGGAAAACAATGTGATGTTTTCGCGCTTGGAGTTTGTCTTTATGAAGTTCTTACAGGAGATTTGCCTTTTAAAGGACCGGATTTTCACAATCAGAAAGAGCATAAACTATACGCGCCGATAAGTTCTATCGCTCTAGCCGCGCCTAAGGGTGTTGATGAATTGATTGCTAAAACCTTAGAGCCGGATCCCGAGAAAAGATTTAAATCCGTTGAAGAATGGCGTAAAGCTTTCCTTAAAATCGTTTAATGGTATCTTGAGTAAAAAACTTTCGGCATTATTAACATTACTAACTCCATTCCATCCTCTACTGCATCGGCAGTAGCGGCGAAAACTCCATAAACGCTATAAACGCGATTTTGATTTTGATATACTAAAAAACAATGAAAAAGACATATTATTTTTTGCCTGTTTTTGTTCTGTTATTTTCAGCCTGCTCGGTTTTTAAATCAAAAATTTCCGACTATTATTTATCCAAAGCCGAAAAAATATATAAATCCAATCTTTTAAGCGACGAGGATTTGCGAAAAGCTTATTTATGCATAGACAAAAGTATTCAATATAATTCGCAAGCGTTTAAGGCTCTTAATTTACTTGAGGATTTAACCGATTTTGCTTATAGAGGCGGCTATAGCGGCGCGCTTGAAATGGAAATAAATGTTCTTAAAAAACATATTAAAAAAAATCCTTATGACTGGAACGCTTATGTTTTAATTATAAATGCCTTGGCTTTAAGGGGAGATGTGTTTATTCTAAATGAATTGGCGGAAGGTTTATTTTTGATAACCGAGTCTTTTAAAGGCAAAAGCGGAAATGATAAAAATTATTTTCATTCCAATCTCGCGCTTGGCTTATGTTATGGGACAATAATTCCATGGATACAATCGGAAGGCTATCTAAACATAAACAGAAATCCCCAAAAGGTTATTGAAAAAAGCAATGAGTATACGGAGTTCACGGATAAGCTTTATAAAATTGATAGTCTCATTAAAAAAATGATGGCGGACGATAAAACTCTGGCAAAAAGCGCTTTGGCGCGATTATTGAGCTCTTATAATATCGCGGCTGAAGATATTATGAAAGACAAGGATGAAATATTGAGGATGAAAGCGATAGTCGGAAAGATTAAAACCGATAAACAATTTATTAAAGGGATAAGCATGGCTATTGAAGGCAATGCGCATTTTATTAAAAAAGATTTTTCAAAAGCGCGGATTATGTACGCGGGAGCCGCGGAAAATTATCCGGATTTTATTGATGCCAAAAAGCAAATTGCGGAAGTTGATTTTCAGCAAGGCGCTTTGATAGCGATTGCCGGCGATAAAAAATCAGCTATGCAATTATTGTATAAGGCTTATGAGGAAACGGACGATGTTATAGAAGGGCTTGAAAGGGGCAATTATATGCCTTTTGTGTCAAAGAATGAATTCACGGCCGCAACATATTCTCTTAAGGCGGCCATTATATCCGCCATTAACGCTTTGGGGGAAAATGCAAAAAATAAATTAGCGCTTGAAAGAGAATTTAAATATTATTTGGATAAAGCTGTGAAATACAATCCTGAAAATCGTCTTGCCCAAGACTTGCTTGACCGCTATGCCAGAGAAGGGTTCTAAGGAAGTCGGACTTCCTTATATTATGAAATTTTTTATCATTTTATTTTTTTTGAGCGTAAGTTTTGCATTCGGAGCCGAAGATATTGAAACTTCAACATCCGCTTATAAAAATAAACAAAAAAATGTTTCCAAAAACAGTTCGCTGACTCTTAATATGGAAAAAACTCGCCATGATTCAGAGCTGAGTTTGGATTATTCGGTTAAATGGGATTTTAGCGATATAACCGCTCTTAATATATTTTCAAAAAAATTTTATTTGAGTTTAAATCCTCTGGGGGGTTGGGATATTACGGATAATACTAAATTTAAGATGTACGGTTTTTCGCTTAATCCGTGGAGGATTATTATTAAAAAAGAGAAAGAGCCGGTTGGGGGTTCGGGCATTTTTTTAAATAAAGAAGCCGGCGCAAATTCCAAGCGCAGTTATAAAAAAAGAGTGCGTTTTTCTTTATATCCCGTTTATAATGAGTTAACAAAGGATATGGAGTCGCAAATCAAAGAGATTCTGCTTAAGGAATCGTTTAGAGGCAGACTTCCGGGTTGGGAAGATACGGATCGAAAAACAAAAAAACTTTTTATCAATGATTTATTGTCTGTGGATGATTTGTGGGATATTCCGGGGATGAATAAGACTAAAGAAGGTTTTGAGTATTTGGGCAAATAGAAGCAGAGGAACAGATGATTGTAAGAGTAGAAGAAGAGCAAGAAATTAAATTGATTTCAGATTCAGATTTGATAGAATATGAAAAAGAAAATTGCGCTATTATAAATATAGAACTAAAATAAGCGCGAATCATATGGCGCGTTTATAAGAACAAAGTAAATAAAGAGGTGTGGATATGTAGAAATAAGAAGTATGGAGGAAGCGGCGCTATAACGCCACGATAATACCTCAAGGAGAATAACAAATGGGAAAAAGAATAGATAATATGAAGAAAGATTTGGATATGAATAAATCATATTCGCTTGAAGAAGCTGTTGAGCTTGTGAAGAAAAATGCTACGGCCAAATTTGATGAAACCGTTGAGGTTCATGTTAAACTTGGAATAGATCCAAAACATTCGGAACAGCAGGTCAGAAATATTGTTTCCCTTCCTCATGGAACCGGGAAAACCAAAAAGGTTGCCGTTGTAGCCAAAGGCGAAAAAGCGAAGGAAGCTCAAGATGCCGGAGCCGATTTATGCGGCGGGTCGGATCTTATTGACGAGATTGCCAAAGGCAATATGAATTTTGATGTTCTTGTGGTTACGCCCGATTTAATGAAAGATGTGGCAAAGCTTGGTAAGATGCTCGGACCTTGCGGACTTATGCCAAATCCTAAAAGCGGAACGGTTACATTTGATGTGACAACGGCTGTTAAAGAGCTTAAAGCGGGAAGAATAGAGTTTAAATCCGATGTTCATGGAATTGTTCATGCGCCCATTGGAAAAGCTTCTTTTCCAAATAAAAATATTGTGGAGAATTTAAAAGCCATTATGGACGCTATTGTTAGACATAAGCCTTCTGCGTCTAAAGGCATATATCTTCAATCCATTTTTATAACTTCCACAATGGGTCCCAGTATTAGTATAGACAACAACATAAAATTTTAAGCTTGAAAAGGTTAAACCTTAAATTAAGGGGAAAAAACATGCGAAAATTAAAAACTTTTGTGATGGGCGTATTTGCTTTTATTATTTCAACTCCGTCGGTATTTGCCGGAGAAGCGGATCTTAAAATACCGGATCTCTCTTTAGTAAATTTTATAGGCATATCGGGGCATAATTTGCTTATTTATGGTTTGATTATATGCGCTTTAGGCATAATTTTTGGTCTTTGGCAGTCATTTCAGATAAAAAAACTTCCCGTTCATAAATCCATGAGAGAAATTTCAGAACTCATTTATTCCACTTGTAAAACATATTTATTCACTCAAGGAAAATTTATTGCCATACTTTGGGTATTTATCGCCTCTATAATGGTAGTATATTTCGGTTTCCTTCTTCATCATGCCGTCAGTCAGGTTGCCATTATAATTTTTTTCAGCATCGTCGGCATATTGGGCAGTTATGCCGTGGCATGGTTTGGAATAAGAATAAACACCTATGCCAATTCAAGAACGGCTTTCGCCAGTCTTGGCGCCGTTGCCTATCCCACAATGGCCATTCCGCTTAAAGCCGGAATGAGCATAGGAATGTTGCTTATTAGCATTGAGCTATTGATAATGCTACTTATACTCCTATTTATACCCGGCGAATACGCGGGTCCTTGTTTTATAGGTTTTGCCATAGGCGAATCACTGGGCGCGGCCGCGCTTAGAATAGCCGGAGGAATATTTACCAAAATAGCGGATATCGGTTCCGATTTGATGAAAATAGTTTTCAAAATAAAAGAGGATGATGTGAGAAATCCGGGGGTTATAGCGGATTGCACCGGCGATAATGCCGGCGATTCCGTGGGGCCTACCGCCGATGGTTTTGAAACTTATGGCGTAACGGGAGTCGCGCTTATAGCTTTTATAGTTTTGGCTGTGCCTGAAATTATTACGCAGGTAAAATTATTGGTTTGGATATTTGTCATGCGTGTCGGCATGATAATTACAAGCGCCTTGTCCTATTGGATTAACGGCTTAATATCTAAAGCAAGATTCGGCCAAGCGAAGAAATTTGATTTTGAACGGCCTCTTACTTCACTGGTATGGCTCACTTCCTTTGTTTGCATAGGCGCCACTTATGTATTGTCTTATATGCTTATACCTGAACTTGGAAACGGTTCGCTTTGGTGGAAGCTTTCCACAATAATAAGCTGCGGAACCATAGCCGGAGCTGTTATTCCTGAATTGGTTAAAATTTTCACTTCGGTTAATTCCGCCCATGTCAGAGAAGTTGTGACGGCGTCTGAAAAAGGCGGGGCATCTTTGAACATATTATCCGGTTTTGTGGCCGGAAATTTCAGCGCGTATTGGCTGGGTTTTGCCATAATATTTTTGATGTCTATAGCTTATATGGTAAGCTCCGCGGGGCTTGCAAGCATAATGAACGCTCCCGCCATATTCGCCTTTGGTTTGGTCGCTTTTGGTTTTCTCGGCATGGGGCCTGTAACCATAGCTGTGGATTCTTATGGGCCTGTAACCGACAATGCTCAGTCCATTTATGAATTGTCCATGATAGAAAACATTCACGGCATAAAAGAAGATGTGAAAAAAGATTTTGGTTTTGAACTTGATTTTGAGAACGCCAAAATGAAATTGGAAGAAAACGACGGAGCGGGGAACACCTTTAAAGCTACCGCTAAACCGGTGCTTATAGGCACTGCGGTGGTGGGAGCGACCACGCTTATTTTCTCCATAATAGAGGTATTGCATAAAACTTTTCCAGGCCAGGTTGAAGCGGGACTTTCCATTCTTAATCCCGTATTTTTGCTTGGCTTAATAACCGGCGGAGCCATCATATATTGGTTTACCGGAGCATCCGCTCAAGCTGTTACCACGGGGGCTTATAGAGCGGTTGAGTTTATTAAGGATAATATTCATCTTGAAGAAGGCGCTACAAAAGCCTCAACGGAAGATTCAAAAAAAGTAGTGGAAATTTGCACTCAGTACGCGCAGAAAGGAATGTTTAATATCTTTCTCGCCGTATTTTTCAGCACTTTGGCTTTTGCTTGTTTGAATCATTTTTTCTTCATAGGTTATCTTATATCAATAGCCATATTCGGTCTTTATCAGGCTTTGTTTATGGCTAATGCGGGCGGCGCATGGGATAATGCGAAAAAACTGGTTGAGACCAAGCTGAATATGAAAGGCACGCCGCTTCATGACGCCTGCATCGTGGGCGATACCGTAGGCGATCCTTTTAAGGATACTTCGTCGGTAGCCATGAATCCGATAATCAAATTCACTACGCTTTTCGGACTTTTAGCGGTTGAATTGGCTATTACTCTTACAAACACGGTCGCCAAAACGGCATCCGCCATATTCTTTGTTTTGGCCGTTATATTTGTTTGGCGTTCCTTTTATTCAATGCGCATAAAGAGTGAAAAATAAAAAAAGTTTAAGGTTAATTATTAAAAAACTCCGCAATCGCGGAGTTTTTTGTTTGTCGCAACTTAATTTCAGCCCCATGTCAGTAAAAAAACTGTTTACGGTGAAACCGTATCACTACCGCGCTATATTATGTTTGTTTTAAAAAAAATTTTAACCCCCTTTTTAATTCCTCCGGGATTATTCATTGCCATGCTTATAATTCTGGGCATTTGGCTTTTTTATAAAAATCAGAAAAAAATATCATACTGGTGTATTTTTATTGCCGCTGTTTTTTGGTTTGCGAGCATAAAGCCGGTTTCCGATATTTTTCTTTCCAAACTTGAATATTATTTTGTGCCGCCGAAATCTTTTAGCGGTGATATTGTGATAGTTTTGGGCGGAGGAATGAAGGAAAATGTTCCCGACTTTTCCGGAAATTCGGCGCTCAATTCCGCGGGGCTTGAGAGAGTTTTTACCGCCGCGAGAATTAATAAAGAAAAGGATATTCCCATAATCGCTTCCGGCGGAGCGGTGTTTTCCCCTTGGCGCGGACAGGCAAAAAAAGCGGAAGCGGAAGTCGCGAAACGATTTTTAATGGATATAGGCATAGCCGGAAATAAAATTATAATTGAAAACAAGAGCAGGGATACTTACGAGAATGCGGTTTTTAGCCGTAAAATATGTATTGAACGCGGCTTTAAAAAGGTAATTATTGTCACATCCGCTTTTCATATGCCAAGAGCCGCAATGATTTTTAAGAAAGTCGGGTTTGAGGATAATGTCTATTATCCTACAGGCTATAAAACTTCAAAAGAATCCAAATATCATTACACGGATTTCTTGCCGGGAGATATGCAAGCTCTCTCATTGGCGACTAAGGAGTATCTCGGTCTTATTTTTTATAAATTGTTTTATTGATATAAAGCTTCGCGGATTAGAATCCGCAATGATTTGGTATAATTATAAATGCGTAGAAATCGGAAGCAAGAAGTAAAAAAGAGATTGAGATGCTCTTAATTGCTGTTTCTTCTGATTTTTGTAATTTAGGAGGAATAGATTGAAAAATAGAAATTTTAGTTACAATAAAAGAATAAGAATTAATAAATTTATAAATGCCGCGAATGTTCGTTTGATAGGCGCGGATGGCATTATGGCGGGGGTTAAATCCAATTACGAAGCTCTTAATCTTGCGAAAGAAGCGGGCTTGGATTTGGTGGAAATATCTCCGCAGGCCGATCCGCCGGTTTGTAAGATAATGGATTTTTCAAAATATCTTTATGAAAAAGGCAAGCAGAATCGGGATAATAAGAAAAAACAAAGGGTCGGAATCCTTAAAGAAATAAGAATGCATCCCGTAATAGCCGAGCATGACTTAAATACAAAGATTAGGCATATTGAAAAATTTTTAAAGGACCAGAATAAGGTCAGGGTTACGGTAGTATTTCATGGAAGAGAAAATCAACATAGAGATTTAGGAATGGATATTCTTGAATCCGTCAAGGAGTCTCTCAGCGAAGTCGGTACTGTTGACGGAAAGACTAATTGCATAGGCAATAGGATAAGTTTTATACTCAGTCCTAAACCCCGTTGAAGATATATAAGATTATTGGTATGAACCACTCGATAGTGGCGCCCTCCTGACTGCTGTCGGGCAGGCAGCGTAGCGTAGCGTTATGAATATTGGTCGTAAATTTAATATAATATATATCAAACTGACTCAAAACTAACTCTAACTCAAGAAGGTTCCATTTGCTATGCCTAAAATGAAAACTCACAGCGGCGCGAAAAAACGCTTTAAAAAAACAGCGAGCGGAAAGTGGACGCATCGGAAATCCGGTCTTCGTCATCTTTTATCCGGTATGTCGGCTAAAAGAGGCCGCCAGCTCAGAACAGTCTGTGTCGTTGAGAAAAATGATATTGAAGGCAAAGTCCTAAAAGACTATCTGCCATACAAATAAATATTAAGGAGAAGCCGTTACGCCTACGCGCCGGCGTTTATAAACTTTTTTAAAAGACCAATAAACAATGTACGGGTTAGGAAGCGGGTTTTTTTATTATGAGAATAAAATATAGTGTTCAGAGACACAAAAGAAAAAAGAGAATATTTAAACAAACCAAAGGCAATTACAGCAATAAAAGGAATCGTCTTCGGCAAGCCATTCAACAGCTTGATAAATCTTTGACTACGGCTTATATTCATAGAAAGGATAAAAAAAGCGATATGAGAAGGCTTTGGATTTCAAGAGTCAATGCCGCTTCCGTAGAAGAGGGCATGAGTTATAGCAAATTTATAAACGGCATTAAGAAAGCGGATATTAGGCTTAACAGAAAAATGCTTTCGGAGATTGCCATAAAAGATCCTCAGTCCTTTAAGCAGCTTATCATGCTGTCAAAAACAGCCTTAAAATGAATTCCGCCGAGTGGAAAGAAAAATTATTATCCATAAGAAAGGGGTTTTTTGATTCCGCTGTTAAATCAAACGCGAGCAATATAAATGCCTTTGAAACCGAATATCTCGGCAGAAAAGGTTTTTTGACGCTTCTTTTGAGGGATTTAAAAGACTTTTCTTTGGAAGAAAAGAAGTTGTTGGGACATTTGGGCAATACTTTAAAATCCGAAATAGCAAATAAATTATCAGAGCTGAAAAATAAATTCGGCTCGGTTTCTTCTCCGTCAGGCATCAAAAATGATTTTGATTTAACATTACCCGCTTATCCTTATTCAAAGGGAAGCCTCCATCCGATTACCCAAACAATAAACAAGATTACCGAAATATTTTTAAAACTCGGATTTTCAGTGGCCGAAGGTCCGTTTATTGAAAACGAGTATTATAATTTTGAAGCCCTTAATATACCCGAAGACCATTCATCAAGAGATATGCACGATACTTTTTACAGTGATATCAAAGACTCAAAAAACAAAGATTTGCTTTTAAGAACTCATACATCTCCCGTTCAAATAAGAACGATGGAAAAACTCAAGCCGCCTTTGCGCATAATATCGCCGGGCAGAGTATTTAGGCGCGACGCGATTGATGCCAGCCATTCTTTTGTTTTTTATCAAATAGAAGGCTTTTATGTTGATAGAAATGTCAGTATGGCGGATTTAAAATGGACGCTTGAAACTTTTATTAAAGAGCTTTTCGGCGAAAAGGCTAAATTGAGATTTCGGCCTTCTTATTTTCCTTTTGTTGAACCGGGCGCCGAGGTGGATATGTCTTGCGTTTTTTGCCCTCCTATAGGCAATGATAAAAAAGGGAAATGTCCCGTATGTAAAGATACGGGCTGGATTGAAGTTCTTGGCGCCGGCGTCATTCATCCGAAAGTTCTTAAATCCTGCGGTTATGACAGCGACAAATGGAGCGGTTTTGCCTTTGGCGCCGGCATTGAAAGATTTGCCATGCTTTTATTCGGCATAAAAGACATGCGTGTTTTATATGAGAATGATTTGAGGATACTTAAGCAATTGTAATTTAAGGAATAGGAATTTCAAAGTTTAGCCAGTCTATTTGTTTTGTAGCTGCAGCGTGGACTACGCTATCGTGTCGTGGTCGTTCACATAGTTTCCGACACTTTATGAAGCATAGCTTCGTTGCCTGTGTATGATGGCCTGTCATGCTCCTGTCATGCTCCTGTCATGGGTTTATCCCATGAGTATAGCGTGGACACAATTAATTTGGCCGTCTGACACGCATAGCGCCTGATACGGCACTGACAGAGTCTTGTATCAACGGCTTGCTCTGCCTAATTTAAGGAATAAAAAAGCGTACAATATCGGAAGTTATATGTACGACCGAACGACCAATTTTGAAAAATAAGTTTTAGATATTTTGTGATTTTAGGATATATAATTCATGAATATTTTTAAAAAAGGCGATTACAGAGCAATCCCTGCTAACTTTAGAACGCTGGGGATTCTTGCTCTTAGTGAACTTTCAAAATTTCAAGACAAATTTAAAATATTCGATACTGATACGACTATCAATACCATTCGTGATACAATAGTTGCAAATTATATGGGGTTTGATTTGATTAATTTTGATAAACACGGTTTTGATGCAAAAAAAGTAAGTCAAATGAATTTCTTGAAATAAAAGAATGTTCAATTACTTCGCTCAGGCTTGGTGGAACATGAAATGACACTAATGAAGAAAAAGCAAAAGCATTTAGCAATAAAAGACTTTTTACGCAATTGCTGTCTGGAAAAACGCCAGTGATTTGTAATTTATTGTCTATGGGCAGCACAAAAAATTAGGGGTATATTTTCTTGATAGGGTAAAAAACAGAAAAAGTGGTAGTCGTTCAACTCAAAATATTGCAATACAAAGTTTGATTAAAAATTATAAATTTAGCATTGTGTATCCTCCAGATAAAGGAAAAAAACAAGTTCTAGAACTCATTATAAATTATCAACGGGGTTTGGCTGAATATGTCACACTATCAAATATCAAAGAAATTAAAGATTTTTAATAAAAGTTGTTATGGCTTGGTTGATTTAAAGCCCAATTCTATAGAGGCTTTAATTTCAGACCCTCCATACGGCATTTCCTATCAAAATAATTATTGGGATAAAGATTTGCCAAACAAGCAAATTTGGAAAGATTGTTTGAGAGCGTTAAAGCCAGGTGGCTTTGGCGCTGTGTTCTCATCAGTAAGACTTATGCATCGATTGATGGTTGATTTAGAAGATAGTGACTTTGTCATTAAGGATATTATGTTTTGGGCGCAATTAAATGGCATGCCAAAAAGCAGAGATCTTTCGCTTGATATCGATAAGGAATTGGGGGTTCAAAGTAATAAAGTGGGAACATATAAGTATGTTCAGGGTTACAAGAAAAACGGAGCTAAAAGTTATAAAAATAGATATGCAAAAGATAAGTTAGGGCCTTCGTCCAAATTGGGTATGATGTATAAGGGATGTGGACTTGGAGTTAAGCCTGCATACGAACCGATAATTTTAATTCAAAAACCGATTGAAAAAAACATATCAGTAGCGCAAAACATTATAAAATATGGAACAGGCGCTTTAAATATTGAGCAAACAAGAGTGCCATATGATCAAGGAGAAACAAAAGTAGGACACAATCCCCATCCCAATGGAAGAGTTGCTCCAAATATTCTAAGAACAGAAAAATTTAATGATGGTTTTGATAAATTTTTTTTGATTCCTAAGGTAAGGCAATATGCGGAAGATTTTAATGTTCATCCGACACTTAAACCTGTTAAGCTGATGCATCATTTAGTCAAACTTTTAACATGGGAAAACCAAGCTGTGTTAGATCCTTTTATGGGTAGCGCTAGCACAGGGATTTCATGTTTAATTTTAAAGAGATTTTTTTATGGGTACGAACTTGACAATGATTATTACAAAATAGCGAGAAAAAGAATTAACAATATAATTCAAGAATTAAGTATTCCAACGCTTTTTTAATTATGAAAAGACTGTAAATTTATACAAAGAGATACCATATTATTAAAAGAAAAAGGCAATACGATGAAAATACTTTATAGCTGGTTAATGGATTTTATTGACGCGGATTTAAGCGTTGAGGAAACTGTTGAAAAATTCATTAGAATAGGTTTTAAGGTTGAGGATATTCAAAGGATCGGAGCCTCTTTTAAAAGCGTTGTAACCGGTGAAATTATTAAAATAGAAAAGCATCCTAATGCCGACAAATTGTCATTATGTCATGTGAACACAGGCGAGAATAATTTTAGAGTTGTTTGCGGAGCTGAGAATATAGCGGTCGGGCAAAAAATAACATTTGCGCCGGTTGGCGCCGAACTTCAAGGAGAAAAGTTAAAAAAGGCCAAGATAAGAGGCATTGAATCATCGGGGATGATATGTTCGGCGGGCGAACTCGGAATTGAAGGCTTTGATAATGGCGGGATTTTGGTTCTGCCCGAAGATACTCCCATAGGCATAGACGCAAAAAACCTTTTTAAGAAAGAAGATTTTATATTGGATTTTGAAATACTCCCCAATCAATCTTATGGCCTTTCGCACATGGCTCTGGCCAGAGAATTATGCTCTTTTTATGATTTGCCTTTTAAGCCTTTGAAAACAAATGAATTTAAAGATGCCGAAAAGAAATCTATTTCCGTTGAAATTGAAAATCCAAAGCATTGTTTGAGATATAGCGCGATAGTTTTAAAAAATGTTGAAGCCGTTGAAACTCCCGACCGGATTAAATCAAGACTCAAGGCTATGGATGTAAATCCGAAAAATAATTTACTCATAGATGTTTCAAATTATGTTATGTTTGAGACAGGACAGCCCACGCATTGCTTTGACTTTGATAAATTATCGGGTCAAAGGATAAAAATCAGATTTTCCAAAGCGGGAGAAACTTTAAATACTTTGGACGGTCAGGATTTAAAATTATCCGAAAATTTTCTTGTAATAGCCGATAGTGAAAAACCTATCGCTCTTGCCGGTATTATAGGCGGAAGCGAAACGGCTGTATCTCCGAAGACCAAAAACATACTTATAGAATCCGCTTACTTTGAGCCTTCTTTAATAAAGAGAACATCCGGATTAACCTGCATAAAGACGGAATCCTCATACAGATTTGAGCGAGGCGCGGATATTGAAATAACATTACAAAGCGCAAGGCGCATAGCGCAAATAATAATGGATGCTTGTTCTAAGGCGTCTATAGAGGCTGTCAATGATAGTTACCCCGCAAAGTATCAGCCCAAAGTGATTGAAGTAAATCCCGATAAAATCAATTCAATACTTGGAACCAATCTAAGCGAGGCGGATATTTTTAATAGTTTAAAAGCGGTTCAACCCGATATTAGAGATTGTAAGCCTTGGCAATTTTCAGTTCCAAGTTATAGGCGGGATATGGAAGGTATTTGTGATTTGGCCGAAGAAACCGGCCGGTTTATGGGTTATGATATCATCCCTTCAAAATCCGAAATGAAAATAATGAAAGCGAGCGCGACATCAGCTTTTATGATTACTTCCGATTTGCGGAATAAATTTTCAATTTTGGGGTTTTCCGAGGTTTATAATTATGATTTTATATCCGCCAAAGAGATTAAGAGCTGTTTATTGAACGAGTGTGATTGTGTGCGTATTAAAAATCCATTATCGCTTGAGTATCAATTTTTAAGAACTTCTCTTGTCTGCGGCATTCTTAAGACTTTGAAGTATAATTTAAATCGTCAAACGGAATCCGTTTCCATTTTTGAAGTCGGCAATGTTTATAGCAGAAATGAAAAAGGGCATGAGGAAGAAACGCGTTTCGCGGGGCTTATGCACGGAGTATTTTCTGGCGAACGATTTTGGAAAAGCTCGGGGGAAAATGCGGATTTCTATCATCTTAAAGGGGCTTTAAATTATGCTTTTAAAGGTTTTGATAATTTAAAATTCGTGAAAGTTTCCGCTGTTCCCGGATTTATGCATTCGGGAAATTCTCTTGAAATATTATTGAGGGGAAAAAATATAGGTTTTATGGGACAATTAAACCCAAAGGCGAGCGACGGTAACGGCTTTAAGAATAATAATATATGGTACTTTGAATTTTCTTTGGCCGGTTTAATCGCCTCGCATAAAAAAGATTTTCATCTGAATATAAAGCAAATGCGTCCGGTTTCTGAATTCCCCATTATGTGGCGGGATTTATCCGTTATTCTGGATAAAAATAGAGAATGGGCTGATATAGAAAAAACGGTTTCAAAAATTCCTCATTTGGCTAAAATTGAACTTACGGATATTTATAGGGGCAAGAATATAGGCGAGAATTTTAAGAGCATCACAATCAGGTTTACATTTTCTTCAACGGAAAAGACGCTTACGGATGAAGAAGTGAACGCCTATATGTCTGAAATACTCGGCAAGCTTAATAAAGCTTTTGCCGCCAAACTTCGGGTTTAAAAATTAAATATTGACATAGGGCAATAGGACTAAATGCCCAAAAAAAGGGGGGACTAAATGCCCTTATTGTGAAGTTAGTCAATGTGGTATACTAGGTTAAGTACAACATAGGAGGAAAAATGAAAAAAGTTTATTTAGCGGCAGTAATTGTGTTTGGTTTTATGGCAACAGTTAAAGCCGGAGACATGGAAGTATTGAAAGGCGCCGATTTTGGCAATC
>JAKLQJ010000186.1 GCA_022013385.1 Elusimicrobiota bacterium
CACTTCTTTACATTTAAATGCTTGTTTTTACCCCGTGGGTTGGGTAAACTTGGTTGTAGAAAAAACCCGCGGGGTTAAAACCACGACGCAAGATGCGTAAATAGTAAATGTCAAGTTATTTACGACGCACTACACTAGCGGGGGAACTTCAGTTTAATTCATGCGGATTTTACGGAGCGGGTTTCAATTTTGGTTGTGAAGCGTTCCGATATGTTTGGCTTTAGAAATCCGGGACTTATGCGAGTTCCTATTCAACAAGCTATCAATGGAGGTATTAGCGATTGCAGAAATAGACGCATTCAAGATATGTTTAGGTATGTCGGCTTTGGAGATCACGCGAGCTCGGGTGTTCCTAAAATTTACCGTAATTGGCAGGAACAACATTGGAGAGCTCCTCAACTTCTTGAGTTTCGAGAGGAACCTGAGCGAACTGTACTTCTGTTAAGAATGATTAGTTTAATTCCTGAAGAAGTTGAAAAAAAGCTTGATGAGCTTTTTGGTAGAAAATTTAGAAGGCTTCCTGAACTTGAACGGATTATACTTATAACCGCTGCTGCTGAGGATAAAGTTTCTCATTCAAGAATAAAAGAAATATCGCCTAGCCATCCTAAAGACATTTCTGTTGCTCTTTCAAATCTTGTTCAAAAAAAAATGTTAATAAAGGAAGGGGAAACAAGAGGCAGTATTTATCATCTTCCGAATATAATTCCAGCTCTTGAGGATTATATAAATAATATGTCAAAAAACTGGGAAGATTTATTTGGAAGCTCCCAAGGTTTGACAGATAACTCCCAAGGTTTGACAAAGAACTCCCAAGGTTTGACAAAGAACTCCCAAGATTTACCAATGAAACTAGATAAAATCATTAAATCTTTAGGAATGGAAAAACTACCTAAAAAATTAGTTAGCGAGACCATGCAAAAAATTATTATTCAATTATGCGATGGCCATTTTGTAAAGTTGGATGAATTGTCAAAATTATTAAATCGTAATCCTGTTTTTTTGCAACAGCATTATATTTCTTTAATGGTATCCAAAGGCCTTCTTGAATTGAAATATCCCAGTAATAAAAATCATCCTGACCAAGCTTATAGGAAAAAACAGTGACAGCATTTACCGAATCTGAAATTGAAATATTTTCACTTGATGAGCTGAAACAGCTCGGATTTTCTATTACAAGGTGTTTTTCATATGACCTTTGATGAACGGTTAATATTCTGGTTGTAATAGTTTAGTCCGGTTATTTCTCCGTCGAAGACTTAATAACGGTTTAGCCATCAAAACAAATGGGGTTTTACCTATTTTAGAGGCAGAGGTTGTTCACAAAGTTCACGACATCTGATGAACCATAGGCTCGTGTTCCACAAGCTTTGCAGCTACAAACAGCTAAACTGGTATGCCGGGTTCCCGCCTTGTCGCCAATACTACTTAGGCGCTCTCCATTACTACATCGGCGCTCTCCATTACTACATCGGTGCTCCCCATTACTACATCGGTGAGTCCGCCGAAGTTGTAGTGGCGGAAGTCCGCCAAAGATTTAGTGGCGGAAACCCGCCGATGCCGTAGTGGCGGGGGCGGGACAAGCTACGAGGTATCCCGCCATAGGCGGGGTGGAAAGGGTGTCACGAACTATGTCTATCAAAACTGGCAAAAATTTGTTTTTAGCGGTTTAATCGTAGGGATTCAAGCTCTTTTTTTAGGGGCATCCAATATTTTATATCTTTTTTTCTTTCAACCATCTCTTCTTTTTTTAATCCGGAAATAATTCCGGCTTCATTTTTTTTAATCGCGAAGTTTAACAATTTTCTTTTTAAAACGGCTTTCCGCGCGCATTTTGGATAAAGTTCACACAAGTGAATAAGAGTTTTAGTCACTCTTGATTCATTCATCCACCAAAGTATCTTCGCTTGGTTTTCCTTAAAATTACACTTTATTATGTCAGATTCCACAAGACGGGTTATCATAAGCCAATCTTTATCTCTTTGGGTTTTTTTGCTTTTCACAAGGTCTTCAAGGGAGATGATATTAATATTTCCTACGCCCTTAATTCTTATAATTTTCTTTCTTTTCCATAATTTTGGAAAATCATCACAATTACGGAGTTTTGACATTATATCTACTCGAAAATCTTTCACAATCTTGGCTTTACATCTAAAATGGCAGGCGTGACCTCTTTCTAAATAATCTTTTTCAAACTTTGGGAAATAAACAGCTTCTGCTTTTAGTATGCATAAGGCTTCTTTTATTTTTTCTAAATTTTTATCTTCGGAAAGTATGACGAAATCCGAATCTCTACTAAATTCACTTCCGCCATATATTATACAGGCCTGGCCGCCTATTAAAAGGGATTTAACTCTTTTTTCTTTTAGAACGGATATTACTTTGAATATTGGTGTCGAAATCAAATTTACCTCCCATAGCTTTATAATGATTCCATAGTTTAGTCGATTCTACAAAGCGTTTGGCGGGCGACATCATTATCCAGTCTATATCCTCAATGGTAAATATATTTTTATCAAGATAGAAATATGGAATTTTTCTCATATTTAGAATTATAGCATTTTGTTCAAATTATTCATTAGAAAACGAATCGAATCAAATATAATCTAACCGAAAGGATACTTGACAAAAATAGAATAAAGGTGTATACTTGATAATGATAATCATTATCAATAAGGAGATTTGAAATGCCGAGAGGAGATGGGAAAGGTCCGCCGTGGTGGAAAGGGAAATTTAGAGGTTGCGGACATAGGTTTACAATACCCAGACAAGCGATAATAGAAACTTTAGATAAAACTTCCGCTCATCTTAGCGCCGAGGATATATATCTTGCGGTGCATAAGCGATATCCCAATATCGGCCTTACCACTGTGTATAGAACATTGGAAGTGCTTGCCCAAATGAGGCTTATTTTTAAATTTGACTTTGGCGACGGAAGATCAAGATATGAATTGGCGCATTCAGATTCCAAAAAAGAGCATCACCATCATTTGGTCTGCACCAATTGCAATAGAATAATAGACTATACGGATTTTATAAATAAGGAAATTGAGCTTTTGAATAAAACTGAAAAAGCTCTTTCAAAAAAGTTTAATTTTAAAATTTCAAATCATCTTATTCAATTTTACGGATTATGCGAGAAATGCAGTAAATTAACAGCGCGACAGTGATACAGCGATACAGAGCTACAGTAACAGCAAAACAAATCAGTACAGCGCTACAGTGATATACAGCTTGGCAGCCAGACGGCTAAAAGCTAAATAACAAAAAAACAAAGCAAAGGCATCAGGGTAAAAAGAAACAGCGAGGAGGAAATTATGCCAGGAAGAAATGGAACGGGACCAGACGGAAAAGGACCAAAAACGGGAAGAGGCATGGGAAATTGCGGTACTAATGAAACTGATGATGTCCGAAATACAAATCGCCAAGGTTTGGGCAGGGGCCGTGGAATGGGCATGGGCTTAGGTAGAGGCCCCGGCAAAGGTATGGGCAGGGGCGGTAAAGGAAGAGGCCAAAGTTCTCGTTAATTAAGGAATTATAAGTGAAAAAATAAAGGAGGGGATATTATGCCGGGTGGAGATAGAACAGGGCCTTTTGGAGAAGGACCATTTACAGGAAGAGGCTTGGGGGATTGTGTCGGTAATACGCAAGGCGCAATCAGAGGACGAGGCTTCGGCAGAGGTTTTGGCATGGGGGGCCGCGGCTGTGGGATGGGGCTTGGCAGAGGCATGGGCAGAGGTTTTGGTTTAGGCGCCAATGCGGGAAATTATTACAATGCGCCGGAATTTACGCCTCAACAGGAACTCAATATACTCAAAGAAGAAATTAATACGATGCAAAATGATATTGATTCTGCGTAAGCGAATTGGAATCTGAAAGAAAAAGCCCCGAATAAAACAGTGTGCCAAAAGGAAGGATTAAGCACATAAATAAGAGCGAAGGAAAGTGTGTGGTAATTGACGCGCGTTCATGCTTAATTTAATTACAGGGAAAGGGAGATAATAAAATATGAAAATAGCTATATCAACCGAAGGTGATTCGGTATCTATGCATTTTGGAAGATGTCCGTCATTTACTATTGTGGACATTGAAACCGGCAAGGTAGTTAGTAAATCCAGTTTGGATAATCCGGGACATGAACCCGGCTTAATACCAAAATTCTTGAATGAACACGGCGTAAATTGCATTGTCGCGGGCGGGATGGGAATGAGAGCTCAAACTTTCTTTAAAGAATTCAATATAGAAACTGTGCTTGGCGCAAATGGAAAAATTGACGATGTGATTGAAAAGCTTAAAAATGGAAACTTAAAAGGCGGCGAAAGCTCATGCAAGCCGGGAGCGGGAAAAGGCTATGGCCTTGATAAAAACGAATGCGACCATGAAGAACATCATCATTAAGTTCAAGGAGAAAGTGAAATTATGAAAATATGTATAACATCGCAAGGCGATAGTTTAGAATCGCAAATAGATAAAAAATTCGGACGATGCCTGTATTTTATTATCGCGGACAGCGAAACCTTGGAATTTGAAGCGATAAAAAATCCGAATCTTGACGGCATGGGCGGAGTAGGTGTCCAGTCCGGACAGCTTATGTCAAATAAAGATGTGAAAGCGGTTTTAACCGGCAATGTCGGGCCAAACGCTTTTCAAACTTTGCAAGCGGCTAAAATTGATATTATCACGGGAATATCCGGAACTGTTAAAGAAACGATAGAAAAATATAAAACTGGAGAATTGAAACCGGCGGAAAAACCGAGCGTTGATTCTAACTTTGGGAAAAAATAGAACACAGCGCTACAGATAGCAGTGTGTCAGTAAAGCAAACAGAATAAAAAAAACAGTTTAACTGAACTATGTATGATTATTTCAATCGCTAGCGGAAAAGGCGGAACAGGTAAAACAACTATCGCGATTAATCTGGCTCTTGCCATTGGAAAAGTCCATCTTTTGGACTGCGATGTGGAAGAGCCGAATTCCCATATATTCATAAAACCTCAAATAAATTCAAAAGCGCCTGTTTACATTTCTGTACCCGAAATTGATAAATCAAAATGCGACTTTTGCGGCAAATGCAGTGAGGTTTGCGCTTATAAAGCAATCGCCGCGCTAAAAACCGATGTTTTAATTTTTAAGGAACTCTGCCACGGCTGTGGAGCTTGCGAATATTTTTGCCCGCAAAAAGCGATAAAGGAAGTAAACAGAAATATAGGATTTATTGAAACGGGCGAAAAAGGAAATTTGCTGTTTACCGGCGGAAAGTTGAATATAGGGGAGGCGATGGCTTCGCCCATTATAAAAGAGGTGAAAAACAGGGTAAAACCCGAAATGATAAATATTATTGATGCCCCGCCGGGAACATCCTGTTCAATGATTGAATCCGTCAGCAATAGCGATTTTTGCGTTCTTGTCACCGAACCCACACCGTTTGGACTCAATGATATGATTTTATCGGTTGAGGTTCTGCGCAAACTTAATGTTCCGTTTGGAGTTCTTATTAATCGCTCGGATTTGGGCGATGATAAAACCGTTGAATATTGTGAAAATGAAAATATACCCATAATAATGAAAATACCTTTCGCTAAAAATATCGCCAAAGCTTATTCTCAAGGCAAACCCATTATTGAGGCTTTGCCCGAATATAGGAAGAAGTTTATCGCTTTATATGAAAACATTAAAGAAAGGATAAAATGAGAGAACTGGTTATTATAAGCGGAAAAGGCGGGACGGGCAAAACGATTATAACAGGAGCTTTTGCCTCTTTAGCGAAAAACAAAGTACTGGCCGACTGCGATGTTGACGCCGCCGACCTTCATCTTATTCTTAAACCGAAAATAAAAGAAGAGCAGGAATTTTTAAGCGGAACGGAAGCGGTCATAAACAAAGACCTCTGTAATGAATGCGGCTTATGCCGCCGGCTTTGCAGATTTGACGCGATAAGCGAAGATTTTTTGGTCAATCCGATAGCCTGCGAGGGCTGTAATTTCTGCGCCTTTGCCTGCCCTCAAAAAGCGATTGCCATGCAAAAAAATCCAAAAGGCAAATATTTTGTTTCAGATACTAAATTCGGCCATTTCGCGCACGCCAAACTTGGAATAGCTCAGGATAATTCGGGAAAATTGGTTTCATTGGTAAAAAAACAAGCGAATGAAATAGGTCAAAAGCTTAAAAGCGATTGGATTATAATTGACGGCTCTCCCGGAATAGGGTGTCCTGTAATAGCATCTATGAGCGGGGTCAATTGCGCCTTAATTGTAACGGAACCCACAATGTCTGGATTGCATGACGCCGATAGAATCATAAAAACAGCCAGACATTTTAATGCGCCGATTAAGCTAATAATAAATAAATACGACTTAAATCCGGTCATGAGCAAAAAAATAGAAGCTTATTGCAAGAATAATGATATTTCCGTCTTAGGCAAACTGGCTTTTGATAAAACCGTGGTTGAAGCGATGGTGGAGGGAAAAACCATAATAGAATATGCCCCCAATTCCGAGACTTCCAATAAATTGCGAGAGATATGGAATAAAATTGATAATGAGGTTATTTAAAAGGCAACAGGCGCCTTTTGGTGAAAAAACAGCGCGATTGCCATTTTTAATAAATCATTTATTCAAACGATATTTTTTGTTATCATTTAGTTATGAAAAAAAAATCGAAGGCCTCTTTTAAAAAAGTATCAGCTCTTGCCAAAAATCCCAAGGCTATGCCGAGTGCCGTATCAAAAAGCTATGCTTCTCGGACGGCCAAACATTTCGGAAGGATGAATGATCCGTCAGTAAGCGCTTATTTAAAAGGTATCTGCGGCGATGATATGGAATTTTATATTGTCATCACGAATAAAATCATTACGGATATACAATTTTATACCCAAATGGGATGCGAAGCTACAATTGCCTGCGGCTCAACAGTGGCGCAACTTGCGCTCGGAAAATCAATTGATGAGGCCATGTCCATTTCTCCCCAAAAAATACTTAAAGCCTTAAATGATGGGCTTCCCGAAAATCATCGCCATTGCGCGATTTTAGCCGTTTCAACATTTTATAAAGCGATTGCCTATTATTTGCTTCAAGATTAAATTTTAAAATAAATTTTCAGACAGAATCGTAAGGCTCAATATGGATAATAACATCAATAACATCTGGGCCTTCGTTTAAAAGTTTGCGTTTTACCAATCCCGATATCTCATGACCGTCCAGAATGCTCATGGCGGGAGCAACTTGAATATGAACATCAAGATACAGGCCGGAGCCGACCCTGCGCGTGCGAAGCTTATGAATAGACTTGACGCCAGAAGTATTCAGAATAATATTTTGTATTTCTTTCTTATGATGCTCAAAAGCGCCCGCATCAAAAAGCTCGGCTATAGCCGGTTGCATAATTTTCCACGCCGCGGATAAAATAAAAATTGAAACCACAATGGCGCCTATATGATCTAAAAAAATCCAATTTTCATTTAAAGTAGCCGCCGCCACCGCGATAGCAACGGGAATTGAACTAAAAGCGTCCGTTCTGTGATGCCAAGCATTGGCAATAACTGCGGAAGATTTTAAACGCTTACCTACTTTAATTGTCCAGTGATAAAGAACTTCCTTAAAAACAATAGAGATTAAAGCCCCCATAAAAGCTATCCAACATGGTTGTTCTATATGCGCATCTCTAATGGTGCTAAGAGCATTATAGCCGATACCGACGGCGGCCGCTACAAGAACAAGACCTATAATAGCGGTTATGAATGTTTCAATTCGCCTATGTCCGTAAGGATGGCAATCATCGGCGGGTTTAGACCAAAACTTCACGCCAAAAATAATGGCAAAATCCGTGATCAAATCTGAAAGGGAGTGAATAGCGTCGGCAACAACGGCCTGACTATGTCCCAATATGCCAAGCGCGAGCTTAACGATAAACAAAACAACATTTACAATCAGCCCCGCGTATGTAATTTTTCTGATTTGAGAAACCACACCGCCATTTATATCTGTTGAATCGTTTTTATCTAAAATCTCCATCTTGTTTTATGATACAGAATTATAAATGTGTTTGTCGAATTTTTTCGCGCGCACAATCGCGTAAAACTTTTTGTTATAATTGAATTTTACAGGCAATATCAATGAGGATATAAATTTTATGGACATAAAAATTATTTTTGACCGCTTCACAAATAACAAAAAATACTTAACGGGCTGGGGTTTATCATATTTAATTGACGGCAAAATCCTCTTTGACACGGGCGAAAACCCAAAACCTCTTTTAAAAAACATGAAAACCGCCGGCATAAATATTTCCGATATAAAAACAATCGTCATATCGCATGACCATTACGATCATACAGGCGGCTTATGGGCTATTCTAAAAGAAAACCCAAAATTAAAAGTTTATGCCTGCCCCGATTTCAGCAAGAAATTTAAAAAGAAAGTTAAAGAATTCGGCGCGGAATTGATTGAAAATGAAAATTTCGCCGAAATACAAAAAAATATCTATGCCACGGGCAGTATCGCTGGCAAATATATGGGAAGATATTTACCCGAGCAAAGCCTTATCCTAAAAACCCCAAAGGGCTTAACCGTTCTTACCGGCTGCGCTCACCCCGGAATAATAAACATTATTGAAAACGCCAAGCAAAATATTCCCGGAAATATTTATTCAGTGATCGGCGGTTTTCATCTTAAAAACAAGTTTAAAAAAACAATAGCGGAAATACTGAAAAAATTCAAAGAATTAAAAATTGAGAAAGCCGCTCCTTCGCATTGCTCGGGAAATAAAGCCATGAAAATGTTTAAAGAAAAATATGGCGAAAATTTTATTGAAATAAAAACGGGGGAAGAAATAGAAGTATAACATATGAAGAATAGAGGCATGGATGTATGGAGGTGTGGAGGAACGGTAAGAAGACAAAATATATAATTTTAAAATACGGAATACAGAAAAAAAAATGTAACAGTTTAGCTGTTTGTAGTTGCAACATGGCAAAAACCCCGTGGGTAGCCGTTATGCTTCTTTGTCCCGCCATAGGCGGGAGATTCCCGCGGGGTTGGGGAAGGTTTTAACGGCTTGTTCTGTCTAAACCGTTACTAAGTCTGCGACGGAGAAATAATCGGACTAAACTGTTACAAAAAAACGCAAGAGGATTAAAAAATAATGCCTAAAACGATAATTAAGCTATTGGCCTTTATCTGCTCTATCTGCCCTTTATGTATTTTTACAAGAGCTTATCCTGATTTAAAAATTTCAAAAGCCATATTCAAAATTGAAAAATTCTGTCCTTTTTGCGCGGCGCGCAGAAAATTAAAAGAAACAGCGCATAAATAAACACCTCCGAGGTGTCTGCGGTTAACCTAATATGAAAGATTTATTGTTTGAATACAAAAAACGCAAACCTGCAATAAAAAAACGCTTAAAAGAGTTTGCCGAAATATATCATATGACCGACAATGATATATTCGCTGAACTCGCATTTTGCATATTCACGCCCCAGTCAAAAGCCGTTTCATGCGACGCGGCTGTTAAAAATCTCAAAAGCAAAAAACTTCTTTTAAAAGCGTCAGCCAAAAAAATAAGCCGCAATATAAGCGGTGTGAGATTTCATAATAATAAAGCGGCATATTTGGCAAACGCCAGAAACACTCTTATCAAAGGCAAAAGCATCGATATAAAGTCCAGAATAGACAAAAAAAATATTTTCGGCACAAGGGAATGGTTTGTTAAAAACATCAAGGGTCTCGGCTATAAAGAAGCCGGTCATTTTTTAAGAAATATAGGCTTTGGCTCCGACTTAGCAATACTTGATATTCACATACTGCGCAATCTTGTAAAATATAAGGTAATAAAGGAACTGCCAAAAACTATGACCGGAAAAATGTATGTGGATATTGAAAGCAAAATGCGGCGGTTTTCTAAAAAAATGAATATTCCAATGGATGAACTTGATCTTTTGTTTTGGGCAAAACAAACAGGCTATATATTCAAATAAACCAGTACAACCTACGCGGTTGTACTGGTTACATATGATGAAAAAAATACGAAACGGACATTTTGTTACATACATTCTAAAATGCTCTGACGGCACATTGTATGCCGGATACGCGAATGATTTGGATAAAAGACTCAAATGCCATAATCAAGGTAAGGGCGCAAGATATACGAGGGGGAGATTGCCGGTAAAACTAGTCTGGCATAAAGATTACAGGTATTATAAGCGCGCGGTTCAAGCGGAAGCGGCGCTAAAAAGATTGACACGAAAACAAAAGGGGAAACTGATAATAAAGTATAAGGAAGCGAGGTTGCAATGAAAGTTGAGGTTGAATATTTAGAGTTTATGTGGCCAATGAGGCATTTCCTGCTTACATGCGGCGATATCGCCGGAAAATCAAATATTATAACGATTAGTTTTTGTATGCCTGTATCAAAAGAGCCGCCGTTAATCGCATGCGCTATAGGCAAGAATTGTTATTCTCGGGAATTGATGAAGAATACAAAAGAGTTTATTGTTAATGTGCCTCTAGAGGAAATGAAATCAAAGATATATTATTGCGGTTTTCATTCGGGCTATACAGTGAATAAGTTTAAGGAAACAGGCCTAACTCCAAAAGCGGCGCGCAAAGTGAAAGCGCCCATTATTGATGAATGCGCGGCTCATATTGAATGTAAAATAAGAAAGGAAATTGAAACGGGCGATAAGATTTTACTTATAGGGGAAGCAATAGAGGCATATGCCGATGAGGCTATTGTAAAGATGGAAAAGGAAATAGAATACGCGAAAGGCGATTTTCCCCGTAAAATATACTCTTCAAGATTTTGAATATCGCAGTCTGTTTCACTAATTATAGAGGAGGCTTTATTATGCCAAATGCCACTATTGATGGTCCGAAAATTGAAGATGTAAATGTAAAAAAGGTATTGGTTAAGGAAATTACGAATGCTATGGAAAAAGCATATAAGTTTCCAAGACAAGCCTATGTGATTACAATAAACGAACATAAACCCGAAAATGTCGGTGTCGGCGGAAGATTAGTTATAGATATGCTGAAAAATGAAAAATACGAAGAGAAATAAACGCAGGGCAATATACATGAGCTCTAAATGTTAGTGCGCAACAAAAAAATAAACTATGCAAAATCAATATCAAAAAGCGATTCTGCATAAATATAAGGAAGTCGGACTTCCTTATATACAATATCGTTAGTTAGTGGTGTTCAGAAAGAATTTAAAACAAAGCGAAAAACGGTTTTAAATGATAGAACAATGCAAGGCTTAACATGTGCCGGAGCCGTAATTTGTATTGATTAAAAATGAGGAGGGAATAATGGCAAAAGAAGCGTTAAAAATATGGATGGAACTGCCCAGTGATATTAGAAGCCAAATTCTGAGTAATGTTTGGTGTTCGGATTGCAAAACTGCAGTGGCAATACGCGATTACAATGTTGAATTTAGCGGCGGAGTTGTGGTCTTACACGGATTTTGCGCTACCTGCGGGCATAAAGTCGCATATGTTTTAGATGGGTGTCAAAAGAAGTCTGAAAAAAACACCAAAAAATCCTCACAGAAACCAAAACGCGCTCTTAAGTATTTTATTTTTAATGTATGGCTTTACGACGACTATCCGCCTACTCAGGCTAACCGAATTATTCGCAAAATCCAGATCGCAGAGACAAAAAGCCTGTATAATTTCGCTAAAGTGATTACACAGGCATTTGACTTTTATTTTGATCATTGTTTTGGATTCTATAATGATTTAAATCGGCCTTATGATTCTGAAAAAGCGTATGAGCTTTTTTATGATCTTGATGATGTCGAACCGCCCGAGCCACATGTAAAAAGTGTGAAGCGTACAAAAATACAGCAGGTGTTTAAGCGCCCGGGCGATAAAATGCTTTTTCTTTTTGATTACGGCGACAGCTGGCAGTTTAATGTAGAGCTCGAGGAGATACTTAATGCCGAAAAATGGGATTTAAAACCGTTAATATTAGAAAGTATCGGAAAGGCGCCTTTGCAGTATCCGCCTTGTGAGGATGAGCTTGAAGATGAAGAATAACACAAAAAAGAAACTAACAGGAATCAAATACCGGCCCGCGGACAACAGGCCGAGAGAGAACTTCTCAAAAAGGGCGCAGAGACTTTGAGTAATATTGCCATACTACCCCGCAAGATTTTGAAAAAAGAGTCTAAGGAAGTCGGACTTCCTTATATACAATATCGTTAGTTGCTTTTACCGCGACTAATAAGCGGGAAAATTGAGGTGTTAAATTTATGAAAAAGTTACCCGACAATCAAATAGTTTTTTACCAATCATTAGATGGTTCGGTGCATATGGAGGTTTTGTATGCTGAAGAAAATATCTGGCTGACACAAAAGAAAATGGCGGAACTTTTCGGCACCACCCCACAAAACATCACAATACATCTTAAAAATATCTATGCAAGCGGTGAAATTGAACAATCGGCAACTTGTAAGAATTTCTTACAAGTTCAACAAGAAGGCAAGCGGGAAATAAAAAGAAATGCCTCTTTTTATTCTCTTGAGGTGATTATCGCTATTGGTTACCGTGTCAACTCTGAGCGGGGCATTCAGTTTAGGCAGTGGGCGACGGAAATTTTGAAAAACTATATCCACAAGGGTTATGTCTTGGATATCAATCGAATGAAATATGG
Source organism: Elusimicrobiota bacterium (assembly GCA_022013385.1). Taxonomy (GTDB): domain Bacteria; phylum Elusimicrobiota; class Elusimicrobia; order Elusimicrobiales; family UBA9959; genus JAKLQJ01. The sequence continues at coordinate 12,648 of JAKLQJ010000186.1, forward strand.
TTCCCGTTTCAGCGCCAGATATTTTGAAGAGCTTTATGAGGAAATTAAAGATATTCGCACGAGCGAGCGGATGATTTATCAAAAAATCACCGATATTTACGCGACGGCGATTGATTATTCGCCAAAAGCGTTTGAGAGCAAAGAATTTTTCGCCACTGTGCAAAACAAGCTTCATTATGCCACGCACGGCAACACTGCCGCGGAGCTTATCGCCAAAAGAGCTGATCATAAAAAAGATTATATGGGGCTTATGACTTGGAAAAAAGCCCCGCATGGAAAAATTTTAAAATCCGATGTTTCAATCGCGAAAAATTATCTTAATGAAAAAGAAATAAAATCGCTTAATAGGATTGTAACAATGTATTTAGATTACGCGGAGCATCAGGCCGAAAAAGGAATTCCAATGACAATGAAAGATTGGTCGGAGAAATTAAATGTTTTTTTGAGATTTAACGAAGAGGAAATTTTAGAAGACGCGGGGAAAGTAACGGCAGAAATTGCCAAAGTATTTGCTGAAAGCGAGTTTGAAAAATACAGGCCAATCCAA
>JAKLQJ010000187.1 GCA_022013385.1 Elusimicrobiota bacterium
TATCCATAATCCAGATATTGATCTGCGCACACTATTACCAGCTATTCCAGATGATTAAGCTATTCACTCACCGATTACAAATTCCACATTTTTTTTATTGACTACATGGGCGCCTTATTGGTATTCTATTGAAACTTATGGATATCGCTAATCTTTTATTTGACATTAATAATATAAAGGACAACAAAGGGCTTAAAATTAAGGGAACTTGTGCTGCCTCATTGTTTAACAAGGTATTGGATAAATCCTATGAGGTTAATGAAGTCTTTTTAGATATTAATTTCTCCGCGGGCTCGGACTCCATTCTTGCGCAAGGTTTTATTAAAGGAAAGATAAGCCTTATATGCGCCAGATGCAATGAGGCCTTTGAATATAAACCTAAAGAAAGTTTTACCGAGCTTTATGACTATTCGCAAAAATCAGCGGATATTGAAAGCCTAATAGCCAGTCTGCTATCAATCTCAATTCCAATGAAACCTCTGTGTTCCGACGATTGTAAAGGAATTTGCGCTATATGCGGAACAAATTTGAACACAATGAATTGTGAATGCAGTTATCAAAACGAAAACGCTTTTGTAATTTTAAAAGATTTAGCCATCTGATAGGCATAGCCTTGGCCGTTTTGATGGGCATAGCCCGTCCCGCCATAGGCGGGAGCATAGCCTTGAAAAGGAGCGAAAAAAATGCCACATCCAAAGAGAAAACATACTAGAGCGAGAAGAGATTCCAGACGCAGTCAAAATTCCAAACTTGAACTTAAGTCTTTAAGTTTATGCGGCAGTTGCGGCGCTATGCGCCTGCCTCACAGAATATGTCCTTCTTGCGGCAGCTATAAAGGCAAGGTGGAAACACCTATAAAAGAAGCTAAAAAAGAAGACTCAAACCCCCAATAATATAAATGTATGAGAATAGCTATTGACGCCAATGGCGGAGATTTAGGATTAGGCCCAAATATTGAAGGCGCGCTTTTGGCCGACAAAAATCTTAATCATAATATTTTTTTAGTCGGCAGAGACCCTGAAATACGAGAAGAATTGCGTAGGCTGAAAGCAGAGCCTTCCGATAGGTTTCATATTGCGCACGCCCCCGATATTATTGAAATGAGCAAAGAGCCTGTTGATGAATGCAGAAGCAAGCCGAACTCATCTTTAATGGTCGCGGCCGATTTGGTTGCATGCGGAAAAGCGGATGCTTTTGTATCAGCGGGAAATACCGGCGCCACAATGGTCGCGTCTTTACTTAGGATAAAGAGAATAAAAGGCATTATACGCCCGGCTATAGGCGTGCCTCTTCCGACGATAAAAGGCATGACATTGCTTATTGACGCCGGCGCTAATTCAGACAGTAAACCATGGCATTTGGTTCAATTTGCCATTATGGGTTCTATTTACATAAAATCCGTTCTTGGCAAAGAAAACCCAACGGTGGGCATTCTCAGCATAGGTGAAGAAGAAACAAAGGGGAACAATCTTATCCTTGAAACAATCCCCTTGCTTAAAAACGCCGGAATTAATTTTTATGGACCGGTGGAGGGAAGGGATTTGCCCGAAGGAAAGACGGATATTGTAGTCGCAGATGGTTTCGTCGGCAATATAGCCTTAAAACTCTCTGAAGGCATGGCTAAAGCAATATTTGCGATATTAAAAGAAAAGATTAATAGCAGATTCATCTATAAGATAGGCGCAATGCTGATGAAACAAATTTTTGTTGACCTGAAAAAGAAAATGAACCCCGATGAATTAGGCGGAGCTCCGCTTCTGGGGGTTAACGGAGTTGTCATAATCTGTCACGGAAAAACAAATCCGACAGCAATATTTAATGCCGTAAAAGTAGCCGGAAATTTGTCTCAATCCAATATCGTTGAGAGCATAGCTAAAAATATGGAATCGCTTAAAGAAAAAATAAACAGTAACGGAACGGAAGATAATCAAGGGGAAAATGAAACGCTTTGACGGAAAAACCGCATTGATAACCGGCGCGCAAAGGGGACTCGGCCTTGAAATCGCCAAGCATTTCGCCTTGCATGGAGCAAACACCGTTCTTATGGATGTTTCAGACGCTGTAATCGGCGCGGCTAAAGAAATAGAATTCAAATTTCAGACTAAATCCATAGGCTTAAAAGGCGATGTGACAAAAATAGCCGATTGCGCGAATATTGTGCAAAAAACTTTGGATTCTTTTTTTAAACTGGACATACTCGTAAATAATGCGGGCATAACCAGAGACAATCTTGTCTTAAGGATGAATGAGAAAGATTTTGACGATGTCATAAATATTAACCTAAAAGGCGCTTTTTTAATGTGCAAAGCCGCGGCCAAAACAATGCTCAAACAAAGAGAGGGCAGAATAATAAACATCTCGTCGGTCGTCGGTCAAATGGGCAATGCGGGACAAGCAAATTATTCAGCCTCAAAGGCCGGTATTGTAGGTCTTACTAAATCTCTAGCAAGAGAATTCGCTTCAAGAAATATTTTAGTAAACGCGGTGTCTCCCGGATTTATAATGACTAAGATGACGGAAAATTTAAAAGAAGAAGCAAAAGAAAAATTGCTTGAAATGATACCGCTGAAACGATTGGGCATGCCGGAAGATGTGGCAAAAGCAGTATTGTTTCTTTCAAGCGACGATTCTTCTTATATCACAGGGCAAAACATAGCTGTAAACGGCGGAATCTACTTGTAGATACACCGCCACATTCGGATAGCATGAATAATACCTTCTCAGGAGGAACAAAAATGGCAGTGATAGAAAACCTTGAAGAGCGAGTCAAAAAAATAATAATCGAACAATTGGCAGTGGACATTTCAGATGTAAATAATGATGCCAAGTTCGTTCAGGATCTGGGAGCGGATTCTTTGGATACGGTCGAATTGGTAATGGCCCTTGAAGAAGAATTTGACATAGAAATACCGGACGAAGACGCGGAAAAAATTCAAAAAGTTCAACAGGCGATAGACTATATCAAAAATAAAATGTCCAAGGGTTAATTTAACCCCTTTTTCATTAAACGAAATGCCTCTTATTGAAACTGTAATAGGATACAAATTCAAAAACAAAAATCTGCTGACGGAAGCGTTAACGCATAAATCATATTCTGTGGAACATGGTTTTAAAGCGCATAATGAAAGATTGGAATTTCTGGGAGACAGCATTTTGGGTTTGATTGTATCCTATTATCTTTTTGATAAATATCCGTCGGAAGACGAAGGATATCTATCCAAAATAAAGTCCTATGTGGTCTCGCGAACCAGTCTCGCAAAATGGGCCAAAGAAATTAATCTCGGGGAATATATTTATTTGGGAATGGGAGAACAGCAAAGCGGCGGAAAGAAAAGAAACAGCACTTTAAGCAATGCGATAGAAGCCGTCATCGGCGCCGTATATATTGACGGCGGAATAAAACCCGCAACAGATTTCGTGATAGGCTGGCTCACGCAACAGTCCCTAGAAAATGAACATCGAGATTATAAAAGCGAACTGCAGGAAATAATCCAAAAAAAATTCAAAATACCTCCGGATTATGAAGTCTTGTCCGCCGAGGGCCCGGAACACGCCAAAATATTTACCGTAAAAGTCAAACTGAAAAAGAGGGTTCTCGGAATAGGCGCCGGGAAAAACAAAAAAGAGGCTCAGCAAGAAGCCGCTAAAAGCGCTTTCGCTCATTTTAGAAACTATGAGGTATAGTAATGATTCAGGACTTCACCGAAGAACAAAAAAGCATATCTGAAATAGCCTATGAGTTCGCGGTAAAAAAAATAAAACCGATTAGACACGCTTGCGATGAGAAAGAAGAATATCCTTTGGAAATTCTAAATGAAATGAAAAAAATGGATTTATTCGGACTTTGCTTGCCTGAAGTTTATGGCGGAATAGGCGGCGGCATCACATCTTTAGCGCTTGCGATTGAACAAATGTCCAGAATATGCGCCGGAATATCTTTGCCGGTGGCGACCTCCGCGCTCGGAACCATTCCCATACTTTTGTATGCTACGGACGAGCAAAGAGCCAAATGGCTGCCTGACATAGCTTCGGGAAAAAAATTGGTCGCTTTCGCCCTTACGGAACCTGAAGCGGGTTCGGACGCCGCATCAATTACAACAACCGCTATTAAAGACGGTGACAACTACATTGTAAACGGGTCCAAGCATTTTTGTTCATCCGGCAAAATTTCGGATTTATATGTGATATTTGTCAGCACAAATCCCGCAAAGGGAGCGAGAGGAATATCCGTTCTGCTTGTCGGTAAAGATACTCCCGGCTTTACGATGGGGAAAAAAGAAAAAAAACTCGGCATAAAAGCAAATCCCACATATGAACTTAATTTTGAAAACTGCAAAGTTCCCGTTTCAAACAGACTGGGCCCGGAAGGTTTTGGTCTTTTCATACTGCAAGAAACTTTTGATTATTCAAGACCCGGCGTAGCCGCGCAAGCGGTAGGCATAGCTCAAGGAGCTCTGGATGAAACAATCCCGTACTTAAAAGGCCGTCAGCAATTCGGCCAAAGTATCGCCTCATTTCAAGGAATAGGGCATAAACTCGCGGAGCTTGCCACAAAAATTGAAGCCGCGAGAGCATTGGTATATACGGTTTCAAAAGCTATGGACAAGGTACTGCTTGAAGCAATTGACCATGCCATAAAAAACAAAACACCGCTAAAGCAAGAATTGAAAAAACTTAGTAAACGGCGCTGGACCAAAGAGTCGGCCATGGCAAAATTATTCGCGTCCGATACCGCTTTTGAAGTCGCTCAAGAATGTATAAATTTATGCGGCGGAATTGGTTATATGAGAGATTTTCCGGTTGAAAAATTTATGCGCGACGCCAAAGTAACGCAAATTTATGAGGGTTCAAACTATATTCAAAAAAATGAAATAGCCGCCAGTCTGATAAAAGAGTATACGAAGTAAAACAGCTCGACAGCAAGACAGCTTGGCAGCTAAACAGCAAAAACAATGCCCGAAACTAAAACCGGAAAGAAGAATTTTTTTATTTAAACTGTTTCCGTATCATCCTATCAACTTATCATCGTATTTAATGTTTTTTAGTAAAAAACACATATATTTATAAACCCCCGTATCCCGCCATATTCGCCATTACTACTTAGGCGCTCTAAGACTATGTCATACCGCATCAATGCCGATTTGTTTGGACAAAACTATTCCTTATTCCTTGTTGTCCCGCCATATTCGCCACTACTACTTAGGCGCTCTCCACTACTACTCGGTGAGTCTGCCGAAGATTTAGTGGCAGAAACCCGCCGATGCCGTAGTGGAGGGGGCGGGATCGCCTAACTTGGCAACTAGTGTAGTGCGTCCAACACTTCTTTACATTTAAATGCTTGTTTTTACCCCGTGGGTTGGGTAAACTTGGTTGTAGAAAAAACCCGCGGGGTTAAAACCACGACGCAAGA
>JAKLQJ010000188.1 GCA_022013385.1 Elusimicrobiota bacterium
GCCTACGATACGAAAAAAATAGGGTAAAAATTAGGGATAGTTTAATTTTGAAAAAGCATAAAATGTGGTGCCACGCCATTTTTAAAACTCAAATTATGCTTAAAAAACAAAGGTTTTATTTTTTCAACTGTAGAAGATGAGCCTGAGCGATTTACGAGATATTTTGGAAGTGATATTTAATAAAGTTTAGAGGGATTAAACTTCCACCATGGCATAGCTTTGACATTTTGTGTTAGTCGTATTTCATGTTCAACAAAGCTTAAAAGATACGCCGATTTGTCTTTGAATGGGATATGGTTGATAAAATTCGCGAATTTAGGATGAAGGTTTTTAGAGCTTTTAATTTCTATGGGAATTTGTTTATTTCCAAAATCCAGAATAATATCCGCTTCATTTCCGTTTGAATCCCTATAAAAATATAATTCGCAGCGAAAATTATGATTGAATTTTTGTTTTAACAGTTCTATAACCAGCATATTTTCAAAAAAAGCTCCGGCCTGCGGGCCCGCCATTAAAGTGTCGGCATTTGGATATTTAAGCAGATAAGTCAATAATCCTGTATCGGTAAAATAAAGCTTTGGGTTTTTAACAATTCTTTTTGTTATATTGCGAGAATAAGGTTTTAGCAAATAGATGATGCGGGTTGTCTCAAGCAACGAGAGCCAGCGTTTCGCGGTAGTATGGCTTATGCCGCATTCGTTCGCGATATTATTGAGCGAGAGCAAGGCTCCCGCTCTTGCCGCCAATAATTGAAGAAATGATTGAAAGACGGATATATCTTGGACCGTTTGTATTTGTCTTATGTCTCTTTCAAGATAAGTGCTGATATAACTTCCGTAATAAGTTTGGATGTCTATTTTTTGAATGGCGGGGACGGGATAAAATCCGCGGAATATTTGTTTATAGCAATCTTTTGCGTTTTTGGGGATAGTTTTTAATTCTTCCCATGAAAAACCCAAAAGCTCGAACAAGGCGGCTCTTCCCGCTAAAGACTCGGAGATTCCCGCTATAAGCGGGAATATTTGCGAACCGGTCAGTATAAAGCGTCCGTTTTTAGAGCGATTGCGGTCAACAGATATTTTGATATGAGGCAATAATTCAGGAGCATATTGAATCTCGTCTATTATGGCGCGGCCATTAAGATTTTCAATAAATAAAGCCGGATCGGTTTTAGCCATAAGTCTAATGTTTGTATCATCTAGTGTAATGTAGTCATAAGAGGGAAAAACTTTTTTTAAAAGTGTAGATTTGCCGCTTTGTCTCGGACCTGTTAAAACCATAACAGGAAATTGTTTAACGGCTTTTTTTATTTGAGTTTCTATGGCTCTAGTTAAATATAAGGAAGTCGGACTTCCTTATATTTGCTCAAGTGACCGCAGTCTAAACAATAAAACCCGATATAATTTGATATATTGATATTAAGGAAGCTGAGATAATCAAGAAACAAAGCTATGGCGAGAGGCTTATAGTGCGCTGTTTATGACTTATGACCGAACATAAATCCAATTTTTTTCCGGTTCCCGGCTCTTTTGAAGAAAAATTCATCAGGGCCGGCGGGCATGGCGGACAGAATGTGAATAAAGTCGCCACCGCGGTGCAGCTCCGCTTTTTTCCCCGCCTGTCCGGCTTGTCCCGGGCGACACAGGAACGGCTGAAACTTTTGGCCGGAGCGAAGCTTACCGCGGATGGGGACATACTGATCATCGCCAGCGAACACAGGACGCAGGAGCAGAATCGCCGGGCGGCGCGCGAAAGGTTACGCGAGCTGGTGGAGCGCGCTGCGCTCCCTCCCAAACGCAGGAAGCCGAGAAAACCCTCTTACGGAGCGAGGCAACGCCGCCTTGAAAGCAAAAAACGCAGGTCCGATGTGAAGCGGGCCCGCCGCGAAACGGATTCTTAGATATCATATAAAGACTCGGGTTGTTCAGACCCAACCTAAATTAAGATACAGCTAAATTACCCTTTTCAAAAGGAAACCCCCGATACAATTTGATATATTATTAGCAACGATTCAGGGAGATAAATAATTTAAATTCTAATTTATCTGGAGATAGAATGGCTAAGATAAATGTTTTGGGAATGGATATTTCCTACTATACAATTAAAGAGTCCGATTATATTTCATTAACCGATATGGTTAAAAAAATGGAGAATGGCTCATCTCTTAATTGAAAAATGGTTAAGAAATAAAAACACAATTGAATTCATAGGTATTTGGAAAGAGATATATAATGAAGATTTTAATTCCCTCGAATTCGAGGGAATTAAAAATCAGGCTGGATTAAACAGATTTACTTTATCCATTAAGCAATGGACTGAAAAGACGAATTCAAAAGGCATTATCGCCAAAGCAGGCAGATATGGCGGAACTTATGCGCATAAGGATATTGCTTTTGAATTTGCTTCATGGATTTCACCTCAATTTAAACTTTACCTTATTAAAGAGTTTCAAAGACTTAAAGATGAAGAAAAAAAGCAGCTTGGATGGGATATTAAGAGAAATCTTTCTAAAATAAATTATCGTCTTCATACTGATGCTATAAAAGAAAATCTTATTCCCAAAGAATTAAGCAAGAACCAAATAAACAATGTATATGCTTCGGAAGCGGATATCTTAAATGTGGCTTTATTCGGCATTATTGCCGGAGATTGGCGAACAGAAAATCCGGAGAAAAAGGGAAATATTAGAGATTATGCCGATGTATCACAGTTGGTATGTCTTTCAAATCTTGAGAATTTAAATGCTTTATTTATCAATGAGGGTTTGCCACAAAGAGAAAGGTTATTCAAATTAAATAAAATAGCTATTCAACAAATGAAGCTATTGGCTGATGATAAAGGGGTTAAAAGGTTAAAATCAAAAAGTGATTTTGCATAAATGTAAGGAAGTCGGACTTCCTTATATTTGCTCAAGTGACCGCAGTCTAAACAATAAAACCCGATATAATTTGATATATTGATTTCAAACAGCAAACGGATAGTTAGGCTATAAGGCAATTAGTAACATGGCAACAAGAAACAGCGTCAAATTCTTGTGTTGTGGAATAGAGATGCCATGCCTTAGCAAGTGGTATGAGTTTTGTGAACGGGGTAAGCGTAAGCGTATTGACAATTAGGGTCTGAAAAGCAATAATATATTTATACACCCCCTAATGCTTTGGTATTAGGGCGCGAGGCCGCCGTAAGGCGGCCTCTGCTTTTGTAGTCGGGGGGGCTTTATGAATAGGATGAAAAAGGTTCTGTTGTGAATTTAGCTACGCATCTTTTGTTTGACGCGTTTAAAAATAAATATGATACGGCAGTTGTTATTTCAAATGATTCGGATTTAGCGGAATCAATAAGACTGTCAGGCAGTATAGGGAAAAAAATAGGGGTTCTTAATCCACATAGAGAACGCCCAAGTCGAAAATTGCTTTCAGTATGCTCCTTTTTTTAAACCGATAAGAAAAAATGTTTTAAAAGAAAGCCTGTTCCCAACAAATATGGAAGATGTTAATGGAAAATTTCACAAACCCGATAGATGGTGAATTTCCGAGTTAGTATATCATGACTTTTTTAATGATAAACCTGAATTACTCGTCAATGGAGCGAACACGCCCATAAAGGGCGGGAACACTCAAGACGACAAAGTGAAACTCACAATATAATTTGATATATTGTTTTAAGCAGTTAAGGATTTGGGAATTAAAGGACTTTAGAAAACTTATCAAAAATTGAATATGAAAAATAATCAATACAAACAAATTGTCATTTTTCAGGCTAAAAACGGAAAAATTGAGTTTCGAGGTGATTTTGAACATGAAACTATTTGGGGAAATATTAATCAGATTACCCAATTATTTGGTGTGCAAAAAGCGGCTATTTCAAAACATTTGAAAAATATTTATAAAGAAGGTGAAATAAGCAAAAAGACAACTGTTTCCATTTTGGAAACAGTTCAAACAGAAGGAAATAGGACGGTAAAACGTGATATAGAATATTATAATTTAGACGCTATTATTTCTATTGGTTATCGTGTCAATTCCAAGCAAGCCACCCAATTTCGTATCTGGGCGACAAAAATTCTCAAACAACATCTGGTGCAAGGGTATACCATTAACAAACAACGTGTAGGTGAAAACTATGAAAAGTTTTTGCGGGCAGTGGCGCATGTCAAGGCTCTTTTACCAGATGGAGAAAAGGTAAAAACTAAAGATGTTTTGGAACTTATAACCATATTTGCCAAAACATGGGTTTCACTGGATGTGTACGATACAAACATATTCCCAAAATATGGTTTTAGTAAAAAACCAACTTCTTTTGTGGTAGAAGATCTTATAGATGCTTTGCAAGAATTGAAGCGAGAATTGATTGCAAAAAAACAGGCTACGAATATTTTTGGACAGGATCGAAGTAAAGGTGCGATACACGGAATTGTGGGGAATGTGTTTCAGTCATTTAGTAAAAAAGATTTATATCCGACCACAGAGGAAAAAGCCGCGCATCTTTTGTATTTTTTGGTAAAAAATCATCCCTTTGTAGACGGGAATAAGAGAAGCGGAGCGTTTGCCTTTGTGTGGTATTTAAAAAAAGCGGGACTTCTTTGTGCTAATCTTACTCCTGAAGCGTTGACAGTATTGACGCTACTCATTGCAGAAAGCAATTCAAAAAACAAAGACAAAATGATTGGACTTGTTTTATTGCTTTTGAATAAATGAAGAACATAATGAGTGTTCCGATAAATAAGAAAATGTCCGATACAATTTGATATATTATTAGCAACGATTTAGGGAGATAAATAATCAAAAAAAGAAATATTGATTTTTAAAGGGAGGCCATTCATGGCCGTAATTAAATGTCCAGAGTGTAAGAAAGAAATAAGTGAGCAAGCGACAAATTGTCCCAATTGTGGCTATCCATTGGGAAAAGAGAAAGCCAAGAGACAAGCGAGTAAGGGGCTTAGTGATTGTTTAATAGTTCTTTTCCTTATGATCGGCGGATGTTCGGTCATTGCTTTTATTGCTTCAAATAAAAGTGATGAGATAAGATTGAAGGGTAGCTCTTCATCCTCTAATGTCTCAAAGCGTAATCAAGCCGCATCTGTTTCCTCCATACAAAAGGCTTATATTCCAAATTTAGAAGCAGTAGATGTTTATGGGAATCTCACAAAGAAAGGATTTATTTTAAAACGAGAATCTACTGATAATAGATTAAAATGGGTGTGTAGTGAAAAGAAAAGTGGACATAATTATACAGTAGAAATACGTGGTAATAACTCAGATAAAATCTATCTAGTTGAAGCTACTGCATTAAATTATTCACATATTTCAACAAATCAAAAGGTTAAGGATTTTTTAGGATATGTAGCATCAGTACCTTATGAAAATGCTAAACAGGCATTGGCTAGTAACTGGGTTAAGTCAAATATTCATCATAATTCTTCTATAGTCATTTCTGGTATTAAGTTTGAGATAATTGCAAATTCAGATAGAGCAAGAATGTTGCTTATTAGTCCCGAAAAAAAATAGACTTTTATTATCATCACGCTATAAAAAAATAAAATAAAATGATTGAAAATGAATTTAAATAAAAATAGTGGAGGATAAAATGAATAAAAGTATTATAAGTTTTGCTATATTGGTAATTTTCTTATCAGGGTGTGCTTCCTTTCCGTCGAAAGGTATTACAGAAAGTTTTTTAGTAACAGGAGAAATACCTTTGGAATTGCAAAATTTAAAAAATAAAGAAAAATCACTTACTCGTGCTAAAAATATGGTTCAGGCTGGGGCTTTAATAGAGGCAACTCTTTATACAACAGGATATAGTAAGCTAAAAACTTTGAGTGAAGCAAGAAGAACAAAAGATACAGAAGAAGATATAAAAAATAAATTTAAAGAGATAGAAAAAATTAAAAAGGATAATATGTGTTTTTTAGTTTATTTAAAGCATGCATCAATAGATTTGGCTAAGCCTGAAAGATGGAAATTAAAAGCAAGTGTTAATGATGGAGAATGGAAAAAACTTGAGCTAATTCCTAATAATATGATTCCTGATTATACTGTTAACTCAGAATGGTATAGTACGGCAATGTTTTGCGAGAAGTCTCTAAGTTTTAAAAATGCTAAAAAAATTAAATTAAATGTTTTTCCGCCTGTATTTGTTAATCCCGGTGAAGCTATGCTTGAATGGGATATTCAATAAATGAGTGATAAAAATCAAAAAGACAGCGTTGATGAGCTTGAAAGATCGAAATTTGCCGATTCATACATTGGCAGAATTCGAACTTTCCAAAATCAATTATTAATTTGGGGAGTTTCACTTAATTATGTCGTGGGTATTTATGTAGTCAAATTATGGATAGATTTAGAGGCTGAGAATTATTATAGAGATACAAATTTAATTTTTATAATTTCATTGATAGCTTTTTTTGTTAATTCTCTAATTGGCTATTTGTATTCGCGTGAGCATAATATAAAGTATAAATTGGTTAGGACATATAAAAAATATTTGTGTTTTAGAGATGATTTAAAGGATATTTTATCTGGAAAAACATATACAACTCTTTCTGTAGTATTTTGGATATTAGAATTTATATGGATAGTCTCTTTTTTTAGATTTTTTATAGAGGTTTTGGTGATTAAATTTTGTTGTAAATAGGTTAATAGTACGCTGTCAGCTTAATTTTTAATAGGTGTTATGTTAGAATTTCACGAAAAACAAAGCTCATGCAAAACCCCACAGACGCTATGGAGCTATTAAAAATTAATTTTACTATGTAATAGGTTTTCCTTATCTAGGTCTGAGGGTAATTCAGGTTTATCGGAATTAGGGTGGGATGTTTTTTATTAAGGAAAACAAATAATTGGAATGGCGGTTGTGTTTGCTAAGCAGGGCCGTTCGGAACCCGACTTGTGCATTCAGGAGGGTGAGAGACGGAAGGGCGCAGTACTAAGCGACCCTGGTCATGCGTGTAAATATAACCGCCATACTATCAAATAAAACTTTATCGATTATGACAGTATGTTATTTTTTAAATTTTTTGTTTTAACCCCGCGGGTTTTCGCAGAAACCAAGTTGAACCTAACCCACGGGGTAAAAAAAACGGTTAGCGCGAAACTTTGCCGATAGGACATTTTCTTTCAACTTCTTATTTCTTTGTTTTGTTTTAACCCCGCGGGTTTTCGCAGAAACCAAGTTGAACCTAACCCACGGGGTAAAAAAACGGTTAGCGCGAAACTTTGCCGATAATCCGCATCTTTTTTTGATTTCTTTTTTTGTTTTATTTTCTACCCCGCAGGAGTCTTTGGGGGTAACCGCACCAAGAAGTAACTCAGCCACCTACGGGGTGGAAAACCCTCTACGCTATCCCCTATTTGTTAAGGCTATTATTCCTTTTCCGCTGGAGCCGTCAACACGGATATCAAGCGCTTTTTCAACCTTAATAAGTTTCACATACTCCATGTCTATTTCCGCTTTTTGAGTTTTTAACCAATCCCAATCAAGCATTTGCTCTTTCTGTTTGGAGTTTATCGTAAAATAAGCCATGCCAAGAGAAGTTACATTGTGGAAAAAGTGCGTGCCATAGGAAGGGTCTATTGAAAATTTTTCATAATTGCTTTCCACTATAGTCTTGGAATTGGATATTTGTCGCCATTTTACCGGTATTCCCAAAAGCGGGTCGCTTGACCCCCAGCGCCCCGGGCCGATAAGAATATAGCCGCTTCCTTTCAATAATTTATTTAGTTTGCCTATTTGATTGGCGATATCATAAGTTTTCAGTGTGTTAAATTTTTCAGGTTTCACGAAAATAATATGTTTTACATCATTAATATGTCCGTTGCCCAAAGTTAAATTGCTTGAGCATATTATTGGTTTTTCTTTTATATCGTCAAAGGTTATTTTTTGGCTGAAACTTCTTGAAACCATAGGGCGTATTTGAAGGATATAGAATTCGGTTGTTTTTGTTTTCCGGTTATAATTTGCCGCAAATTCCATTTCAATATTCGTGCCCATTGTTTCTTTAGCCATTTGAATGATTGATTGAAGAATTTCTGTTAAAGGCAGGATTTTACTTTTTAATATCGGGGCAAAGGTTATGAGTTTTGCTCCTTTCTCCCATATATTGTCGCATATAATGTCATTTTCGCTCGAATAAGAAGACCCCACTAGTTCAAGAGAACCGTCTTCATTTGCGCCGGAAATATCGATTTCTTTTATGGCGGGTTCATAATCATAATTCAAGTCAGCATCATTATTGCGGGATAAATCAAGATTTAGCGCCACTATCTTTTTTTGGGAATTGACAAAAAAATCATTTATTGTGGAAAATTGATGTAAATTGTGTGGATGTTCGGGAGAAAATCTTAGCGCATTATAGCCTTCAACAATAACTTTGCCAAGCCCCAAAGCGATATGGACGATTGAATTATCGCTGGTAATCGGCGGCACCGGATAATAATTGTATGATTGCGCCACTCCTGAAAAATCCGGATAGTAGCGTTTTGATTGAGGATAATATTTGCCCACCACATTTTGGATTATAATAGCCATTTTTTCTTCATCCGGCAAATGCGGCGAAAATTTCCTGTAACTTGCGGCTTCCGAAGAAAATGTTGAAGCGTAAATATATTTTATCGCTTTAACAAGCTGTTTAAACCTAAATTCTTTATCGGGATGATTATTGGCGAGCATATAAGTTTTGTAAATCCCGGCAAACGGCTGAGTTTTTGAATCTTCAAGCAAAGAAGATGAACGCACCGCCAGCGGCCCGTCTAAAGTATCTATTATTTTGCGCAAGGCTCTGCGCAGATAACCGGGCAGGCGGGATTTTTCAAAAATTTCTCCAATTTTTTTGTCGGATTCAACATTATTCAATTGCGATAAGATATCATTTTGCTCTATGAAAAAATCAAAAACATCCGTTGCGATGGTTATGGTGTTGGGAACTTTTATTGAAACATTCTCAAAACCTTTTGATAAATCTTTTTTGCTTAATAAAAAATCGGTGAAGGCAAGTCCGCGTGCTTTTCCGCCTATGGAGCCGTTTCCTATTTTTGAAAACGGAGTCGTATTATTGAAAAGTCTTGTTTCAAATTTGAGAATGCTGCCATGCTGGGTTTTGGATATAAATCTATGCAGTGTTTCTATTAAATATTTTCTTAAGTCTTCGCCGTCTTTAAATTCTGAAATCTTCTTTGGCCGAATGTGATAGGCTATTTCAAATTCTGTTCTCGCGAACAGCCATTTTGAAAAATGATTGCGGCTTGCGTGATGAAGCAATGAGTCTATCGGCAGTATTTTCAGTGTTTTTATCATTGCTTGGATATCGCCGGCGCGCATTATTTCCGTTTGGTTTTTATCGGTAAACACAAAATCGCCGAAACCGAAATAAGTGAAAATAAAGTTTTTTAGTTGAGCGCTGATATCCGCGCAGCTTTTATTGAGAAAAGACGCTCCCACAGCGCGCGCTATATCGCAGTATTCTCCGTTTGAAGACTGCAAAAGTATGGGCATATCGGGATAATCCTCTTGTATTCTTTTTGAAAGAATTATGCCCGCGTCTTTTGTTTTTTTTCCGTCTATCGGAAATTCTATGTCGCTTATGACTCCCAAGATATTTCTTTTGTATTTTGAATAAATTTCCCAAGCGTCATTAAAATTGCTGGCGTGCAGAACTTTCGGCCGGGCTTTTAAGCGAAGCTTTTTTTTGGCCGGATTCAGTTCATCCGCTATTACTATTTGAGTTTGTTTCATCAGTTCGGTATATATCGTCGGCAAATATGAGGAATAAAATTTAACATTATCCTCAACAAGGAGCGTGGCTTGAACGCCTACTTTGGCGTCTTCTTCAAAGTTCATTTCATCTTCAATTAAATTTATTATGGCCGAGAAAATTTTGGTGTCGCCGGACCATAAGAAAATTCCGTTTACCAATGACTTGGTTTCATCCGACAAATTATAGATATCCCGCATATTGAAAGATAAAAACACCAAAGGCATATCGGGATTTGTTTTTCTTATTTCTTTGGCAAAAATGTTCATATCCGTATCGGCAATTTGCGTCATTGCTATGATGAGGTCAAACTTTTTATTGCCCATTGTTTCCAAGGCTTCTTCAGCGGTTGAAACGCGAGTTATTTCTGGCGCTCGAGCGAGTTCGCCGAAAAGGGCGTCTGTTAGTCTTTCGTCATCGGCGAAAAGGAATGAGTCATATAAAGATGCCACCATCAATATATTGTTAATGCGATGCGGCATCATTTTTTCAAAATCGCCGGGTTCGGTTAAATAATCCTGTATATGATGGTCGGTGAATATATTCATAGTAAATAGCGCGGCAGTGCAACAGCGCGGCAGCGATACAGAACAACAGAAAATAGCGCGACAGTGCAACAGCGCGGCAGCGATACAGAACAACAGAAAATAGCGCGGCAGTGCTACAGCGCGACAGCGATACAGGCGACAGCGATATAGAACAACAGAAAACAGCGCGACAGTGCGGCAGCGTTACAGTGCGACAGCGATACAGAACAACAGAAAACAGCGCGACAGTGCAACAGCGCGACAGCGATACAGAACAACAGAAAATAGCGCGGCAGTGCAACAGCGCGGCAGCGATACAGAACAACAGAAAATAGCGCGGCAGTGCTACAGCGCGACAGCGATACAGAACAACAGAAAACAGCGCGGCAGCGATACAGAACAACAGAAAACAGCGCAACAGCGCGGCAGCGCGGCAGCGATACAGAACAACAGAAAATAGCGCGACAGCGATACAGCGCGGCAGCTGTTGCTAAGTTCTGTTTTCTTCTTGCTTACAATTATAATAAAAAACCGAGAGCAATGGGATAGAAGCAAGAAGCCAGAAGCAAGAGGCAAGATTTATAAGGATATTCCCTACACATCTGATTTCTGCCGTCTGACTTCTGACTTCTATAATTTAAAACTAACGAATTTTATACTATTCCCTGAGCCATCATGGCGTCGGCAACTTTTAAGAAGCCCGTTATATTTGCGCCCGCGATATAGTTCCCTTTTTTATTATACTCTATAGATGTTTCAAGGGTATTTTTATGAATAGTTTTCATAATGCGTTGGAGATGGCCGTCAACTTCTTCTCTGCTCCAGCTCATGCGGATGGCATTTTGAGACATTTCAAGTCCGGATACAGCGACTCCGCCGGCATTGGCGGCCTTTCCGGGTCCGTATAGAATTTTATTCTTGATAAAGACATCAATGGCTTCGGCGGTTGAAGGCATATTCGCTCCTTCCGATACGCAGAAACAGCCGTTCTTAATCAGCGTTTTTGCGTCATCGCCGTTAAGTTCGTTTTGCGTTGCGCAAGGAAGAGCCACATCCACTTTAACATTCCATACTCCGGTGCCTTCAAAATATTTCGCTTTTGGGAATTTTGCGGCATATTCCTTAATTCTTCCTCTGCGAATATTCTTAAGATCCATCACATACGCCCATTTTTCCTCATTGATGCCGTCTTCGTCCACGATATAACCGCTGGAATCAGTGAGAGTTATAACTTTTCCGCCAAGCTGATTGACTTTTTGCAAGGCGTATTGAGCCACATTTCCTGAGCCTGAAATGGATACTTTTTTGCCTTTAAAGCTGTCATTTTTGGTTTTTAGCATTTCATCGGCGAAATACACGCAGCCATAACCTGTAGCTTCCGGTCTGATAAGGGATCCGCCCCAAGTTAAGCCTTTTCCGGTAAGAACGCTGTCAAATGAGCCTTTAAGTTTTTTGTACTGTCCAAACATAAAACCTATTTCGCGGCCGCCTACGCCTATATCGCCGGCCGGAATATCCGTATTTGGGCCGATATGCCGAAATAATTCAGCCATGAAAGCTTGGCAAAATCTCATCACTTCATTATCGGATTTTCCTTTCGGGTCAAAGTCAGAGCCGCCTTTTCCTCCGCCCATCGGCAGAGTTGTGAGGGCATTTTTAAATATTTGTTCAAAGCCCAAAAATTTAAGTATGCCGAGATTCACGCTTGGATGGAATCTTAAACCGCCTTTGTATGGCCCTATGGCGCTGTTAAATTCCACTCTGAAGCCTTTATTCACTTGGACATTTCCTTTATCATCCGTCCACGGCACGCGGAACATTATTATCCTTTCGGGCTCGGTTATTCTTTCAAGCAATCCCGCTTTTGCAAATTCGGGATGCCTTTCCATAACGGGAGCTAAAGAAAAGAGAACCTCTTCCGCGGCTTGATGAAATTCATTTTCGCCCTGATTTTTCGCTCTCAAACGATCCATGACTTTTGAAATATATTCAGATACCTGCGGATTGGTTTTTTCCGCCACACCGCTTACATTTGACATATACTAGCCTCCTTGAGTTTTTACATAAGCTGTTTAATAAGCAGCTGCTGAGGGATTTTATTGCCCTACGGAAATATGCTAACACTTTGATTTTTCTTTGTCAATACGATTATTGTCGACGGAAAAATTTGGAAAATATGGTATTTTATGGAACTTATTTATTAGCAAAATGAATGGCTATATTCAAAGGTATAAGAAACTATTATAGCGGTTATTAGTGTAGTGTCCCGTAAATACCTTAACATTCTCTATTCGCGCATCTTGCGTCGAGGTTTTAACCCCGCGGGTTTTTTCTATAACCAAATTGACCCAACCCACGGGGTAAAAACAAGCATTTAAATGTAAAGAAGTGTTGGACGCACTACACAATATTGCTTTTTATCTAAAGATATTGGATAAGGAGTCCAAAGAGCAATCTTCGCCGTAGGCGCTCCAGTAGACCTCGCCTGTTTCCACATCCACCAGTTTTGCGTGATAAGCGCAAATCTCGCCCCCGTATATCGTTCCGAAAACTATGCCGCGCAGTCCCGCTATTTTTCCGAGTTCCGTTATCTCTTTTGGCCGTATTGCGCCGCTAAGAGAGCCGCGCTGTTCAAACAGCATTTTTTCTATTTGTTGTCTGTCCACCACATCATAGCCGGCGCCCATCAGCATTCCTGCGAACTTATCCGCCCACGCGCCGCCTTCGTCTTCTTGTTCATTGTCCGATAGGAAGGGATAAATACCGACGCGCATCCCAGGCTTCATGTCCCACTCAGAGTTGAAGGCGACAATGGCTCCGCCTGTTTCCCTATAAAACTTTGAAGGGGGGATATTGCTCCAGTTTCCTTCTTTAAGCGTTTTTATCAGCGATTTTCGCAGGGTAGCGTCCACAGCTCTGCCCTGTCTTGAGATTTGAACCTTTTTCATGCTTTCGTCGGAGAGGTTCCAAACGACGCGCGCTGTTTTTGCGTTCACAAGCTTAACAGAAACAGGAGGCGGCTCCGATATTCTTGGCATGCCCGTTAAGGTATAGGAATGGTACGGCGCCCGCGGATTGGACCTTCCAAACACTATTCCGTCCACTCCCAGAATTTCGCCTATTTTGGGAGCGTCCGATGGGTTCACTATGCCGCCGACTGAAAGTCCCTGCTCTTTTAGCATTGATTCCATTTCACTTCTTTCCACAACGCGGTAGCCCATGGAAAGCAAGAGCGTTTCCCATTCCCCTGTCACGCGTTTCTGAGCCGGACTTTCGGCAAACGGAAAAACAGCCACCTTTCTCACAGAATTAAGATCGGCGTTTGGATTACGAGTTATTTGCATAGCGCTACAGGCGCATAAAGCCATCGCGAAAAGAAAGGAAATGGCTTTAAAAGTCCCGAGGCTGCTAAGCGGCAGTTTATTTCTTTTGAACACTATCGGCATCCGTCTTTATGGTGAAAGCCTTTCCTTGCACATTGGCGCATTGTTCGCTGTAGACGAAGGGAATGGAATAATTTCTATGCATTTTGACCCGCATTGAGATTAAGGCATCAGCCCCCGGCACCTTTTCCAAAGCTTCATAAGTTGCTTCTTGAATAACCATTGGCTGTCCGCCGAATATCATGCCGATAATAGGCAATGAAGCCAAAAAGTTTCCGCCGGCTGAAGGAGCACTGGAAACCGTCTTTGCCGCTGTGCCGCTAAACCAAGGAAGTTTGCCTCCGAGAAGATACTTGGCGCATGCTTCCCCTTGCGTATCGCCCAGCACCTTGTATTCGTTCCTGTAAAGGGGCATAATCTCAATACCTGAGGTTATCTTATTCACAGGATAATTCTTACTGATGGAAGTGCAGCCTGATAAACCAAATGCCGCAAGTCCCACAACCGCCGTTATCAATTTCATTTTCATTTTCTTTGCCTCCGCAATTTATTTTACAGCTTGTCACAATGACAGCGAAACACCAAATACCATATTGTCTATACCCCAAAAATCATCTACTTCCGGAATATGCTTGTATTCCGCGAAAAATCCAAAATTACTGTTTGGGACGGTATATGAAGCGCCCGCGCCCAGTATCCATGTAAATGCCGAACCGTTTTTCTCCAATGAAGAAGTGGTGGTAATAAACCAAGGAGGCCCAAATGGATTGAAGGTTGAAAATGTTGTTGTTTCAGAATAAATATACTTGACTAGCGCGGGTCCAAAATAAAAGTAAGGAGCAATGTTTCCGGAGGGACGACTGAAAACCATAGAAGCGAAAATAATATCACCTTTAGTGGTATATTTGTCGCCCAATAAGCTCAAGCTATTATCTGTTTCAGATACTTTTGAGTATCCCGCATTCCAGCCGACGGGGTTGCCAGGCGCGGTAATCTTAATGCCGTAGGTAGCGCTTTCTATGTCGGGATATAGCGATTGCTGAAGCAAGGCGGGACTGATATCCAGTCGTTTGGACGGCATTCCAGTCCGTCCTCCTTTTTTGCCAATGCCGGATTTTCTGACGGAAAAAAAACCTTTATCATCGGCGGGAGACCATTGCATTCGGTTTACAGCCCGATAAAGCGCGGCTTTATCCATATTTTTCCATTCAAGGCCAAGAAGTATTTTGGGGTCATAACGCTCGGCCATCCATTCAATCAGTTCAGGTTGCAATTCTCTTTGGCGCGCGGTTTCTTCGGAAGATGGCAATATATTATCGGCCGCAAAACTCAATTGGCCGGAAAAAAATAAAAAAAACGCTATAAAAAAAAGGATAACTTTTTTCATACGCCTCCGAGACTCCCCAACAAAATATTTTAAACTGCTTCATTGCGCGCGCAAAAAATACGAGCTCCCAACACCACAGTTATTTCTATCAAATTGATAATCCTAAAGTCAAGCGGTTATAAATCCCCCAAAAGCTCACATAATGCGCATATCCCGTCGGAGTATTTTTCATCATTCTGGTGAAAGCTTTTTTAAAAACTCCGTCGAGTGTGAAAAGTTACATGAGCTTTTGGGAAATCCCCCAAAATCCGATATAGAAAATAAAAATTTAAAAAGCGCGGCAAATACGCGTGATTTTTAACGAATTATCAACAATTTTACATGCCTGCGCGATTTTACTGCCGCTTTTTTCTCGCAAAATTATCCGCTCCTGCCGACTAAAACAAAAAAATAGAAAAAACTTTATTTTTAGGCAAAGCTATCCCTGCGATTGTGTTTTAACAAAGGCATTTCAAAACAACGGCTTTTTACGCGAATTCAGTTTGCGCAACAAGCGCTATCTTTCGGCGGATTTCAGCGTATAAGTCAAAATATTCTTCGGCTATTTTTAAATACAATTGCCTTCCGTGTCTCACAAC
>JAKLQJ010000189.1 GCA_022013385.1 Elusimicrobiota bacterium
CCGCGGCTATGCCTGTTTTCGCTTTTATTTTGGTGGCGTTTTATTCTTATAAGCGGCCCACTTCCGTCAGTTTTAGGGTGGCGACTTGGCTTTCTTCTTGGGAAATAATAGAAACTCATCCGTTCACGGGCAATGGAGTGGGCGGTTTTAAGGTTTTGTACCCCGCTTTTAGAAGACCGATAATATTTCATATTGAAGGGAAACATAATACGGAGACGGATCATTCTGAAAACGAATTTATTGAACAGTGGATGGATCATGGCATAATAGGTTTCGGCATTTTTTTATGGATTATAGTTTTTGCCACAATTGTAAGTTTAAGGAGCTTGGGCGTATTGACTGAAAATTTAAAAGGAGCGCGGCCCCCGCCGATTGCTTATGACCTTCTTGGATACACAGTGGCTTTACTCGGCATGCTGGCTCATAATTTTGTGGATGTAAGTATGCGTTTTGTTTCATCCGGAGTTTTTTTGGGGCTTTTGCCCGGAGTTATCATAAACTTGTCAAGGGGGAACGCTTTATGGGAATTGCACTATAAAGACAAGGAACAGTCTGAGATTGAGTCAAGTTCTTCAAATAATTCCGTTTATAATTTTTTCATGTGGGCATTTAAGATTCTTGCGGTCGGAGCTTTCATATATTTTGCTTTTTTACTTATCAGCGAATTCGCGTCTTTGCAAGGGCCGCTTAGAAATAATAGCAGGTCGGGGGAAAATCTGCAATGGTTTTTATCATGGACTATCCTGCTTGGAGTTGCGGGTTTTCTTACATTTTCTTTCATCAAAATAATCATTGATGGCTTTTCTCTTGTTGTGCCGATAGCGCTGATTATTATGCTTTTCCCGCTTCATTATTTTTGGGGATATTTCAAAGCGGACATACATCATAATATGGCCATATTTTTCTCAAAGCAAAATAAATGGGAGGATGCCATAGCTCATTATGCAAAAGTAAACAGTTTTAATCCCTATTTCATTATGCCGTATTATTTTATGGGGAATGTCTTTAATGACAGACTTAATATGGACCGACAGTATAAACCGGAATGGGGCGATAATAATGACGAAGCGAGAACCGATTATGAAAGAGCTATGGATCGTTATGAGAAAGTTAGGAGGATAGCGCCTAATTATGTGCAGATGCATCATCAAGTGGGTTTATTGTATATGAAAATGTCGGATCATATGAATAAACAGTCAAAACCTGAAGAAGCTCAAAAATTTTTGGATATGGCGCAAGCCAGATTTGATTTATATCATAATTTAGATCCTGTTTTTCCGTTCAACTATTTCAGAAAGGCGCAAATACACATATTTCGCAAGGAATATGAAAAAGCCGAACAAGAGTATCTTCATTATATAAACGCCCCTGAATGCCATAGAGAAGGGCATAAGCATGAAACTCATGAAGCGTATTATAATTTAGGCAATTTAAGGTATGTAATGGGCAATACTGAGCAGGCGATAAAGGATTATGAAAAGGCTTTGCAGCTTAAACCCGATTTTACTCCCGCTGAGCGTAATCTTAATGCCTTAAAAGCCAGGCAAAAAGCGGATGGCGCCAATATAATAGGAGTTTCCGCCACTACTGCATCGGCGGGCGGGCATTGAACTGGCGGCGGAACTAGCCATTCACAGATCGGCGGGCATTGGGCCGTGCCATCCATTGCTTACTAAAAAAATGTTTGAATTTTTTTATAAAAATCGTCTTTTAAATACAATAGGAACTTTATTTTTTACTGCGATATTTTTTGTTTCGCCTTTGATTTTTTTTACGGACCTTACCAGAAATCCTTATTACTTTCAAATCACTCTGCTAAATATTTCCGTTTTGGCGATATTTATCGCCGTTATTATAGCCGACTATAAGGACGGCGGACTCTTAGTATCTAAAAATATTCTTAATCTTCCCTTTATTATTTTGATTTTTATTTTTTTGTTCAGTTCTCTCTATTCTTTGCTTAATCATAATGATTTTTTTCATCCCGCCATGATAAGCGAGTCTCTAAAGAAAGGGGTTTTTACCACTGTCAATTGCTTTCTTGTTTTTTATATTTCTCAGAACATTCCGTTTGGAAAAATGCCGGAAAAAAAAGATTTGTTCAAATGGACGATATTTTTCATTTTATGGCCTCTTTTTTGGCTTTTCTTTCCCACATTAAAAAGCGGGGCTCCATCCGATTTGGGAATAATATCCAAGTTTTGGGATCCTTATGGCGGTATTTTATGGATAGTCGCGATAATAATAGTAATGAGATTTTTGAGAAAATTTCGCCAACAAAGTTTTATTCATTTGGCTTTAATTGTTTGTTCAATCGCTTCCCTTTACGGGATATTGCAATATTTTCAGATTGAATTGATATGGAAGAAAGCGCTTAATCCCTACGGCAATAGATCAGTTTCCACTTTCGGCAATCCCAATTTTATATCTTCTTTCATTGTAATGCTGTTTCCGATAGCGACGGCATATCTCCTTTACTCAAAAACTTTATTTGAAAAATTTTTTTACGCTTTTATTTTTTTAACTTATGAAGGAATGCTTCTTTCAAGCCTTACAAGATCGTCGTGGATAGGAGCTTTTGCGGGAATTGTTTTTATTTTTGGGTTCAAAGAATTTAGAAATAAATTCGTGGAAAACAGGAAATTTACTTATCCGTTTCTAATTATTGTTTTGGTGTTTTTGTTTTTTTGGCCGAGCGAAAATTTAAAACCTTTTAGTTCCGGAATGGCGGATAGAGTTTCTGAGGGCGCTTTAAAAACCGTTTCAAGCAAAAAAATAACCCTTAATGTTGAAAAGGACAATGTTTATAATTCCCTTCACCAAAGATTGCTTATTTGGTCCAGCGCTTGGCAAATGGGCTTGGAAAATCCGGCGCTTGGCAAAGGTTGGGGGAATTTTGAATTGTTTTATCCTTTTTATCAAGGCCCTTTACTTGGGAATTTTGAAGGTATTCGGGGCTTAAGAACGCATGCCAATAATGCCCATAATGAAATTCTGGAATTATGGTCTCAAACCGGAATTATAGGTCTTGGGGCTTATATATGGGTGTTTTTAACCCTTTTAATTTGTTTTATGCGGTTTTATAAAAAAGCCGTATACGAAGATAGATATTGGACTATTCCTTTTCTCGCGGCTTTAAGCGGAATGTTTATTGATAATATGCTTAATGTCTCTCTTCATTTTGCCGTGCCCGCGTTTTTGTTTTGGTGGATAGTCGGCGCATTGTCTTTAAAATTATCTTCTCCCGACGGCAGTCCAAAGTATCTTGTCTTAATCCTCAATAAAAATATCAAAAATCTTATTTCTCTTTCGCTTGTCCTATTGTGTTTTGTCGGCATCTATTATTGGCATTCGCAGTTTATGCGCGAAATTCATTATTTTAAGGGCTTCAAACTTATGCGCAAGGCTCGTTTTTCTCAAGCGGTCGATGAACTAAAGAAAGCTTATAGTTATCACGGCAGAGAAGTGAATAATAATTATGAGTTCGCGAATGCCTATGTCAGAATGGATGATTATCCAAAGGCGCAATGGGCTTATCAAGAGTCTCTTAAATCAAATTGCGGATATGACGAAATATTTTTTAATTTTGCAGTTGTCAATAAGAAACTTAGAAAGTTTGATTTGGCTTTGGAAAATTTAAAGATGTCTATTTTAATAAATCCGATAAATATAGCGAATTATACGGCGCTTGCCGAGATATTTATGTCCGATATCGGCAAATATTCCAAGGAAGGAGCGCTTTTTTTTGAAAACGCTTTGCGTATTTTTCCTTTTGACGCAAACATAATCAACACTTTGGGTTATTTCTTAACTACTGAGAAAAATTATAAAAGGGCTAAAGAGGTTTATGCCAGAGGCGTAAAAATTAATCCCGCCAATGAGATGCTTGTTTCAAATTTAAAAATGGTCGCGGAGCGTTTAAAAGTAAAAAATGATTCGGACATAAAATGGCTTGCGCAATATAAGGATTTGGAAAATAGCCTCAAAGGAAATAACTACACGAAAGATTCTTTGGATATAGCCGACGCTCTTTTGCAAGACGCTCCCTATAGCGCGGCGGTTATGTATTTGAAGTCTAAAATTTTATTTGTTTTGGGAGAATATTCTTTAAGCAAAAAGTGTTTGGAAAAAATTTTGAAAATTAATCCTGAAAATGCGGACGCGCGGTATGGGCTTGGAAATATATTTGAAAAAGAGGGGAATTGTGAAGCCGCGAAAAAAGAATTCATTGAAGTTTTTAAGTCTAATCCCGGCAATGACGGATTAAAGGCGCGGCTAAAAAAAATGCCTTGCTGATAGCATTAAAAAAACTGCGAAAATATGAAAATATGCTGATAAGGCGATACGGATTAGAAAAAGCAAAAAAGTGTATTCTCGGTCGTTTTTTTAGCCATAGGTTTTAATAAACCTGCGGTAGGCAGGCGACACAGCCTGTATTTCCGTATTTATGTCGTTTGTTGCGCCACATTATTGAGTTGTGGTTGTTCGGTTGTACATATGATTTTCGATCCCGCGCCAAAAGTGGGAGTGTTAGTAAGCGAGTGGATTGGGTCGTAGTGGCAACATTTGCGTAACAATACGGTAATAATTAAGAAAGAGCAATAGGGTTAAATGATAGTAACTATGGAAATTTCAAAAACAGTAAAATACATTATGGTTCAGGCTTTAGTTTTTTGTTTGCTTATGTTTTCGGGAGATATTCGTTTAAGCAGTCAAAGCCGAAAATCTTATGACGAACTTAGCCGCAATATGGAGCAAGCTATCAGATTTTATCACAATGGGCAAGATAATGACGCGATGGACAGGTTTATGGATATTTTGGTTAAGGGAACGCCTTCCGAAAAATCTTTAGCCAATGAATACATAAGCAAGATAACACTGCGAATGAGTTCAGGTGTATCATATCCGGGCAATTCATCATCAAAATCTTCCGCCGCTCCTGAGCCTGCTGGCGATTCAGATAGCGTAAAAAATTATTCCGACACTCAAGCGCCGCCCGTTCCGCTTGGAATGAAGCAGGTTGACTCTTATGAAGCGCATAATTCCGAAGAAAGAAAAGAGCTCATAAACAAAAGGATAGAAGCCAAGATTGCCGAAATAAGAAACTCCGTCCTTCTAAAATTAAATAGATCAGGCGCCGTCAAAATTTGTATGGAGAAAAATACTCCGAAAGCGATTGCGCTTAATAGTGAATATCTTTTTTCAAAGGGCACCGCTTTTAAAGACGGTTCCACTCAAATTCTTTCCGATATTGCCGGACTTTTATTTGCCATGGAAAAAACTCACTGCCTCATTCTTCCTGAAGGCGCCATTGACGGCGATGCGAAAGTAATAAATATTAGGCGCGCTTTAGCTTTAAATTCGTATCTTACAGAAAGGGGGATATCCCCTTCGCGTTTAGATGTTAATTTGATTGGTTCGGATATAGACCTTCCTTCCAATCTCAGAGACATAAGCGGATTGGTCATTATTTTTAATGATGACACGGCATTTAATTTGGAACCTTCAAAAAAATCGGATAATAAAGGGCCTCAAATTTCTTTGGGTATATTTCCCACATCCATAGCCACATATGAAAATGAAGGCGCCATCATAGAATTTTCAGTTTTTAAAACTCCTTTCGGTTCTCCGACATGGAAATTTCAAATATTTCAGCTCAGAAACGATAAAAGCATGTTTTTGGTGAGGGAGATTAACGGTCATGGAGAGCAATATCATCAAAGTTTTTGGAACGGCAAGAAAGATTTTTTTGGCGAGGCATATCCTTCAGGACAATATGTATTTTCGCTCAGAGCCGCTAATGCCGAAGGAAAAGAATCCGTCATGCGTAAATTATTGCTTTTAAAAGAGGGGCAGGGGAAAAAAACTTCGGTAAAAGTAAAATCAAAAAGCATTTCTCCCAAACCTGCGGAAGAAAAAGCCAAACCTAAAAAAGAAAACAGGTATGCTTTTCAGAAGAGCAAAACAAGAGGGGAAAGTTATAAAAACAGGCCTAAGGCCGCTTTGAAAAGCGGCGGCAAACCGGAAAGTTCCTCACAGATATCCGATACTCTTAATAAAAAAGCGATTGAAAAACAAACGGAATTTATCAGTCATGTCAGTTACAAAATTTATTTTAAAAGCGGTTCAAATACCATAACCTCAAATAGCCGAAAGAAGCTTTTACAGGTTGCCGATACAATGAACTATTATCCTACGGCGCGGATTGAACTAATCGGCTATGCGTATTCGGGAGAACCTAATAGCGAGGCTATGGCGCAGAGCAGGGCTAATTTTGTTGTTTCTCAACTTTCTGAAAAATACGGAATTAAAAAAAGCAGAATAGACGCGACCACAAGGATTGCTGAAGTTCCTAAAAGCATAGTTGAAATTAAAATGCTTGGAAATAATTGAGGCCAATTGTTATTATTGTAGTGGTAATTGTTAAATGGTTCAATTCAGACGGCTTGTTTATGGGAAAAGATAAATCAAATCAAAACGCTCTTGGAATTTATATTTCTCCGAAGGAAATAGCCATTGCTCAAGCCGATTATCAAGACAATGGGAAAATTCAAGTTGAGCATTTAATAAAAATACCGGTAGAATTTGAAGGCGCCGAGAAGATTCAAAGACCTTTGCTTCTTAATGATAATTTCTTCAATGAAAAAGCTCATTGGGTGGATTTGCTTAAACGGGCTTTAGAAAAAGTTGATTGGGAGAGGAAGAAAGTTGTTATTACTTTGTCATCGCACTTTAGCATACTCCGATATTTTGTAATGCCGTTTATTGAAAGGCGTTATTGGTCAAAAACCATACCTCTTGAATCCAAAAAATATATACCCGTTTCTTTTGACGAGATATCATACGATTTTGTCGTTCGGACTAATCCCGCCGAACAAACGCTAAACATTCTATTTGGAATGACGAATAAAAAGACCATTGAATTTTTGCTTAATCTTTTGAAATCGCTTGGCTTGGAATTATCTTCCATAGAATCTTCCGCTTGTTCCATAGAAAGATTGTTTTCTTTTTTAAATCCTAAACATGACAGTAGCGCCTATATTCATTTTTCAGGCTCCGTTAGCTATATGATTTTTTCAAATGCGGGTTGCCCGGTGCTTTTCAGGGAAAATGATACGGAAGCGGCTTCCGGCATGAGCGAGCGCAAGCGTTTGGATATAAAAGGAGCTCAGCAATTTGTTGGAAGATACTTGAGCAAGAAAACTTATTCCAATGTTCTGCTTAGCGGAGATCATTTGGAAATTTGGAAGTCAATTGCGGAAGCTGAATCTCCAATCCCCATCTCCCAATGGGAGCCTGCCAAACTCTTAAATGTAAAAAGCAATGCTTTATCGTCTTTGTTCTCGATAGGATCTTCTCTCAAATTAAATCCAAACAATATGTCACCTATAGATTTTTCGGGTATTTCAACCGCCGCTCTGCTTGAAAAAAATGTTCAGTCTTATGTAAAAATTATCGCTATTGTTTTAAGCGCCATTATCCTTTTCTTTGCGCTTCTTAGCCAATCCAGATTATATTTTATATCCAGACAAATAGACGAGCTTTATTCTGTCATGGGCGATGCGTCGGAGTTTAGGAATATGACTGCCGATACTGTAAAAAGCAATACCGAAAAACTTCAGCAAAATTTAAAAATGCTTCAAACTCTTGTTCAAGATAAGGATGTTCTTGCGCCCAAACTTGGACTTATAGCCGGAGTAATTCCCAAGTATTTATGGGTCAATGAGGTATACTATTCAAATTCTATGACATCAGGGGCGATTCAATCAGGTTCTAAAGAGTTAAAAATGATGGGAGAAACCAATTTAAGCGGCACTTTAAAATCCCGTTTTGTTGAAATGTTTCATAAAACCATAAAACAGAGTGAAGAATTCAAGGTTTATGGCCCGCCAAAGGGAAGCATTGAATTTAATATAGATTCTCGCTCCGCTGACGGAGATGACGATATGCAGAGTAAAAAAATCAGGAGTTCGGGGTTTACGATTCATTGCATTACTAAAAAAGGAAACATATGAGTGTAAATAACTTATTGCAGTAAATATTATTTTTTTCAAAAAATATGTGGGAAAGCACAATTGCTATTTATGCCGAAAAAGGAATGGAGCCGTTTAAAAAACCGCTTTTATATGCGATTCCCTTTATTTTGATTTTATATTTCATGGTTTATTCCCCCATTGGCAGCAAGCTTGAAAATAAAAAAAGCAAGCTTTTAAATATAGAGTCCATAGCCGAATTCTATGAAGATTATAGCAATGCCAAATTAAAAATTTTATATTTTCAAATTCAGTTTCCGGCTACTAAAGATAAAGATGATTGGCTCAATCATGTGCTTTCATCAAATGCTAAAAAACATGGTATAACCTTTGACTCAATTTCCGCTCAGAAAGAGGTTGAGATAAGCAATTATTGGGTGGTTTCAAGAGAGGTTTCTCTTTCATCCGATTATGATAATGTGGGTAAGTGGATTTGCGATATGGAAAATTCACCAATCTTTCTAAAGATTACGGAATTTGCCTTAAAAAAAGATCCGACAAAAAAGGGGCGCGTTAGGGTGAATTTAACATTGTCCACTGTTTTTGCCAAGGCTACTATGGATAATACATAGGTAAATTTATCCCCCCTATCCCGCCATAGGCGGGATAAGCAGGGGGGATTTCGCAAGATTGGAAGCTATGCTTTGGAACAACGAACCTTTTGGTTCCCCCATACTTCGTTGGGGACAGGCATCAGATGTCGGTAGCTATGTGTACGACCATAAAGTGTCGGCTTTTGCCCTCGCGGCTTAGATTTGGAACAAATCTGCAGAGGGAAACTCTGTGAACGACCAAGATTGTGTCATGTTCCCGCCATAGGCGGGACAAAGGTAAAGGCGGCTACATGAGAAGCGTAATAAACTTTATAAGGTGGTTGTTGTTAGCGGCAGTTCTCACTGTTCCCGCTTTTCTATTTTACAATTGGTGGATGAATAAAAAAACCGTTCAAATGAAGGAAAATCCCGTATCATCGAGCTTAGTTAATATACCATTTGAAAGTGATGAAGATGATTCTTTGCAACCGATTGCAAAAGAATTTGTTTCTACCGCGCCCTCAAGAGGACAGTCACAGGTCACAGTTTACAGGAATCAGGATTCAGAACTGTCGCATGGAGAGGAAATAGATTCTAAAATAAGTGAACAAACGGACTTACAGGATGACATATTACATGTTTCCTCATTCGCAAATACACAAATTACAGGCGGCAATACGCTCGGCAGTTCTTCCGTAAATGAAGCCCCCCCCAAGAGGACTATAGCCGAAGCGGCGCAATTGGCATCTTCCGCTACCATATCGGATAAGCAAGCGCAAGGCGTTCAAGAACAGAATAGTCAATTGAAAGCCTCATACTTTGAGCCTAAGTCTGATAGGGATCCCACTCTTTCTCCATCCGAATACGCGCAAATTAAAGCGGAAATTGATGCCGGTAAGGAACGAGAGCGTCAGCGAAAGCTTGAGGAACTCAAAAAAATGAATAGCGATAGTATCCAAAACCAATTAACTCTTCAGGGAATAATCGGCAATAATGTTATAATTAACGGTGAAATGTATGCGGTAGGCGATTATGTTAAAGGGGTCAGAATTATTAAAATCGGCTCCAATTATTTTATCGGGCATCACAAAGGAAAACAATTTAAGAAAGTCATGCGTTAAAAAGGTGCAAAGCAAAAGTAGAAAAGAAAGTTTACCATGGGATAAATCATGGGATAAATCATGGGATAAATCATGGGATAAATCATGGGATAAATCATGGGATAAACCCATGACCATGCCCATGACATGCCCATGGTACCCTGATGTATATCGGGGTAAAGTGTAAAGTTGAAGAAGTCGTAGTGGTGGGCTTTAGTGGCGGGAGAGACAAAAATTAAGGAATCTCTTTACCTGCTGTTACATGGAGGGTTTATGAAAGGTTTAAGAATGATTATGGCGGGAAGTTTGTTTTTTGGACAATCGGTTTTTCCATTATCTGAATCGTTTGCTCAGAATAAAAAATCAAATGAGCAGTTTTTACAAGAGCTTCAGGCGCCTATTGAAGAAAGCGGCCCCGTTCTTAACGCTGAAACTGAGCCCCCAAAAAATCCAAAAATGAGAACACCCGGTAAATCTTTGGATTTAATTCAAGCCGGCGGCGCTAAGTTTAAAGAAGCTCCTATGTACGAGGAGTCGGAGTCGGTATCCTTATTGGACAAAAAAATAGGTCCTATAAGACTAAAGAACGCTCCTCTTTCAACTTTTCTTGATGTCATTTCCGCTCAGTCAAAAGTTAATTTTATTATAAGCGAAGGAATTGAGTCAAAAAAAATAACGGTGTTTTTAAGAATGACCACGGTAAGGGAAGCTTTAGAGCTTTTATTGAGAGTCAAAGGTTTGACTTACCAGAGGATAGGAAAGAGCAATACTTATGTTGTCTCTAAAAGAAAAAGTTCAGATCCTGTTGTGATTACCAAAATATATACCTTGAATTATATCCCGCTTATTCCGATAGGTTCTGCCAAAGATGATATGGACGCTATTACGGCGCAGGATGTCTCAACAGTAGGGAACGCTGGTGGTGGGGATGATAAGAAAAAAGCCGGCGGTAAGGATAGCGAAATCGCAATCATAAACATTGTCGGTAGCGTTCTATCTAAAAAGTACGGAAAACTCGCCGCCGATCCCAGAACCAATGCTTTAATCATAACAGACATTCCCGAAGTGTTTCCTCAAGTCGAACAGATAATCGCTGAGCTCGATATAAAGGCGCCGCAAATTCTTATAGAAGCGCAAGTTGTTGAAATCAATACGGACAGACTTAATGAATTGGGAATTGAGTGGGGGGGAGCGCGCGGTGAAATGGCTTTTTTTGCCGGACCTGCCAGACTTACCGATTATGGTTTAAGATCCGGTTTTTATTCGGGAGATGAGTGGGCAAACTTTTTTCCTAAAACTTTTGCAATTGAGTCCGAACCGAGTGGTGATAGCGGAGGAGGCACAATTGATCCTATTTATTCAACCGGTAAGCAGAGCCCGGAAGGAATTTTTTACGGAATATTCAGTTTGGCTCAGTTGCAGGCAATATTTAGGGCATTGATTTCAAGAGGAGAAGCAAGATATCTCGGTAAGCCTAAGATAGTGGCTATGAATAATAAGACCGCTATCGTGCATATATCGCGCGACGCGGCTGTCGGAACGGCAAGTGTTGTTACCAGCGGAGAAGGCGGCGATTCCTCATCGCTTGAGAGAAGGAGAGTCGGTCTTATTCTTAAAGTTACTCCGCAGGTTAATAAGGAGGGTTATGTTACAATAATCGTTCAGCCTTCATATTCCGATTTAACGCCGTCCGCTATAACGATGCAAGGCGAGACGGTATATGATCCTATAAGCAGAGGCGCGTCCACAATGGTTAGAGTTAAAAACGGACAAACCGTTGTAATAGGCGGAATGTTATCATCCACTGAAACCAAAACCGTAAAAAAAGTTCCTCTTCTGGGATATATTCCCATTATAGGTTGGTTATTTACCAGTGTTAGTTCACGAAGAACAAATACCGATTTGGTTATTTTTGTTACGCCTACTATCTTGGTAGACTAATAAAGAAGCGCGACAGGCAACAGCGCGGCAGTGTGACAGAACAGAAAACAGTGAGGACATAGCAAGAAGCAAAAGATATAGAAAGAGTAAAATTAGTAACGGGTAATGAGTAATTAAGGAAATTCCCGGTACCAATTATCGATTACTCGATACTAAATTCTCGTGACTTGTGACCTGTGACTTGAAACCTGTGGCCTATTTTGCCGGAGGCAAAATATTTATATGGCAAGAAAAAAACTTGGCGAAATATTAATACAAAGCAAAAACATAAACGAGGAACAGCTTAACAAAGCCCTTAAATTTCAACGGCAGGATAATTGCCTTATAGGGGAGGCTTTGGTAAGACTTCGGTATGTGACGGAAGAACAAGTTGCCGTGGCTTTATCCAAGCAACTTGCCATGCCTTATGCTTCGCGCGAAAACAAGATTTTGAATCCCGAGAGCGGTCAAGGATTGGAGAAAATTATTCCTGAAAAATTTGCGAGAGATAATTTTGTGATTCCTCTTTTTATGGAAGAGGATACTCTTGCCGTCGCTATGGCGGATCCCGCCAATATCATTCTTCTTGACAATATTAGGCTTATAAGCGGCATGAAATTGCAGACTTTTATTTCAACAAAAGCGCAAATTCTTAAAGTTATAGACATTTTTTATCACGGCAAGTCCGATTTGATAGATCAAGTTTTGGAGGGTGGGAATGTTGATGGCGAAGAAGACGCTTCCGATATTGATAATGCTCTAGCAGAGGACGGCAAGCTTGACTTGGATAGGATTATCATGGGGGAATCCAAGGGCGCTCAGTCCATAAAACTTGTGAATGCCATATTAAAACAGGCTGTAAGCGAACGGGCAAGCGATATACATCTTGAAAAATTTGACGAAAAAGTATCACTAAGATTAAGGATAGACGGAACACTTTATGAGAAGACAGCTCCCCGCTCGGACCATGTCAATAATATGATTTCCAGAGTCAAAATTTTATCTAAACTGGATGTTGCCGAAAGACGATTACCTCAAGACGGAAGTTTTGCAATAAAGTATCAAAACAGGATCATAGATGTTCGTGTTTCGGTATGTCCCACGGTTTTTGGCGAGAAACTTGTTATGAGATTGCTTGATAAAGGCGCGGTTGAGTTGAATGTGGATAAATTAGGTTTTGAGCCCCGGCAAAAAGAGGATTTTTTAAAAGCAAGCAATGCTCCTCACGGTCTTATATTTTTAACAGGTCCGACCGGAAGCGGCAAAACCACGACCTTAAATGCCGTTTTAAATACGATTAAAAATCCTGAAATGAATTTTATGACTCTTGAAGATCCCGTTGAAATAAAACTTGAAGGAATAAGTCAAGTGCAGATTAAACCTGAGATAGGCCTTACTTTTGTCAGCGGCTTGCGTTCTTTTCTCAGGCAGGATCCGGATGTGATACTTGTGGGCGAGGTTAGAGATAATGAAACCGCTGAATCTTGTCTTAAAGCCGCTATGACAGGACATCTTGTTCTTTCAACTCTTCATACCAATAGCGCTTTGGAGGCTGTACCGCGGCTTATTGATATGGGAATAGAACCCTATCTTCTTGCCAATACATTGCTTCTTGTCGCGGCTCAAAGGCTTATAAGAGTGCTTTGTCCTCATTGCAGAATTCCCTATAAACCGCCGCAGGATGAAATTGACATATTTTTGGCGGAATCCAATCTTGATCCTCTTCCCAATCCGATCAAATTGCTTTTTTATAAAGCTAAAGGCTGTGATAAATGCGAAAATATGGGTTATAAAGGCAGAAAGGCCATTTATGAGGTTTATTTCATAACGGAAAAAATCAAACGAATAATATACAAAGACTGTGATGTTCTGAAAATGGAAGAAGAGGCCGCTAAAAGCGGAGCTTGGAATTTAAGAGCCAGCGGATGGAGAAAGGTCCTGGCGGGAATAACTTCCGTTGATGAGATTTTAAGTATAACTATTTCGCGCAAATAATTTTATTATTATCCCTCTTGTAATGTATAGACACAATCAGCTCGGGGTAGGGAGTGAATATGTCGATTAAAATTCAAAGCCAGTTCAGCCGGAAACAAACATTTCTATTTGTATTAACCCTTCTCTTTTTGTGGCTTTATCCCCAAATTTTATATTCGGAAACTTTGACCCTTACAACTTATTATCCTTCGCCTTATGGCGGATACGCGAAATTGCTTACAACGGATTTAACTGTTTTGGCGCGTGACGGAGGAAGGGTTGGAGTCGGAACAGCATCGCCCGGCAATATTTTGGAAATTAGATCTAGTCAAGACGGAATGGGGCTAGATGTAAACAATACAGGCGCGGGAGCGTCTAAAATAAGATTTAAGCGCAATGGCGCGTCCAAATGGACCATTGCGGACGGTTATCCTGCTTCGGGATATCTAAGCATTTTTAATAATAGCGCAAGTAAAGCGGCATTAGTTGTAGACCAAACCAATAATATAGGAATCGGAACGGAAAGCCCTAAAGCTAATTTGGATGTGGCCGGTAATATTAAAATAAGCGCAAACTCTTCTGTTTGCGATGCCGGCCATGCCGGCGAAATACGATGGACAGGCACTGATTTTGAAGGATGTAAGGGATCGGGAGATTGGCAGTCACTGGGCGGAGGATTAGGCTGGGAGGATATAACGACCGACACTGCTCCATTTGATGGAGACCGCTGTGAGTATCGATGGAAATGTGTGAATGGTCAGCATTTTTATCCGACCAATGTGAGGCCAAATTTTATAATGATGGATTATTCTGCTGGCAACTATCAGATTGTTCGAAGTGTAAATAAGGCTCGATCTTCAGGGGATACGGGAACTTTCGCTGCTAGAACTTATCGAAGGTGTTGGTAATCGCTGAGGTAAATTTGGTCGTTCGCACAAGACTGTGTGCCGTATCAGAGGCTATGCCTATCAGACGGCGAAAAACTGCCGACACTTGCCTGTCCCGTGGCGCCTATGGCGCCACGGGAATGAAGCATAGCTTCCAATATTGTGTAAATTGTTTCCTTATATTATGGATGGTTCAGCTTTTTCTCGACATTAGCAATAGATTTTGTGTATACTTTCTTTAGAGAGGAAACGCTATATTAAGGGGCATTCATTATGGCTAAATTCATTTATACTGTTCAAGACGCGCAGGGTACGGTTACTACCGGAAATATTGCGGCTGATAATGAAGATGAAGCGGTAGGAAATCTTCAAAACCGCGGTTTGTTTATTTTGTCAATACAAGCTGAACAGTCAAAACCCAAGGGGCTTTTTGACTTATCCAAATTTGGCAAAGGGAGCGTTTCCGGAAGAGATTTGGTGTTTTTCGGCGAGCAGATGTCTACGCTTATCGGCGGAGGCATACCGCTTGTAAGAGCGCTTTCTCTTCTATCCGAACATGCTGAAAATAAAACTTTTGCCGCGGTTTTGACTCAAGTTACCAAAGAAGTTAGCGCCGGAGGAACTTTTAATAAAGCTCTTGAAAAACATCCGAAAGTTTTTAGCGATATATGGGTTTCTCTTGTGCAAGCAGGCGAGGTTTCGGGACAATTGCCGGCGGTTTTAAGGCAAATTACGGCTTATAGCGAATCACAGGAAAATGTAAAATCTAAAATCATGACGGCTATTTCTTATCCGGCGGTTCTCATGTTTATGTCTGCCGGCGTTTTGATGTATTTTATTGTGTATATAGTTCCTGTCTTTGCGGGCATATTTAAAGATTTTAATTTGCAATTGCCTCTTATAACTCAAATTGTAGTGAGCGTGTCGACTGTTTTTGCAAATTATTTTGTTTTGATGATTGTGATGGCCATCGGCTGTTTTTTTGCTTTGAGAGCTTATATTGCCACCAAGAAAGGCTTGCTTACTTTTAATCATTTTCAAATGGGGATTCCTTTTATCGGTCCTTTTGTCAAGAATATACAGATAGAAAGGTTGCTGACCACAATGGCCACGCTTATCAAAAGCGGCGTAAGCATATTGAATTCAGTATCTGTTTTAGAGGGAGCTTTTAAAAAAAATCTTGTTTTTCAAAATGCGCTTAAAACCGCTAAAAATGATATAGCCGGCGGCAGGTCAATATCGGAAGCTTTTAAAAAAACCGCGATTTTTCCTTCGCTTGTTACCGAAATGATGTGGATGGGAGAGGAATCGGGAAAACTGCCCGATATTATTATTACTCTTTCCAAATTTTATCAAGAGCAGATTGACCAATTTTTGCGTAGATTTACGGCCATAATAGATCCGATATTGGTTGTGGGCATTGGAAGTATCATTGGCATCATAATTATGTCCATTTTTATGCCGATATTCCAACTTTCGCAAATTGGCGGCAGAATGTAGCGGCAAATTGTTATTCGCCGCAGAAGTAAGAAGTCAGAAATAAGAAGCAAGATTTGCTAAGGAAATGTCTGCCATATTTGACTTCTTTTTTTTGTTATTTGGAGGGTGAATAATGACCCTACCACCTCCTTACACACTTTTCGGGGTGTCTTAATGATGGGGAGTGGCAATTAAAAAAGTTTTAAAAAGAAGTAAGAGAAATATTTTTTTAAAAAAGCGGCCTATAGCCGCTAAGGAGGTGGTAAGGTGAATAAATTTTCTCGTAAGGGTTTTACTCTTATTGAACTTATTGTAGTAGTTCTTATTTTAGGAATTCTTGCGTCTATAGGAATGCCCTATTACTATAAGACAATTGAAACATCAAAGGCAAATGCCGCCGTCGCTATCGGTCATTTATTGGGCAATTCCAATCGAATGTGGAATTTAGATAGAGGAAGTTTTGCATCGGGACAAATAACTGATGCTTGCAATGATTCAACACCCTGTAGCACAAGCAATACGGCATGTAATTTAGTGAGATGCAATTATGTCGCCAAGCAGGATTGGGAACAAAGCGGCGGTTCGGCTTATTTGTATTATGTTTGCAATGGCGGAGCGGGCGGTTCTTGTTGCAACGCTGGAATTGTTTCTTGCATTGTAAGGAGGAGCGGGGCGCCTGATCCTTATAGTTCGTGGGGCTATAAATTCAGTGATAGCGGCAAATGCGATATTTTGGTTACGAATAAAGAAACTCCCGAATGTCCAAAATTTTAGTTGTTTACAATAGAAAAAATAGCGCGGCAGTACGACAGCGATACAGTGTGGCAGTACGACAGTGTTCTGTTTTCATATCACCTTATCATCGTGTTTCTGCGTTTATGTCGTTTCTTGTAACTTGTGAAGCGGGAGTTTTTATGATACTAAAAAAACGATTTTCCAAAGGGGTTGCTTTGATTGAGGTTGTAATGGCCGCTCTTATAGCCGCCATGACCACCACCGCTGTTTACTCCGTTGTTCTGTCAGGTTTTGTTTCAGAAGTTAAGGCGGATAAAAGAGAAGCCGCCGCTTTGGTTTTGAAGCGGGCTCAGGAAATTCTTAAAAGTTATGTCGCCGTTGAAATGAGCAATACTCTTTATACTTTGCCGGGAATTACCGCCGGAAGATGGTCGGCGGATACAAGCGGTACTTGGGCATTAGCGGCGGGAAATCATAATATATCGTCTCTTTTAAATGATTATCCGGATACTTTGCAAGGCGGATCATTTTCTTATGTTGTTACTAATTCTAATTGTAGCTCGCTTTGTATTAATGCTACATGCACGGGTCAGGATAATCTTGCCTGCAAAACTGTTGTGTTCACTTTAACTTATGCGGATTAGATTAAACAAATTTAAAAACCGTTTAGGGTTTACTCTCGTAGAGCTTCTCATTTCTGTGTTTATCTTTTCCATGATGATGACCGCTCTTGTCGCCATTTACGGCACGATTAATAAGCATATGTTTCAAAGCTATAGGCAGAATATTGTTAAAAACAATCTTGCCATCGCCGTAAAAACCATACAAGTAAAACTTATGGCGGCAACACGAGTTGATATACCTGCTTACACCGCTTTTGGGAATACTCTGGCTTTTGTGACAAATGTTGATAAACAAACCGGATGCAGCCCCGTAAATCCGGATCCAGCTATTGCAAATGCATGGCATTATTTTTGCTTAAGCGGCACCAATCTGTATTATCACACAGGCAATGTTACCTCTGATACCGGAGGCTGTCCGTGTGATACATCTAATACTAATACATGGATTGGAACAATACGGATAGATGGACGAGGTTATCCTATAGGATTTTGTGGAATCGGGGGCGGCGGAACCGTAACTCAGCTTCTTGGTAATGCGCAAATTCCCGCAATGGGGGCTTTGTTTTCCCGCAGAATTATTGAGGGAATTAGAGAAGTGGATCAAGTAAGAGTGTCTTTACGGGCAACTTCAAATATTGCAGTTGATGATTATAAAAAAGGCGCTCGTCCCATAGATGTTACTTTAGATGCCGTTGTTCATATTCAATCTACGCCATAAATCATAGCGCCATGCAAAATATAGCAGTGCAATAGTAAACTATATGTCAGAAACGAGACTGCAAAAGAAATCAAAGAGTAAAAATATAACTTTCTCGACTTGTCGGGATGGATTGGATATATGAGAATTATTTTTAAGCGCGGTTCAATGCTTCTTCAAACATTGGTCATGTGCGTAATAATGGCCGCAATAGGCGTTATGGTTCTTAAATGGGTAATGGCCAGATATATGCTTTCTACCAGACTTTATAGAAGCGGCGCGGCAAAAGTCAGAACGGAAGGTTGTATGTCAAAAGTTACATCACAATTAAATGCAGGTAGCGCACCCGCCGGTTGTAATCCGGACGGAGTCACGGTAACATATATACAGAGCGGCAATCAAATAAATTATAGGCCGCCCGACGATTAATTTTTCACTTTTTTCTGTATCGCAGAAAACTCTAAACTTTTTTCATGCGATAGAAAATTAAAACACCCGCAAAAGCCCATAATAATTCTCGCAGATGTCTTACCACCGCGAAAGAAAATCCCATGGCGGCGCTCATGCCCAAAGTTGAAAAAATAGCCACTTTTGTGGCTTCTTGAGTGCCGGCTTTTAAGGGAACTGCAAAGAATAAGCCGTCTAAAAAAACAGAAAGCAGTTCGATTAAGCAAGCAATGGCGAATGTTATTTTTATTCCCAAAAAATAAGCGATAAGATATGCTTCCACCGCGCCCCAAAGATACGCGAGAGTGAAAAAAAATGTTGAAAGCGCGAACTCTTTGGGTTTTCTTTTTATAAAAAGCATCATGATTTTATCCAGTTCTTTCAACTTTTCTAAAAAGGTTTTTGCTTTTTTATTTTTTTTATCGGTATTGTTATCCTCATTGGTTTTATTTGCCCGCAGTTCCATGAAAATAATAATTGCGAAAAGCGCCGCTATTATATAGGTTGCTATTTTCATTTGTTCCGAGAGGTTTGTAATATCAAAACTGCTAATCATAAGCCATGTGATGGCCGCAATGGATATAAAGCAAAGCGCTATTGCTTGAGTTATTTTAGCGAGCGCCACAGTGGATAATCTGTGAGTGATTGAATGATCTTTACCCATCATATGAGCTTTCGCCAATTCTCCCGCCAGAGTTGCCGAAGGAGTTACATAATTAATTCCATCTCCTGCTATTCTCATTAAAAGCAGTTTTTTAAAGCTTATTTTAATTTTAAGTTCGCTGTCTATGGCGTATTTCCAGCCATAAGTGTTTAAGATATGAGCCACGAGCTCTTGGGAAAATATGATAATAAATCCCCATTTTACTTTTGAGAGAGACTCAAGGACGCTAATTATATCAAGGTTGTATAAAATCACCGAAAAAATAATTATTCCGCAAAGTAGAAATAAGGTTTGAAATTTTTTCATAAAAAAACCAAAAGCAACAGCGTTTATCGTTATTATTATACTAATTAGGCAATCCCGCCTATGGCGGGACAACAAGGAACAGCCCCCCCCGTAGCCAAAAAATCCTGAATACCCAATTACTATAGTTGCAAAATTTTTTTGTCAAGATACTAAAACGCTCTATGCCTTTATGTGTCGCATGGCTGTGTGGGTGTGTGTGTGGGTGTTGCGGCATTCGTATTTCAGTGCTATACTCTTAATATGCCGAGTTTTAAACTTTTAATTCTTTTTTCAAGTTTTTTCATTCTTTTTAGTTTAAGTTCCTTAGCGGAAGAAATTCAAGATTCTAGTAAAAAAAGCCCGAGTGAAATATCTGTTGATTCTTCCAAGAATGATTTTAAAAAACGAATTCGCTCAAAAGAGATAAAATGGCATCTTAAAGAATCTCCGCATTTTAAGGTTTATCATGAATCATCATGGTCCCCGGCTTCCATAATTGTTGAGCTTGAAAAAATACACAATATGATGAAAATGCATATCTCAATGTTTTCTCCGTGGATGATGATAGAAAAGGGGAAAGTATACATATACAGCTCAAAAAAAACTTATTTAAGCGGAGAATTTAAGCCGCCCGCATGGTCAAAAGGGCTTGCCTTCATCAAGAAAAAGACTATTGTTGTTTATGATTTGGGAGATATATCAAAACTGCGAGCCATAATTTCTCATGAGCTTACCCATCTTTATTTTGAAGGATTTTTTGGAGAAAAATTTAAGCATCCTCCGCAATGGCTTAATGAGGGCATTGCGGTTTTAATGGAAGATAAATCTTATGGCAATGGGCCTTGGCATAACGCTTTAAGATATGTCCCAAAGGAAAGATATATAAGTTTTTCCGATTTTTTTGATATAGAGGTAAACCAGTTGGATAGCAAACAACAAATCGGCGATTGGTATCTTCAAGCGTTTGGCATTGTAAAATATCTTTTTGATCCCGGAAAAAGAATTCAATTTAAAAACTTTTGCGATTTGACGCGCTCAGGAAAAAATGTGGAAGAAGCGTTGTGGGCGTCGTACCGAATAAGAAGTTTGGGCGGCTTTGAAAAATCATGGCTTAAATGGCTTGAAACCTATAGAACAAAGGACGAAAAAACTTCCGGTTTTCCATCGGCAAGTTTTGATTTTATTCCGCTTAAAACGACTCCGTCCGAGTTTAAAAAATTCAAATAGATTAAATATAGCAATCAGCTCGGCAGCGAAACAGAAAGCAGTAGCTGCAAAGCGTAGCTTTGCCTTTTTTTTACTTCTTTTCGTTCTGTATCACTGTAGTGCCGATATGCTTCTTTAAATAAGGCGCTGTTATTGATTTAGGAGCTTTAAGCATTTTATCGGTTGCGCCCGCGAATATCTGATACCCGCCTTTTTCGCCGCCTTCGGGTCCCAGCTCTATAATCCAATCGGATGACGCGATTACATCAAGATTATGCTCTATGATTAAAATGGTATTTCCCTGCTCATTGAGTTTGCGCAATACTTTTAAAAGTTTTCCCGTATCCGCGAAATGAAGCCCCGTTGTGGGTTCGTCTAAAATATACAGGGTTTTGCCCGTTGATCTTTTTGAAAGCTGATAAGCCAATTTCATTCTTTGGGCTTCTCCGCCGGATAGCGTAGTGGCGCTTTGACCGAGTTTTATATATCCCAAGCCTACCGCGCAAAGAGTATTCAATATTTTCAATATTTGCGGTATATTTTTAAAAAATATTTTGGCTTCATCCGCGGTCATATCAAGAACTTCGGATATATTTTTATTTTTTAATCTAACTTCAAGCGTTGAGTCGGTAAATCTTTTGCCATGGCATTCGTCGCATTTTACATATATATCCGATAAAAACTGCATTTGTATTTTTATAGTTCCTTCTCCCGCGCACGCTTCGCATCGTCCGCCGGAGACATTAAATGAGAATCTGCCCGATTTATATCCTCTGCGTTTGGATTCGGGAATTTGCGCGAACAATTCTCGTATATGCGCGAACAGTCCGGTATA
The DNA here is from genome assembly GCA_022013385.1 of Elusimicrobiota bacterium. GTDB lineage: Bacteria > Elusimicrobiota > Elusimicrobia > Elusimicrobiales > UBA9959 > JAKLQJ01. Next base: position 21,419 of record JAKLQJ010000189.1, read on the forward strand.
AGTCGCCGGATTTGAGCGAGGTGTCCTTCCTATGGGCGCTTGGTCTATTATTATTACCTTGTCTATGAATTCACAGCCGCTCATTTTTTCGAATTTCCCCGGATTTTCTTTGCTTTTATATATTTTTTTTGCCAGCGCTTTATAAACAATTTCATAGAGAAGGGTTGATTTTCCCGAACCGGATATTCCGCATATGCAGGTAAATAGGCCTATCGGTATTTTTACATTGATGTTTTTTAGATTGAATTGCGCCGCTTTTTCAAATTTAAGGAATTTGGCGGGAGCTTTTATCGGTTTTTGTTTTAAGGCTGTTATCCGCTCTCTTTTGAGAAATTTTCCGGTAAGAGATTTAGGATTAGACAGTATTTCATTTAAAGATCCTTGGGCAGTGATATATCCTCCGTTCGAGCCCGCTTTGGGGCCAAGATCAACTATATAATCGGCGTTTCTTATAATAGCTTCATCGTGTTCGACTATTATCAGTGTATTGCCCAAATCTCGCAAAGATTTTAGCGTGTGTATAAGCCTTGCATTGTCGCTTTGATGCAGGCCGATGGTGGGCTCATCCAAAACATAAAGCACGCCGGTCAGCCCCGAACCTATTTGAGTAGCGAGCTGTATGCGTTGAGCTTCTCCTCCCGAAAGGGTTCTTGATTTTCTTTCAAGAGAAATATACGAGAGTCCGACATTTATAAGAAAGTTTAGTCTTGAGTTTATTTCCTTTAGGATTTGCCGGGAAATAAATTTGTCTTTTTCGCTAAGTTGTAGATTAGCTGTGAATTTTATTATATCTTCAATTGAAAGAGCTGAGACTTCGGCTATGTTTTTGCCGTTGATAAAAACATTAAGCCCCTCGGGTTTCAGTCTTTTGCCGTCGCAATCGGAACATTTTCTCTCATGCATGTATTTGCGGTATATTTCCTCTTTTACATAATCCGATTGAGATTGGAGATATCTTCTTTTAAGATTGGTGATGATTCCCTCAAAATCATTTGAATCGTCGCCGTAAAGCAATATGCTTTTTTGAACTTTAGATAAGTTTTTCCACGGGATATTTATCGGTATTTTACGCGCGGCGCATATATTTTCAATTAAATCTCCGTAGTAAGAACTCCATGAATTTTTCCATCTATGGGTTTTTGTAGTTATAGGTTTGTTCCACGGTTCAATAGCGCCTTCAAGAATGTTTTTTTCTGTCGCTGGAATTACTAAATTTTCGTCAATTTCAATCTTAATTCCTAGTCCCGCGCATTTGGGGCAGGCTCCATGGGGGGAATTAAAGGAAAAGAGTCTGGGTTCAAGTTCGGGAAAACTTATGCCGCAGGCGGGGCAGGAATTTTTATCGCTATAAATGACAGAATTATCTTTTATTTCAATGCTCACATAGCCTTGGCCGTTTTGATGGACTGCATAGCCTTGGCCGTTTTGATGGACATAGTCCGTAACACGGCACCCGGCATAGCCTTGAGACTGTTTCATAGCCAGTTCCAGCGATTCTTGCAGTCTTTCCTTTTCATCGCGGCAAACCGTAAGTTCGTCTATAAAAAGTTCTATTGTATGTTTGGCGTATTTTTGCAGTTTCGGCGGATTTTTTAATTCATAAAACTTATTATCTATTTTTACTTTTACAAAACCCGCCTTTTTAAGTTTTAAAAATAATTCTTCATAGGTTCCTATTCTGTCCTTGATAAGCGGAGATAAAACTTTAATCTTTTGATTATCGTATTTAGAGAGTATTTCTTTGACTATCGCGTTTAGAGGCCATTGTTTTATGGTCAGTTTGCATATCGGGCATTGCGGATTGCCTATTTTGGCGAATAGGAGTCTGAGATAATCATAAATTTCTGTCACAGTTCCCACGGTGGATCTGGGATTTTTTGAAGGAGAGTGTTGTCCAATCGCTATTGCCGGGGAAAGCCCTTCTATATGCTCCACATCCGGCTTATCCATTTGTTCAAGAAATTGCCTGGCATAAGCTGAGAGGCTTTCCACATATCTTCTCTGTCCCTCGGCGTATATTGTGTCAAAAGCAAGGCTTGATTTGCCCGAACCTGAAAGTCCCGTAAACACAATAATTTTATTTTTTGGCAGTTTCAGGTTTAGATTTTTTAGATTATGCTCTTTAGCGCCTGATATCGTTATGAAATTCATTTTTTAAAATCCTGCCGTAACAAAAATAGCGTAAATATGTAAATAGGTAATAAGTTGATATGTAAATAGGGAAACTCCTAATTTATTCCCGTATTTCCATATTGCCTTTTTCTCGTTATTGTTTTTTTATTCTTGTTTCTGATGTCTTTTTTTGTCCATATCTGTCCACCTCGGTATTTTTTACATAGAGCGGAGATTTTTTGGGATAGTCAATAGTATAATGCAATCCTCTGGATTCTTTTCTTAATTGAGCCGAACGGATTATTTGTTGGGCAATGCAGGCAATATTTCTTAATTCCAAAAGATCTTTTGTTAAGAAAAAATCCCAATAATATTTAAGAATTTCATCTGATATTATTTTCATTCTAATCGCCGCCCGTTCAAGTCTTTTGTCGCTTCTGACAATTCCCACATAATTCCACATAAGAGTGCGTATTTCGGCCCAATTATGAGTTATCATTACCGCTTCGTCGCTAGGGCGGGCATTCCCCGAATTCCAGGTCTCTGATTTGCCGTGTTTTGCCATACTCATATTCGCGGTATCTTTTTTAATGGCTAAATAGGCCTTGTGCGCAAAAACAGTTCCTTCAAGAAGTGAATTGGATGCAAGGCGATTAGCGCCGTGCAGGCCGGTATGCGATACTTCTCCGACGGCAAAAAGATTTTTTAATTTTGTTTCGGAATTTGGGTCAACTTCAATGCCGCCGCAGAAAAAATGAGCGGCGGGAACCACGGGAATTGGTTCCTTAAGTATATTGATGCCGCAAGACAAGCATTTGCCGTAAATAGTGGGAAAACGTTTTTTTATAAAATCGGGTTTTAATCGCGTAATGTCCAAGTATACGCATTCATTTCCGCTTTTTTTCAATTCATTATCTATCGCTCTGGCCACAATATCTCTGGAGGCGAGTTCCCTGTCTTTGCTGTATTTACGCATGAAGGCTTCGCCGTTTTTTAATCTCAATATTCCGCCTTCGCCTCTCACAGCTTCCGAGATTAAAAAGGATTTTACTTTGGGGTGATAAAGGCATGTCGGATGAAATTGAACAAATTCCATATTAACCAGTTTTAGTCCGGCTCTAAAAGCCATTGCCATCCCATCGCCGGTTATTTCATCGCCGTTTGATGTATATAAATAGACTTTGCTAGCGCCTCCTGTAGCCAATATTGTTTTGCCTGCGAGAAAGTTGTGAATCGTTTGGAGGGACTGGACTGGCGAAGGTTTATCACGGACACTCCCCTTCTGCAAAGAGCTGGATGATATTCCGGCTTCACTCTTCTGCAACGCTGAATTATCCAGCGCATAAGCGCCGAAGCATTGATTTTTTTGAGGCCGGCAGGAAGATGCGTGAAATCCAAGTATAAGATCTACTGCTATATAATTTTCATAAATTCTTATATTCGGATTAGCGGAACATTTTTTAATCAGTTTTGATTCAATTTCACTGCCGGTCATATCATTGGCATGCACCACTCGTCTTTTGGAATGTCCGCCTTCAATGCCTAAATCAAGTTTTTTTCCTTTTTTGGAGAAATTTACTCCCAGCTCAAGCAATTCATTTATTCTTTTTGGCGCGGATTGAATAACAGTTTTTACAATTTCATAATTTGAAAGTCCGCAGCCTGTTTTAAGAGTGTCTTTTATATGCGAGTCAAAAGAATCCGACTTATCCATAACGGCGGCAATTCCGCCTTGCGCGAGATTTGTGCTTGAGGCCGAGATATCGCGTTTGGTAATGATATTGACTGAACCGAGCTTGGCCAATTTATCGGCAAGGGATAATCCCGCTATTCCGCTTCCTATAATTAAAAAATCAGAGTTATATATAGCCATTGAGCGATTAACCTTTGAAAAAACATTTTGGTCGTCCGCCTGCCCCGCCCCCTCCACTACGGCCCTCCACTACGACTTTTTCGCCACTACTACTTAGGCGAACCCGCCGATGCCGTAGTGGAGGGGGCGGGCAGGCCATCGGCGGGTTTCCGCCACTACAACTTGGCGCCATAGGCGCCATGTAGTAATGGGGAGCGCCTTAAGTAGTAGTGGCGAAAAAGGCGGGGATGCGCATAGCGCTTTGATACGACACCCAGCATAGCTTTGCCCGTCTGCCTGTCCCGCCTTAATGGCGGGGATGAGCATAGCTCCCTGATACGGCACCCAGCATAGCAGCAGCAGCGTTGAATTTCACTAATAAAGTTTTACAATAGTGGAAGCTATGCTTCATAAAGTGTCGGTAGCTATGCGAACGACCAATAGTGGAAGCTATGCTTCATAAAGTGTCGGTAGCTATGCGAACGACCAATAGTGGAAGCTATGCTTCATAAAGTGTCGGTAGCTATGCGAACGACCAATAGTGGAA
>JAKLQJ010000190.1 GCA_022013385.1 Elusimicrobiota bacterium
AAATTGATGTTGTTTACTACTTAAAAACAGCTTGGGCATTTTAGTTTTTTGCGGCATAATAACCTCCATTGAGTTTCGTTTTGATTATTATACCAGATTTCTTTTTATCTGTCCATATTTTTATGAAACGCTATACTAGGCAATAAGGTAACAAAAGGTAATAAGGCAACAAAAGGTAACTGGTGACAGGAAACAGTTAAGAGTTTCAGGGTTTTAGGGTTGAGAGTTTTAGATGACTTGACAAGGCAATGGGCACCCCTTGACAAAATGATATTGTGTGCTATAATATAGGCAAGGAAAGTTAATGTTTTTGTAATGCGACTCTTGTACGATAATAGCAAATCCCGCTAAAGCGGGAGGCGCAAAGCTATGATCCCGCATTAGCGGGAGGTTAGGCTGCCGAAAATATATGAAATGCTTTACATATAAAAGCAGAGGCTTTGCCTCGTCGGATAATTATAATGGCATAGATGGTGTTGTTAACCGTCTCATGCTTGGTGTTTGTTTTCTGGCGGGGTTTTTTCTTTTGGCTGTTTCAAGTTTCGCACAGAGCGGCGGAATGCCCGGACAATTAATGTCATACGGCGTCGGAGCCAGAGCATTGGGTATGGGCGGCGCTTTCTTTGCCGTCGCTGATGATTCTACAGCGGCTTATTGGAATCCCGCGGCTCTGATTTTTCTTAAAAGAAAAGAATTCAGCGCCATGCAATCAAGCATGTTCGCCGACACCTCACTTTCTTTTTTTACATACGCGCATCCCACCACATCGAAGGGAACTATAGCCATAAGTATGACACAGCTCAAATCGGTGGGTTTTGAAAAGGTTTCCATTGAGGCAAATCCCTCCGGAGACGAAATTATCAATATTAGAAAACTCGGCAGTTTTGACAGTTCGGAAAGCGCGATAGCATTGTCATGGGGAAGAAATGTGTCTGATACTCTCGCCTTCGGATTTATGGTTAAAAACATTACGAGAAGTTTGGATACTTCGGCAGACGGTTTTAAAGCGGTGGACATATCTATGCTTCAAAGATTTTCAAGAACTTACAGAATGGCCATAGGCGTGCAGAATATTTTCAGCATGAAGAGCGGAGATACCGACGATGAATTGCCTTTGACTTTTAAATTCGGACAAGCCTTAAGTCTTTTTAAAGGCAGTCTTGTTTTTGGCTTGGATTTTACTAAACCTCAAACAGGCGATATGAACTGGCGTTTTGGCGGAGAGTATTGGCTTCTTTCTTGGGCCGCTTTGCGCTTTGGCGTTATGGGCGCTCCCGGTATTCAAGAAGCGGATATTGGAGTGGGAATCAGATACGGAAGTTTAAGTTTTGATCTTGCTCAAGGAATTCACGCGCTTGGAACCGCGACTCGTTTCTCTCTTACTATGCGCATGGGCCAGTCTAATACGGCAAAACATGATAAAGAAGTGAGAATTTTGGTTAGGCAGGCAATGGCTTATTTTAAAGCCGGTTATTTTTCAAAAGCCGTAGCCAAACTTAAATTCGCTATGGATGCCGCTCCGGGTAATGCTCAGGTTAGAAGAATGCTTACACGGCTTGAAGCCGCCGTGGACTATGTTCCCGGCGCAACAGGCGGTGAAGAGATTCCTACGCTTATCAGAAAAGGCGTCATATCTTATGTTGACGGTAAAGATCTTAGAAACTCAATAAATGTATTGCGTCACGCTTTTAATAAAGACCCCAGAAACGAAAATTTACTTTCACTTTTAAACATGATTGAAAAGGAAGGAAGAATCAGTGAATTGACTAAAAAACCTGAAGGGCCTCAAATATTTACTTATATTGACCAAAAAACCTATGACTCAAGACAAGCGGTTTATGAGGGCAAATATGATCTTGCGATGAAAAGAGCGCAGGACATACTGGACATTGAACCCAATAATGAAACAGCTCTTGAAATTATGGGCAGCGCGTTTTATCTTATGGACCAACCTGATAAAGCCAGAGTTACATGGGAAAGAGTTTTGGAAATCAATCCAAATAATAAAATGGTTAAAAAATTTCTGAAGCAAGTTGAGTAGAACAGCGCGACAGCGCGGCAGTGCGACAGTGTGGCAGAGGCAAGAAGTCAGAGGTCAGAAGTCAGAGGGCAGAAGTCACAAGTCACAAGTTGCAAGTCATCCCGCCATAGAGGCGGGACAGGCCCAGTTACAAACAGGTCACCAGTCACCAGTTGCAAGTTGCAAGTCACAAGTTGCAAGTCATCCCGCCATAGAGGCGGGACAGGCCAGTCTTTAAACTCTCTAAACTCTGTTATTTCTTTGAAATGTTTCTGTAATATGGTAAAAGTAAAATTAGAATAGGCATTATGAATAAAACTTTATGCGCGCTTCTACTTATAATATCAGCTTTTTGTTCGGGGCTTTTTGCTCAAACGATGGAAGTTTCTTTTTTAGAGAAACAGGATAATTTTCGCAAAAACATTGAAAATAAGATTAAGTTTGAGATTTTAGATCCGATACTCGGACCGGGCAAATCATATGTATTCGCGGATATTGAGTTTGAAATTATCACCAAAAAATCCGATCAGCAAAAAAAAATGATGGGAGCCTTGCAGAAATATAAAGAGAAAGGCGACCAAAAAAAAAGCCCCACGGATGATTTTATACTTCCGGGCGTTCCCAAACCCAAATCCATAACGAGTTCGGAAAAAGAAAGGCCGCAAATGTCACAAGGCGGTCAATCGGAGCAGAGCAAAGGCATGGAGTCAATAAGATACGGAATTGATACGGATATTAATAAGTTCCAAGTTACGGTCATACATGATGATACTTTGCCCCAAGAAACATTAATGCTTTCAAGGGAACGAATTGATGATTTTTTAGCGCCCTATAAGATAGAAAAAAAAGCGGTTCCCGTGGTGATTTTTAAACCCACTAAATTTAAGAGTTATAATATTATCGGCGATATTCAAAGACCCAAAGTTTATTTGCCGTTACTATTTGCGGCATTGTTTTTGCTTCTTCTTTTGTTTTTATTCGGCCCTTTGTGGGGTTTTTTTAGGAAGTATGTAAAAGCTATCGCTTCAAAGCCGGGAGCCGAAGTTAATATTGAATCAAAAACCGAAGAAGGCGGCAAAGGCGGTGAGGGCGATAACGGGCTTAAAGAGGGACATCAGCAAGTTGATATGATGTTTGAACAGAAAGAAGGGGAAGTTGAAGACGAGGAAGAACTTATGAAAAATTTTCATCCATTTGAGTATATAAACGAAGAAAATTTAAAACGACTTATTTATTTGTTTCTCTTAAGGAAAGAGGAACCGTGGGTTATTGCCGTGGTTCTCAGCTATATGAAACCGGATATTTCAAGGCAAGCTCTTTCAATGCTTCCCATTGAAGTTCAGTCTAAGGTGGCGCTTGAGGCTATAACCGTCAGGCAGGCTACTTATGAGCAGATAAGAGCGATAGATAAGGATATTAAAGAGAGCATAGAGTTTATAGTCGGCGGCATTGAAAAAGTTTCAAAAATGCTTGAAGATGCTGATCCTGCCACTCAAAAAAATATACTTGAGTATTTAAAAACTCAAAAACCCGAGATATATGACAGAGTAAGAAAAATGATTCTCCTTTTTGAAGACATAGTTAATTTTGAGGACAAAGATATACAAACAATAGCAAGGAGCGTTAATAATGAGGATATCGCTTCGGCAATACATAATGCGGAGCCTCAAATAGTTGATAAATTTTTTAAAAATATGTCTCAGGGAGCGGCAAATAGCATAAAGGAGATAATGGAATATTCCGGCGAAATATCCGAATCTCAGGTTGGCAACGCTCAAATAAAAATTCTTGACAGCATAAAATCGCTTGAAGCTGAGGGAAAGATTGCAAAGCTTAATAAGGATTCTCAGGAATTATATATTTTTGAAGGAACGGATATTTCCATAGGTTCGGACAGAAAAGAAAGATATAAAAGCGTGAGTGAAAAAAAAGAAAATAAAGCGCTAGCGCCGAATCCGGAAGCGGTTTCATATTTGCAAGCGGGAAAAGATTCTTATGATCAGGGCAGGCATGAAGATTGTCTTTCATATTTGGAATATGCGGTAAGTCTTGACGATAATCTTGAAGAGGCTTATCAGTATATGGGTTCCGCCTACTACTCATTGGGGCGTATTGATGAATCTGTAGCCGCTTATGATAAATACGCGGCGCTTTCAAATGATCCTGCTGTTAGAGAATGGCTTAATAATTTCAAACAACAGGTAGGAAAGTAAAAGCGATGTGAAGCATCGCTTTTACAGGCAATTAGCAAGGCAACAGGTAAACAGTAATCAGTAAACTTGTGACCTGTGACTTGCAACTGGTGACTGGCAACAAGGCGATAAGTAAGAAAAAACTCTAAATATTAGACTGATTTTAAAACATAGCTGTAATATATCGGCAATATTAGAACACTAGAGTATGTAGACTAAATTGAGGTTATTATGGAAGACAAAGATAGAGACGATAAAATAAGAAAGGTTCCTCCCATAGGTCCGTTTGGCGGAGGTATGCCTTCTAAACCTCCCATGCCGCCTAATTTTGGAAATAAACCGCCATTACCCGGCGCCGGAGGCATTCCTTTGCCAAGACCTCAATTGCCAATCGGCGGATTTTCCGCGCTCAGCGCGGAACAGTTCGCCCGGCAAAATAGTGAAGCGGAAAAAATAAAGGAAGAAAAAAATAGGCTTGAAAAAAAAGTTTTGGAAATGGAGAATACTATATCTCAGGAAAAGGAAAAAGCTCTGCTTGCCACTCTTAAAAGCCAGCAAGATGAGGCGCTTTCATCAAAAGTAGAATCATCATTAAAGGATATACAGGATAAACTGCGCAGAGACAGGCACGACCAAGAAGTTGAAGAGGAAAGGCTTACCTTTAAAGCCAAGGTGCAGGAATTGGAAAATAAGCTTGTGCAGGAAAGAGAAACTTGGATGCATACGCTTAAAAATCAAATGCGCGAGAGGGAAACTCAAAGCGGTGATGTTGAAACTCATTTCATTTATCGCTTGCAGGAGATGGAAAGGCGTTGGCTGGATGAAAAAGCCGAATGGCAGAAGAAATTGATGAGCAAGGATGAGGAAATAATCAAGCTTAAGGCGAGCGCGGAAAGACTTGCGGAAATAGAAGGGGAATCAAGGGAAATTAATTTTGAAAAGAAAATGCTTGAAAAAGAAATTTCCAAAATAAAAGAAGAAGTCGCCCGTCTTGAAAGAGAAAGAGCTTCGATAGAGTCGTATATTAAGGTTATTCCCGAAAAAGAAAGGGAAATAGCTAATTTTAAGGCGGAGCTATCGGTAATTAAGATGCGAGAGGAAAAAACTTTTGGGGAATTTAAACATAGGGAAGAAAAGTTGCTCGCGGATATAGAAAGACTTCAAAAAGATATCGGGAGCGTATCGGATAGAAAAAATCAAGAAAAGGAGGAAGAACTTAAAAGTAATAGGGAGAAGTATGATAAGCTTTTGGAGGAGAAAGAACATGTCTTGGCGAGCGTTGCAGGGGAGAAAATAAGGGCGGTATCGGAGCTGATTAAATTAAGAGGTTTTATTTCAAAGGTGCAAGCTATTAACGCGGTATTGGAAAAAGAAAGAAATCAAACGCGCGTTGAAAAAATTCAAATGGCGCAAAATATGGCCGCGAATATTGAAGAAAGCAAAAAATACAAAGGCGAAATAGCTTCTCTTAATGAAACTCACGCGAAAGAAGTAGATGAGCTTAGAAAGAAATATCAAGTTGAAATAGAAAGAATTAAAAGCGAATACGCGGGAGAAATAGTCCGAGATTATGACGAGAAACTCGCGCGCTTGCAAAAGCAGTATCATGAAGAATTGCTTGGCATACAAAAGAGAAGCAATAATGACTGTGCGAGAATCAATAAGGAGCATCAGGATGAAATAGCGCGGCTTCATATTCAGCATCAATCTGAAATCGAAAACAAGATAATGGAGATAAGAACTCAATATGAAAATAATTTAGCCGAAATGAAGCTGAATATTAAAAAGCAGTTTAATGAAGAGTTTGACCATGAAATAAAAAGGCTGAAAGATGAAAAATCAAAAGTTGATATTGAATTCAAAAAGATGTGCGAAGAAAGATTGAAATCCGAAAAAGAGTATAAAATACTTCTTGAAGATAAAAACAGATTAGAGGTTCATATATCCGCGATTAAGGCCGATCTTTCCAACCAAGTTAAGAAGATGAACAAAGAATCGGATAAAATGAAAGAGGAATATAAAAGAATGAATGAGTATAAATTAGCGATGGCGGCAGAAAAAGAAGAATATGAAAAATGTATTGCCGCTCAGAAAATAAAAGAAAATAATCTTATGGGCAAGTTTGAAGAGTTAAACAATAAACTAAATAGGATGTCGGAATTATTGGCTCAAAAAGATTCTGAAATTGAAAAAATCAATAATGGATTAAAAAAAGAATTAAAGACAGAGAGTGATAATAGGGCAAGGTTTGAGTCTGAGGTTTTATTTTTAAAGCAAAAAATTCAAAAAATGGAGCTTCAGGCGCAAGAAATTTTAAATCAAATGCAAGTTGAAAAAGATGATTTTGCCGAAAATTGGCAGGGCTATGAAAATAATATCGCTCAACAGACTAAAAAAACGGAAGAGATTACTAAAGAGCTTAATGAATATAAGGATATGGAAAGTAAATTTGCCGATAGGTTAAAGTGGGTATTTAAGGGAAAGAAGTAAAGCAGTTGAAAGTGTAGAGTTTTCCGCCATTACTTCTTTGGCGGACCCGCCTATGCCGCGTAGTGGCGGGAGAGTTTAGCGACTTGCCTGTCCCGCCTTAATGGCGGGAATGAAGCATAGCTTCGCTTATTGGTCGTACGCATAGCTCCCGACACTTGATGAAGCATAGCTTCGCTTATTGTATAATTAATGCAATGATAACATTGAAAAAATTAAACGGAACAGATATTGTTATAAATGCTGAGCTGATAGAAACCATTGAAGCGGCTCCAGATACAGTGATTAACTTGGTGACAGGCAATAGATTTATAGTGAAGGATTCGGTTAAAGATGTGATTGCTAAAGTTACTGAGTATCGGAAAACAGTTTATTCAGGGAAAGAAGCGGTTAATCCTATTGAAGGGCTCCAAAGAGACCTACTTTAAATAGTGAACAGAGAGAAATTTGGAGAAATTACCTAAAAATTCTAGTTAGGCGATCCCGCCCCCTCCACTACGGCCCTCCACTACAACTTTGGCGGGCAGGCATCGGCGGGTTTCCGCCACTAAATCTTTGGCGGACTTCCGCCACTACAACTTCGGCGGACTCACCGATGTAGTAATGGGGAGCACCGATGTAGTAATGGAGAGCGCCTAAGTAGTAGTGGCGAATATGGCGGGACAACAAGGAATAAGGAATAGTTTCCTCCAAACAAATCGGCGGAAGTTATACGGACGACCCCCGTGGGTTGCTGCGTAACTTCTGGTGCGGCAGTTTCTGAAGCATCCCGCGGGGTAAGGCGGTGGTAGCAAAACTACTTTATCAAGACACTAGTGTAGTGCGTCGTAAATAACTTGACATTTACTATTTACGCATCTTGCGTCGTGGTTTTAACCCCGCGGGTTTTTTCTACAACCAAGTTTACCCAACCCACGGGGTAAAAACAAGCATTTAAATGTAAAG
>JAKLQJ010000191.1 GCA_022013385.1 Elusimicrobiota bacterium
ATGCGGAAGATGAAGTCCGTCTTCCTCGCAGATATACTGTGGCTTCTTTGCTGGGAAGTCGGACTTCTAAATATGTCGTGAGTTTTGGGGGTAATTGCTGATGTGCGGAATATGCGGAAGATGAAGTCCGTCTTCCTCGCAGATATACTGTGGCTTCTTTGCTGGGAAGTCGGACTTCTAAATATGTCGTGAGTTTTGGGGGTAATTGCTGATGTGCGGAATATGCGGAATATGAAGTCCGTCTTCCTCGCAGATATACTGTGGCTTCTTTGCTGGGAAGTCGGACTTCCAAATATTGTTTTAATACTTGTGACATGAGACCTGTAATTTATTTTGCGGAGCAAAACATATGTGCGGAATATGCGGAATATATAATTTCGGTTCGATAGAGCCCGTTACTCGTGAAGAATTGAAAAAGATGAATGATTTGCTTATTCATCGCGGGCCTGATGATGAAGGCTACTATATCTCCGGCAATATCGGCCTTGCAATGCGAAGATTATCCATTATAGACCTTGCCGGCGGCCATCAGCCAATGAGCAATGAAAACGGCTCCATATGGGTTGTTCTTAATGGCGAAATATATAATTTCCAAAGTTTGCGCGAGGATCTTTCGCGCAGAGGACATAAATTTAAAACAAGATCGGATACCGAAGTTATAGCGCATCTTTATGAAGAGAAGGGTATTAATTTTGCGCGAGAATTGCGCGGAATGTTCGCTATTGCGTTATGGGATTCTAATAAAAAAAGATTTATTCTCGCTCGCGACAGAATAGGCAAGAAGCCTCTTTTTTATTCCTTAAATGATAATTTAATCGCTTTTGCGTCCGAGTTAAGAAGCATTTTGTCTTTGCCGGGAATTTCAAAAGATGTTGACCTTACGGCTATTGACGCTTATTTAAGCCTGCAATATATCCCAAGTCCGTTAAGCATCTTTAATTCCGTTCGAAAACTTAAACCCGCTTCAATGCTTGTTTTTGAAAACGGGAAACCTGAGATTTTAGAATATTGGGATTTGCCTCTCAAAGAAGAAAAGCTTGGTTATATTTCTCTTGAAGAAACAAAGGAAAGGCTTTATTCGGAGCTTTTTGAAGCCACAAAAATAAGAATGATATCGGATGTTCCTTTGGGAGCTTTTCTTTCAGGTGGAATTGATTCTTCTATAATAGTCGCATTGATGAGCAAAATATCTTCAAACCCAGTAAAGACTTTTTCAATAGGATTTAAAGAAGAAAAATTTTCCGAGCTTAAATATGCTAAAGAAGTGTCCGATATGTATGGCACCGATCATACGGAGTTTATAGTTGAAGCCGATATGATTGGTATATTGCCTAAACTTGTTTGGCATTATTCCGAGCCTTACGCGGATTCAAGCGCCTTGCCGTCTTATTATGTTTCAAGGGAAACTAGAAAAAAAGTTACAGTAGCTTTAAATGGCGACGGCGGGGATGAATGTTTCGGCGGTTATTTGCGATATATCGCCATGAGATTGTATTACGCGATGAATATTATGCCTGAAAGTTTTAAAAAAATAAGTCTTGCGGCGACTAATTTATTGCCTGACAGAAATGCTCCTTTTGGCGTGATTTGGCGAGGTAGAAAATTTCTACAGGCCATATTGGGCGGTTCTTTTTCGTCCACATATCTTGCCACGGTTTCTTTTTTTAGAACAAAAGAAAAAAACGAACTGCTTTCGAATGATTTTAAGAATATCGTTGGCAAAGACCTAAATTATGCCGAAGATTATATGGCGAGTTTATTTAAAAAAACGGATGGACAGGACATGTTAAATAAAATCCTTTATGCTGATTTCCACTCATATTTGCCGGAATGTCTAATGACCAAAATGGATATAGCCTCAATGGCTAATTCCCTTGAGGCTCGCTCGCCGTTTCTTGACCATAAAGTTATGGAATTCGCCTTTCGTTTGCCGGGTAATTTAAAGCTGCGCGGATTAAATAAAACAAAATGGATTTTGAAAGAAACTTTTAAAGATATGCTTCCGAAAAGAATTTGCGCCAGAGGCAAACAAGGTTTTGGCATTCCTTTAGGGCCGTGGTTTAGAGGCGCGCTTAAAGATTATTGGTTTTCAATCTGCCTTTCGGAAAAGGCTTTAAATAGAGGATATTTTAAGCAAGAGGCATTGTTTAAAATTTGGGACGAGCATCAAGAGGGCAAGCGGGACCATGGCTATCGCATGTGGGCATTGCTTATGCTTGAGCTTTGGCATAATGAATTTGTCGATGATTTTAGGATATAAATTTGCATATAAACCATAAAATCCCGATTGCCTAGTGTAGTGCGTCGTAAATAACTTGACATTTACTATTTACGCATCTTGCGTCGTGGTTTTAACCCCGCGGGTTTTTTCTACAACCAAGTTTACCCAACCCACGGGGTAAAAACAAGCATTTAAATGTAAAGAAGTGTTG
>JAKLQJ010000192.1 GCA_022013385.1 Elusimicrobiota bacterium
CAACACTTCTTTACATTTAAATGCTTGTTTTTACCCCGTGGGTTGGGTAAACTTGGTTGTAGAAAAAACCCGCGGGGTTAAAACCACGACGCAAGATGCGTAAATAGTAAATGTCAAGTTATTTACGACGCACTACACTAGCCTCAGAGTCACGCGGATTGATTTTTGACGGGTTTCCGCTCACATTTGGACAGGCCGATGATTTGGATACATGGTTTGCCGGCCGTTCGGGGGCGCTGGATGCCGCGATTTACTTCAATATGAAGGAGAGTCATGCCTCAAAACGTTTGGAGAGCCGTCTTATATGTTCATGCGGCATGATGTACAGCGCATCAGTCGGAGTCAAGCCCTTATGCGGGGTCTGTGGCTCAACACCTGTCCGCAGGGAAGACGACAAGCCTGAAATAATAAAAAGACGAATAATGGTTTACAGGGATCAAACAGAGCCTCTCTTATCTCACTACAGAAGCAATGGAATCTTAATGGAGATAAATGCCGAACAGCCTCAGGGAGCCGTGACCGTACAAATTGCCGCGGCGCTTAAATCCATTTTGTGAAAAATGTTGCCACATCTAATTAATGTATAGGTGCGCCGAGCAAAGCGTATCAGGTCTTATTGGTGAAAGTCCAATTCGGGCAAAGGTTAGCCGCCAGCCCGACACCGAAATTCACATATGGGAAGGTAACGACCTAAATGAAGCTGAAAGGAGGGAAGTATAGAGCCGTAGCGAAAGCAAACAGATTGAGCTCCGAAATTGAATTGTCTTGGAGGTCTATTCTTTCTATACAGACGCAGACAGCATTCGAGTAATCGATAATGGCAAGATTATGAGAACCCAACGGAGTCCGAGATGACGGCGAGATACTAAAAGGAACTGATATGAACTCGGGAGAGCCAATGTATTCCCAAAAAATAGGCATAGGAACCGCTACTCACAAGAAACTTTCTTTAATTATTATTTTTGGCTAACCACACCCACTTCGGAAGTGGGATTCGGTATTGTCTTACTCTGTTTCTATCCCCATACTTCTGGCAGTGCCCCTAACCATTTGCATGGCTTCTTTTATGTCTTTGGTATTAAGATCGGGTATTTTCTGGGCCGCCACTTCTTCAATTTGTTTAAGATTTAATTTGCCCACTTTTGTCTTATTGGGCTCGCCGGAACCTTTTGCAAGTCCCGCCGCTTTTTTTATGAGCGCCGACATCGGAGGCATTTTGGTTATAAAAGTGAAAGTTCTATCTTCAAAAACGGTTATAATCACAGGAATAGGAACACCCGATTCCATTTTTTTCGTTTTTTCATTGAACTGTTTGCAAAAATCCATTATATTGACGCCATGTTGTCCTAAGGCGGGGCCAACCGGAGGAGCGGGATTTGCGGCTCCCGCCGGGATTTGCAATTTAATAAAAGCCTTTACTTTCTTAATCTTTGCCATAATCTACCTTTCCTTAAGCGCTGTATAATCAAAGTTAAACTTTTTCAACCTGGAGAAAATCCAATTCCACCGGCGTAGGCCTGTCAAATACGGTTACCGTAATTTTAAGTTTTGATTTTTGTTCATTTACCTGCTCAACTACGCCCATAAAATGTTTGAACGCGCCTTCCGTAATTCTTATATTCTCGCCTTTTTCAAATTGGACGGCTGGCTTTGGTTTTTCGTGACTGGAGATATTAACCAATTCAAGTATTTTTTGAGCTTCGCGTTCTTGAAGAGGAACCGGTTTAGGATCGCCGAGAAAACCTGAGACTCCCTGTATTCCCTTAATCGTCCAATATGTTTCATTATTGAGATCCATGTCAATCAAAACATAACCGGGGAAAAATTTTCTTTTGCGAACCTCTTTCTTATCTTGTTTCACCTGTATTACATCTTCTGTGGGAACCAGTATATTGAAAACCTTATTATAGAGTTCATTATCATCCACTTTTTGCTGAATAATTTTATGCACACGATCTTCAAAACCCGTTCGGGTGTGAATTACATACCAGCCTCTTGCCATATATTTTACCGCCCTCCGATCAAACTTCCGATTATTTTTGAAAGCCCAAAATCAACCAAACTTATATAGATGGAGACCAGTATAACAACCACAGTCACAGCTATGGTGGACTTTATAACATCCTGACGATTCAGCCATGTTACCTTGGACAATTCCTCGTATACGCCTTTCAAAAAATCTTTTATTTTTTCCATATTATTCCCACATTATAGCATTTCTTGGCCATAAAACTCCCTTATAAATTTAAATAAGCGATTTAAAATGGACCGGGAGCGGAAGGACTCGAACCCTCAGTTGCGGTTTTGGAGACCGCTGGTTTACCACTTAACCGACGCTCCCATTAAGAATTATGCCTTTACTTGTTTGTGAAGCATTTGTTTGCCGCAAGCCTTACAAAACTTTTTCAACTCAATCTTAAAATCCTTCTTCTTCCCGCGTTGAAAGTGGTAATTTTTGTTTTTACATTTTGAACAAGCAAGTGTGATTATAACTCTATCTGCCATATTTTATCCTTAATTGTCTCGTAGAAGTCAGAAATCAGAGGGCAGAAATCAGATGTATAAGGAATCTCCCTATAAGTCTTGCTTCTTGTCTCTGACTTCTTGCTTCTTTTTTATTATTCTACAACTTCCGTTACCACTCCCGCTCCCACCGTATGTCCGCCCTCTCTTATAGCGAATCTTAAGCCTTTATCCATGGCTATCGGCATTATCAATTCTACGGTTATTTCCGTATGATCGCCGGGCATTATCATCTCGGCTCCATCTTTCAAAAATGTGGCTCCGGTAACATCCGTCGTTCTGAAATAAAATTGCGGCTTATATCCTTTAAAGAACGGCGTATGCCTTCCGCCTTCTTCTTTCGTCAATATATAAACCTCTCCTTTGAATTTCTTATGCGGCGTTATGGATTTCGGCGCCGCTATCACTTGCCCTCTTTCCACATTGTCTTTATCTATTCCCCTCAGTAGCATTCCGATATTGTCGCCGGCCATCGCTTCGTCTAATAATTTTCTGAACATTTCAAGTCCTGTGGCTACCGATTGCTTTGTCTCTTTTAATCCGACTATCTCAACCGCGTCGCCCACATGTATCTTGCCTTGCTCCACTCTGCCGGTCGCCACTGTTCCTCTTCCCGTTATCGTG
>JAKLQJ010000193.1 GCA_022013385.1 Elusimicrobiota bacterium
ACAAGATAACTGCGCGCTACCTGGCCCAAATAAATAATGGGTTCCTGATACCATGAAGTATCCGCCTGTTCATCGGAAGAAACGGATGTTTGAAAAAAAAGCCCGTCTTGCTTTAATGCCGCGTTCTTAAAAGCGGAAGCTGTTCCGTCCGACATGGCGGAAGCGGCGGCCGGCTCGGCAATAGCGCTTATCAGATTAAAATTTCCGCTTAAATTGCCGTTTTTATTTTCAGGAAAAGAAGCGGGGGCTTCAATTTTTTGAATTTCGGCAAAGACGGAATTTGAAATAATTTTAAAAATATCGCCGTCATTTTTAAATTTTACATCCTTTTTTTGGGGATGAATATTAACATCAAAATCGAAAGGCGGCATATCTATAAAAAGAACGCAGGATGGATGCTTGCGATCCAAAATCCCGCTATAACCTTTATATAAGGATTGATGAAGCACTTTTGAAGAAACCGGCCTTTTGTTTACGAAAAAATATTGATTCAGTCGGGAAGCGGAGAATCCATTGGGTTTTGAAATAAGCCCCGCTATTTTAATGTCTCCATTTTTACTTTCCATATTCATAAGGTTTTTGGAAAGATTCTTTCCCAAAACTGCGGCGGTTCTCTCCAATAATTTATCGAAAGAATTTCCAAGCGACACATGAAACGCGAAAATTTCAATATTGTCTATTTTAAGAAAAAAGGAAATATCAAGATTGGACAAAGCGGCATCTTCCACGGCTCTTATTAGATGCGCCCTTTCGCTTTGATCGCTTTTTAAAAACTTTTCTCTGGCAGGAGTATTAAAAAACAAATCCCTGACTTCAACAACCGTTCCCCTAACGGGAGGAGTTTTTCCCTCGGAAATTATTTTGCCTCCTTCGCCGTTTATGGACAAGCCAAAAGCCGAATTTTCTTTTGAACTTATTACAGAAAGCCGTGAAACCGCAAAAATGGAGTATAATGCCTCGCCCCTAAAGCCGAAACTTTTAAGTTTTTCCAAATCCTCAAAATTTGATATTTTGCTTGTTGAGTGTCTTCTGACGGATAAAAGCAAATCTTCTTCATCCATTCCTTTTCCGTCATCATGAACCCTTATAAGCCTTTTGCCGGCTTTTTCTATTTCGATATTTATTCTTTTAGCGCCGGAGTCTATGGAATTTTCTATAAGCTCTTTTAAAACCGAAGCCGGTCTTTCAATCACCTCTCCCGCGGCTATCTTGCTTATAACATCTTCCGTCAATAAATTAATTTCAGGCATATGGTTAATTTTACAAGCTGATTATTGCAAACAATCTTAATCTCGCGCATACATCCATTTTAAAAAATCAGACCATTTGCTTGCGCGCGCGAACGGCAAATCCCAGTAAACAGTTTCAAAGTGTTTTTCAAGTTCTTCCATGGAATCAAAAGGTATTGCGACCGGAGGAATATGAATGGAAACGCCGTGAGCGCGGCTAAAATCATATCCGGTATTTGATTTTCCCGTTTGCGCATACGCGTAAATAAGGTCATTTGATATGTAATCCATAAGTTCATAGCCTTTTTTACGGGCAAATTCCTGTTTTTGCGTATCTTGCGGAAGATTTCTTGTAACAATCTCCACAAAATCATATAGATCGCCTGACATGGACTTGCGGCTGGCCATAACGGGAGATGCTGATAATGTAATCCCAAAAATATCAAACCGGACAACATTCTTTATTCCCGCAACAATGGATTTTTTATCGCCGACAGACATGATAGCATCCACCCAATCATTAAGCTTGCCAATAAAACCCGGAAGTTTGGAAGAGCTAATCACGGAAGCATGCCCTCCCATAGTTTTAAAAGTTTTAGCCCTCTCAACATAATTGTTTGCCAAAAATTTCCCAAAATTTTCGCTGGATATATTTGTGTTTGAATTTAAAACTTCAAGCATCATTTTAAAATCATAGCCGACCACCCACATCAATTCGCCGGAGCCGACTATGACATCGGTATAATCCTTCACTTGATAAGCAACCTCGGCCATCTGCATAAGGCAGGACTGCATGACAATAGCGTCCACTTTTCCCGTTGCCTTCATAAGCAATAAAAATTCCGGCAAAGTAACATAATTGCCGGTTTGCGTATCTATGGAAATACCTTTCGCCGGTTCTTTTTTTTGATCAAAGAAGCCTGTTCCGTGACCATAGACGACAAAAACATATCTTTTGGCCGGATAATTGGCCTTGGCCCATCTGGTAAAATTCGCGATATTTTTCCAATCGCCCATGTCCTCATTTTTTTTCCGTTTTACTATATCGCCAGCGAAAGGCTTAAACACGGTATAATTTACCGCATTGCTCTTTCTATTTTTTAAAAGTTCTTCTATGTATTGGTCAATGTATTGAGAATCCGCTCCTTTTCCCATTGCCATTCTCAAAGTGGTTGTAGAAACGGTTCCGTCCGCATCCTTAATCGGCATGCCCACTTCCATCACCACATTAACTTTATCGGTGGAGCCTATTTTTTTCATTTCAAGCATTTGCCAAACTTGCGGATAACGAAGTTTATCTTTGACATTGGAATATATCATAACCGTCCATTCTTTTAGATTCGAACGCGGCGCCGCAACCGGAGTTATATCGGCAGGAATGGAATCAGGCATGTTACCGGAAAATATATTCTCTGTCATATCCTCATAACTCATATCTTCTAAAGAAAGGTTAAACGAATTCTCGGCCTTTGCGAAAGTGGCGAAGAATATGCTGAATATAAAAACGACAATAATTTTTTTCATAAGTTCCTCAACTATAAATGGTTTTGCTTTCAATATGATAACCTAATTGAGTTGTTTTATAAAAGGGTCATTAGAACTACAGCCATATAGGCCATTTGACCTATATTCGTAAAGATGCGGGTGACATATGGCGCGGGAACGGAAGACGAATCAAGAATCCGGCAAATGATACAATACTGTTTTAGGGTTTGGTTGGCAGAGAATTTATACTCATTACGCCACTTGATATCGCTCTTGCGATAGGGGAAGATGCTATCGCCGTTGTAAATATGTCCCAAAATTATAAAGCTACTTTTCCCGGTTTTAAATAAGCTTGTCAAGAAAAATCCATGCAAGTCCCAAAAATGAGAAGAAGCCCACCACATCGGTTATGGTGGTTAGAAAAATACCTGAAGAATGGGCCGGATCAAATCCCAATCTTTTCATGGTTAGAGGAATGAAAGCTCCCGCAAGTCCGGCCGCAGTCATATTTATAAACATAGCGATACCTACAATAATGCCCAAATAAGGATTTCCCTTCCATGCCCATGCTACGCCTGCGGTAACAAGTCCGATGCCTATACCGTTTATCATGTTCGCGGAAGTTTCAACAAGGACAGCACGATAAGCGGCGGAAGGTTTAATTTCTCTCATTACCAAAGCTCTTAAAATCACCGATAAAGATTGTGTTCCTGCGTTTCCGCCTTGTCCGGCTATTATGGGCAGAAATACCGCAAGCACGGCAATTTTGCTTATCATGCCCTCAAATACAGCGACGACCGCTCCCGCGAGAAAGGCGGTAAAAAGGTTTATATATAGCCATGGCAAACGCTTTCTTATTTTAAAACTAAGAGGGGAATAAACTCTTTCTTCAGGGCTAGCGCCGAATAAAATTTGTATATCTTCAGCCGCTTCTTCTTCCGTGGATTCTATCAAGTCTTTTGTATTGACCACTCCGATAAGCCGATTGTCTTCATCAACCACGGGTATTCCCAGATAGTGTTTTTCACCGAATATGGCTATAAGCTTTTCTCTATCGGTAAAAGGGGATACCTTGATTATATCCTTTTTCATTATGTCCTCAATGAACTGGTTTAAATCGGATATAATTAAGTCCCGCATATTCAGAATTCCGATAAGTTTATTTTCGTGATTTACAACATAGCAGTAAGTCGTCGGGACATGGCTCTTGGCAAGGCTTCGCAGTTTGTTTATAACTTCCCTAACTCGTATGTCGCTTCTGAAAGAGAGAAAATTGGGCTGCATTACTCTGCCGGCGCTTTCATTTGGATAATTTAGAATTTCACCTATCTTGATGGATAAGTCTTTGTCAAGGAAGCCTAAAAATTTTTTCTTATTGTCGCCTGAAAAAAACCTAAACATACTTGCGGTTTGTTGAGGAGTCAATTTGTGCAAAATGGAAGCGGCATAAGCCAAATCCAATTCTTCCGTGATGGCCGCTCCGTAACGCGGTTGAATATCTTCAAGGCATTTGACGGAGTCGGAAAGGGAAAGAGATTTAATAATATCGGCGGCGTCTTTCGCGGAGAGAGATTCCAAAACTTTAAACGCTTTTTGCGGTTCGCTTTCAA
>JAKLQJ010000194.1 GCA_022013385.1 Elusimicrobiota bacterium
AAGCAGACTTCTACAACCACAGATAGGATATAAACAGCATTCACACAATTAACAAAAAGAAAAAAGAAGCAAAAAAGAAAAACTATGACCATGACATTTCTAAAAAACTATAACTATGACATTTCTACTTGCTTGACACAGGGCAGTTTGGTTTCTGTTATTTAGGGTCCAAATTCCTGAAGCGGATGTGGTGGGTTTAATCATACTCCCCCCCGTATCCCGCCTATGGCGGGATAGGCACGGGGGGTAAAAAAACACATAGTGTTTTTTTAAAATCCTTCCTTCTCTTTAATGAAGTAGGGAGGTTTTTGATTGGTCTTATAATATGTGCGAATATTGATTTCAGCCAAGAGGCCGAGGACAATAAATTGTATGCCGATTATGGCAAATAAAATAGCCACCAAAAACAAGGGCTGGTCTTTTACAAAAATTCCGCAGTAGAATTTTTTATAAAGCGTAAAGGCGGCGGAGAGAGAGGACAAGAGTAAAAGAAAAAAACCTATTCCCCCAAAAAAATAAATCGGTTTTGAAAGATAGTCTCCCATGAATTTTACCGTAAAAAGATCCAAAATGACTTTAAAAATTCTGATTAACCCATATTTTGATTTCCCCGATTTTCTCGGCCTGTGATTAACTTCAATTTCGCTTATTTTAGCGCCCATATATCCCATAATGGCCGGAAGGAATCTGTGCATTTCGCCAAAGAGTTCCGTTTTTTTGAGGAATACCGCTTTATAGATTTTAAGACTGCATCCGTAATCATGAAGAGTTATTCCTGTTATCCGTGAAATTATAAAATTTGCTACAAGCGAAGGAAGCACTCGGGAGATGTATTTGTCTTTTCTATTTTTTCTCCAACCGCTTACCACATCAAAACCTTTATTGAGTTCGCTTATGAGAATGGGAATATCTTTAGGATCGTTTTGCCCGTCAGCGTCCATTGTTATAATAAATTTCCCCGAAGCTTCTTTTATACCCGCGTCAAAAGCCGCCGTCTGTCCGAAATTTTTGGAGAAAGTTATAAGTTTGACATCACTATTGTTTTTTACGATTTCCTTAATTTCCTTATTGCTTAAATCCGTACTCCCATCGTCAATAAAAATTATTTCGCCCTGAATGGAATTTTTTAACAAAACATCTTTTATTTCTTCGGCAAGAATCTTAAGATTTCCTTCTTCATTATGCGCCGGCAAGATTATTGAAATTTGATATTTCATAGTTTGGTTCGCTTTTTACTGATTTCCTGAGAATAAAGGTTTTCAAGTTGTTTTACCATAGTGTCTATGGCAAATTCTTTCAAATCCGTGTCTCTCGCACCCTCAGATAATTTAGTCAGCAATTCATCATTTTGCAAAAGCGATTTAAGCTTATTATACATATCTTCAGTATCGCCTTGCCTTATCAAATAGCCGTTTTTTTCGGATTTAAGAATATCCGATACCCCATCCGTATCATAACACAAACACGGAAGCCCGCTTTTTAATGCTTCAACCAAACTTCTGGGCAAGCCTTCCCAAAGAGAGGTTAATATAAAAATATCCGCTATCTTGAGTATTTCGGCCACATCTTCGCGCCAGCCGATAAATCTGCAATACTCGGAAAAGTTTTCACCGGCAATGTCCTGTTTGATTTTTTTAAGTTTTTCTCCTCCTCCGACGAAAACAAAATATGTGTCGTGTCTTTCGGAACTTATCCTTTTGGCGAGTTTTATAAAGTCGCATGGATTTTTTTGCGGTTTAAGATTTCCCACGCTCACAATTATTTTGCCGCCGGCGGGCAATTTGAGTTGTTCTTTTTTATCGGCGATATTTATTTGAGCCGGATATTTATCAAGCGCTATTCCGCTTCTGATAAGTTTGTATTGCGTCACATTGCCTATTTTCAAGGCTTTTGCCGTTTCCATATTGGATTTTGAAACGAAAATCAAAATATCGGTTATGCGCGCGCAGATTCTTTCAAGAAAAACAAATATCCGTTTCTTAATAAAACTCTGCCGCTTATTAAACCCAAAGCCGTGAAAAGTGTGTATAATTATCGGCGCTTTGCAAAGGCGCGCGGCAAGTCTGCCCAGTATTCCGGCTTTAGACGAATGGGTATGCACGATATCGGGCTTTTGGGATTTTATTGCCCGACAAAGATGATAAAAAGCGAGAGCGTCTTTTATCGGATTTATTTCCCGTCTTAGATAAGGAATATAAATAATTTCCAAATCGGCTCCGCTCGCAGAGAGAATTCCGCCTTTTCCCGAGGCTATTAGTGAATAAAATTTTTTTTTATCGGTATTTGCCGCGGTATAAAGAGTATTTTGCTGTGCCCCCCCCAATTCCAGTTTTGTTATTATATGCAGTATCTTATGAGGCGAATTTTTCATAATGGTTTAACGGCAGTCATAGCTTCAATTTTTTGATTTTAAGTTCGGGAAAATAATGCTTCAAAATCTTTTCGTATTTATAGCCTAAATTTTGTACCATGCCATGCGTTCCCCACACGCATAATCCTTGTCCGTGTCCGGTGCCTATTCCTCTTAAAACAAAATAGTCGGGATATTTGCCGTCAAACATCGGTCTTATGTTAAAAATGCTTGAACGCAATGTCCCGCTCGCCAATATATGAGAAATATCTTTAAACCCTCTAATGGTTACAGTATTGGCAGTTCCCTCAATTCTTAAAGTTTCAATTCTCCCGTCTTTTTTTCTTTTAAGCGGAACAAGCGATTTTAATTTGCCTATTTTGTATTTTACATTCGCGCGGGTTTCTATCCATTTGCTGTCTAAAAGAAGCGTCCAATGAACATTTGAGCTCATTTGTTTATCGTTGGGCAAACACAAAAGATTATCCGGCGGGCTTTGTAGCGTCCATTTATAAAAATCAAAGGGCGTCATTGACGATGGCATGGAGCCTTGGTCGTTTGCTCTGTCTGTAGAACCTCCGCAGGCGGTATGCATATCCGCATTTGAAAGGCTATTGTTTTTGTAAAGGACTTCTCCCCGTGTTAATTTGGCCGCTTCAACGGAATAAGCATTTTCCGTCTGCAAGCCCTGAAAAACTATATGGTATTCCGAATCGCAGATATCATAATAGGGGCTGGAACTTTTTTTTGTATAGAACATGCCTAGCAGTTTTGTCCTTACTACTACGGCAAAAGTTTTTAATTCTTCAATTGAGGTTTTGTCCGGAGCCAATAGCGATATTATGGCAGCCACACAGTTTTCAATCGGCGTTTTGTTAACCATGATTAGTCCGGTGTTTATTACAGGTATTAGATTGATTTCGCCTGTTAATTCTTTATCCCCCCTGTTTATTCCTTGTTCAACGGTTAAAATGGGGCTTTTTATCAAAATTACTCCGCCTTTTGTTTTCGGAATAATTTTGAATTTCCGTTTTGTGGTATGCGCTATAATCGCCATATTATCGGTTAGCTCATAAACTCCGTTGAGCGAATTATATTTAACAGTCCATTGTGAATTGGCTTTTCCTTCGGCCGCTTTGCCCAGTATGGAATCTTCAATAATGAAATCGGTATTGGCTATAAAGTCAAAGGACTCTATGGGAGAGGGATTTCCTTTTTCATCGGAGTACATGGCTATGCGAATCATTTTACTGCCATAAAACTCTAAAGGTTTTTTGTGTACCGGCCAGGCAAGTCTTGTCCAATAAAGCAGATTGTCTTTTTTGCCTTTTATATACTTTGAGAGTTTCTTTGTTTTTTTGATAAAGAAAGGTTCGTCAGGGCACATTTCCCTAAGAGTGTAAAATGTTTGCCATGCTTGCATATAATAATCCACGCGTTCATAAAGAAAGGCGAGATCTATCATAGCCTGAATATTTTTAGGGTCATATTCAAGGGCTTTTTTTAGGAATATAACGGAATGTTGCCTTTTTTTTATTTTTTCAAAACATTTGCTGATCATCTGAGAAACAGGTGAAATCAAATAAGGAAATTTATGATAAACCGACTGGAAACTCTTTATAGCTGAAGCGGCGCCTGTTAATTCAATTTCGGATAGAGCTATGCCTAATCTTGTTTGCGCCACGATATCGTGGGCGACCGTAAGCGGCAAGACTTTTTCAAAAGCCGTTCTCGCCGCGCTATATTCTTCAAGCGCCAGATAATTCCACCCTTTTTCAAAATGGGTATAAGGATTGCCGGAATCTATTACTTCAGCCTTTGTGAGATAAGCCAGAGCTTCCTGCGGTTTTCCGAGTTCGGCAAGGATTATGGATAATTGAGTTATTGCTTTAAGGGATTTTTTAGTGTCGGCCGTTCTAAAAATTATATATTTAAGCGTTCCGGCCGCGTCTTCCGGTCTGCCGTCAAGCCATGAAGAATACGCTTTTTTAAATAAAATGTTTTCATCTTCAAATTTCTCGGTTGAAAAGCAGGACGGGAGCAAAATAAACATGAGCATAAGGAAAGCTAGTAATCTTGTCATATTTAGAATTTAGCAATTCTTTAGTTCACCCGCAACACATTTTTTGGATATGATTTGGTAAAGGCCATAATAATAGTGTAAAATGGTAAAATAAAATACAGGGCCGTTAGCTCAATTGGTAGAGCAGGTGCCTCTTAAGCACAAGGTTATGGGTTCAAGTCCCGTACGGCCCATAGATAGTTATTGCGGAAAAAGCATTTTAAGCATCGTAACTCCTATTTAGGAAGGGTTTCCGCCAAACAAATTGGCGGACCAGCCAAAAAAGTAGTGGTTGGCAGCGAGCGTTCCGACTAAATGTCGGAAAAGCGAGCGATGACGGAACGGGGGGATTATCCCCCCTTATGGAGCACCGAGCGAAGTTTCCATTTCGGAGCGAGGCGTTAATCGTCCCGCATTTTGCGGGATGCGACAATGGACGGGTGGCGGAATTGGCAGACGCGTACGGCTTAGGACCGTATGCCTTTCGGCGTGTGGGTTCACTCGCCAAATCGGCGAGTGCCCGCTGGATTAGCGGGCCTGCCCGCCCCCTCCACTACGGCATCGGTGGGTTTCCGCCACTAAATCTTTGGCGGACTTCCGCCACTACAACTTTGGCGGACTCACCGATGTAGTAATGGGGAGCACCGATGTAGTAATGGAGAGCGCCTAAGTAGTAGTGGCGAAGATGCAGTAGTGGCGGGCAAGTCCCTCCGTCAGAGATAAATTTTCGTTTGATTTTAGATGGGAATTTGCCGAATGGCGAAATGTAATGGACGGGTGGCGGAATTGGCAGACGCGTACGGCTTAGGACCGTATGCCTTTCGGCGTGTGGGTTCAAATCCCTCCCCGTCCATTCAAAAGTTTTCAGAAACTAAAATCAAAGAAATATAAAATCGGAGGATTACAATGAATTTGCCTTTAAAATTAAGCGATAAAATTAAAAGAACCGCTAAGGATAGCTGTGTTTACTCTTATGCTGTTTCAATCAAAGATGAGGCGTTTAATGCTATTGAGCAACAAGCATTGGTGCGGCTTCAGTCAGCGGTTTCTCTTCCCGGTTTTAGAACCGGAAAAGTTCCGATATCCATGATTAAGGAACAATTCCCCAAAATGGTTAAGGATGAAATTGTGGAATCGGCGGCAAAAGCTTCAATAGGCGATATACTTAAGATGGACAGTATTACTCCGGTTATTACTCCCGTGATTAAAAATGTCAAATTTGAGTTCGGACTAAGCGTGGATTTTGAAATACAGTTTGAATGCATTCCAAAGTTTGAAGCTAAGGATTATGTGGGCATAAAAGCGATAAAAAAAAATCATAAAGTCAGTGATGACGATATTGCCGCTTATATAAAACAAGTGCGCGATTACAATGTCTATTTAAAGGCTGTTGAGGGAGAGTCCGTTGTCATTGATAAAAGCCATTATGTCGTGCTTGACTATGAAGCTTTTGAAGATGAAAAAAAACTTGAAGAAAATTCCGCCAAAGGAGAGCTTATTGAAATCGCTAACCCCGGCATCAGCCGGATAGTCGGACTTGCCGATAATATTATGGGAGCTAAAAAAGGCGAAATACGCGAATTCGATTCCGTCGCCGGCGGTAGAAAAATGCGTTTTAAGGTTACTATAAACGAAATAAAAGCCAAAATAACTCCCGAAATAGACGAGAAGTTTCTAAAAGAGGCCGGCGTAAAAACCATTGAAGAGCTAAATGCCAATATACGGAAGATGCTTGAGCGCGCGGAAAATGATAAAACGGAAAAGGATTTTGCCGTTCAAATTGAAGAAGAATTATTGAAAAAAAATATTATTGAACTTCCTCCAAGCATCGTAAAAGAAGAAACCAAAGAGCTTATGCAAATGTTTAAAAAAAGAATGGGCGATAATGAGAAAAAAATCAATGATGAAACACTTGTTGAAAAATTGAAACCCATAGCCGAGAGAAATTTGCGCATTGCCTATATTCTGTATAATATAGCGCAGAAGGAAAAAATTGAAATTACCGAAAAAGATTTGCTTGCGGAACTTGAAAAAGCGCTTTTGAGCGTTCATTCGGAAAACGAGAAAAAACAAATAACCGATGTTTTTGAGAAAAGAAAAGAATATATTACCGCCACATTAAGGGAAAACAAAACCATGGAATTTGTTAAAGCTAAAGCTTGTGTCAAGGAAGAAATAAATTAGCTAGGCAACAAGGTAATTGGGCAATATGGCAAATTAGGAATAGTGTAGCGACAAAGTAATTACGCAACAAAGAGCAATTTTACAATAAACGAGGCTATGCCTCATTCCCGCCATTAAGGCGGGACAGGCAAGTGTCGGTAGCTTTGCGAACGACCCCCGTGGGTTGCTGTGGCGCCATAGGCGCCAGTGCGGCAACATCTAAAGAAACCCGCGGGGTAAGACACTGAAGTGGTTGCAAAACTAATTTGTCATTACAATAGTGATTAAATCACAAGGCTATGCCGGGTGCCGTGTCACGGACTATGTCCATCAAAACGGCCAAGGCTATGCTCCCGCCCCCTCCACTACGACTTCGGCGGGTTCGCCTTGTAGTATTGGCGAATATGGCGGGAGACTATGCGCATCAGACAGAAGTGTTTTTTTAGGAGGATAATATGATTGTGCCC
This sequence comes from Elusimicrobiota bacterium, assembly GCA_022013385.1. GTDB lineage: Bacteria > Elusimicrobiota > Elusimicrobia > Elusimicrobiales > UBA9959 > JAKLQJ01. The sequence goes on from JAKLQJ010000194.1 coordinate 7,043, forward strand.
ACTATTATAGAAAAATGGAATCAGGGAGCGATGGTTGGATATGATATTTATTCAAGGCTCTTGCGCGACAGGATAATTTTTGTGGGTGATCCTGAAGGCGCTGTTACAACCGCTTCGGCCAATACAATCATTGCGCAGCTTTTGTATTTGGATTCCGAGGACAGTGAAAAAGACATAAATCTCTATATCAATTCTCCGGGCGGTCTTGTCACCGCTGGTCTTGCCGTCTATGATACCATGCAGTATATTAAATCGCCCATATCCACTATCTGTATAGGAATGGCCATGAGTTTTGGCGCATTGCTGCTTGCTGCCGGAACCAATGGAAAAAGATTCGCCTTGCCCAATTCCAGAATAATGATACATCAGCCGCTTATATTTGGCGGCGGAATTTCAGGACAAGCGACCGATATTGACATTGAAAGCAAGGAGATGCAAAAAAATAAAACCAAGCTTATTGATATTTTGGCTAAACATACGGGCAAAAGCAGTGACGCTGTTTATAAAGACATGGAGCGAAATTTCTATATGTCCGCGGAAGAAGCCAAAAAATACGGCATAATTGACAATGTCCTAGAATTGGCTAAGAAGTGAGAAGCGTGAGGGATAATAAGGGGAAGATGCGCTTTTCCGCATCGGCGTATGCGAGAATAGTGTTGGTTAGGAAAAACATAAAAAACAAAGAGAGTTTATAACGGGAATTCTGCTATGACAAATATGACAGACGGAAACGAAAAAGAGCAAGCGCAAAATAAAGAAGCAAGCGCGGTTGTTAACTATCCTAAAAATACACCGGTCATTGCCATTAGAGATGTGGTAATGTTTCCTTATATGGCTTTGCCTCTTTCGGTAAGCAGAACAAAATCGGTTATTGCCATTGAGGAATCGCTTAAAAGCGATAAATACATTTTGGCTATATCCCAGAAAAAATTCGATATTGACGATCCTTTGGAAAAAGACCTTTATTCTTATGGCGTTTTAAGTAAAATTACACAATCTTTAAAAATGCCTGACGGGACTATGAAAGTTTTTCTTCAGGGTATTAAAAGGGCCAAAATACTGAAAATCTCATCAAGCGAAAAACCCCGATTTCTTAAAGCGGACTTGGAATATCCTGCGGAAATTGCGGATAAGTCGCCTGAGATGACCGCGCTTATGCGCCATGTTGTGGAAGCGTTTGAAAATTATGTGAAAATAGGAACTAAAATATCCGTGGATTCGGCGTCGATGCTTCAGCAATTAAACAATCCTTCAATGCTTGCCGATACCATAGCCGCAAGCGCGATAGTGGAGATGGAAACAAGGCAGGGCATTTTAGAAACTCTAAATGTTAAGAGCCGCATTGAAAAAATCATACAAATTCTTGCCAAAGAAACTGAAATACTCGGCATAGAACAGAAGATACATTCCAGAGTTAAAACTCAAATTGAAAGTTCCCAGAAGGAACATTATTTAAATGAACAGATGAAAGCCATACAGCAGGAACTTCACCAGAAGGATGATTTTACAAAAGAAATAGAGGATTTGGAAAAGAGAATTAAAACCGCTAAAATGCCGAAAGATATTGCGGCCGTTGCGTTTAAAGAGCTTACAAGGCTGTCCAAAATGATGCCGTTTTCTCCTGAATCCACAGTTTTAAGAACATATTTGGATTGGCTTATAGCATTGCCTTGGAATACCGAGACTAAAGATATTTTAGAACTTGCCAGAGTTAGAAAAATGCTTGATGAAGATCATTTTGGCCTTAAAAAACCCAAAGAGAGGGTATTGGAATATCTTGCCGTATGCAAACTTACCAAAAAACTCAAAGGCCCGATTCTTTGTTTTGTCGGGCCGCCAGGCGTTGGAAAGACTTCTATTGCCAAATCTATCGCGAGATCCATGGGAAGAAAGTTCGTGAGGATGTCTCTCGGCGGAGTAAGAGATGAGGCTGAGATAAGAGGGCATAGGAAAACTTATATCGCGTCTATGCCGGGCAGAATAATCCAAAGCATTAAAAAAGCTAAAAGCAAAAACCCCGTTTTTTTATTTGACGAAATAGATAAAATGGGCATGGATTGGCGAGGAGATCCTGCCGCCGCTTTGCTTGAAGTTTTAGACCCGGAGCAGAACCGTGAATTTACGGATCATTTTTTGGATGTTCCTTTTGATATATCGCATGTAATGTTTGTGGCTACGGCAAATAGTTTAGCGAGCATTCCTTTAAGCCTGCGCGATAGAATGGAGATAATAGAATTTAACGGCTACACGCATGACGAAAAAATCGCGATTGCGAAAAAATATCTTATCCCAAGACAATTGAAAGAGCATGGTTTAAAAGAAAATTCTATTGAGATAGATGATAAGGCGATAGATGAAATAATAAAAGGCTATGCCAGAGAAGCGGGCGTTCGCAGTCTTGAACGGGAGATAGCGACTCTGTCAAGAAGATCGGCTAAAAAAATAGTGGAGAATGGAATCAAGAAAATAATTGTGAATTCCGATAATCTTACGGATTTTTTAGGTATTCCCAAATACGCTCATGAAAAAATCTCACCCAACGGAATAGGAGTCAGCACTGGCCTAGCGTGGACGGAACAGGGAGGAGAAATCCTTACCATTGAGACTATCGCGTATCCCGGCAAAGGTGAAGTTGTGCTTACCGGAAGATTGGGCGATGTCATGAAAGAATCCGTGCAAACGGCTTTTTCATATGTTAAATCTTTGGAGTTTGCCCCTTACTCATACATTAAAAGCCACAATTTCCATGTTCATATCCCCGAGGGTGCGGTGCCGAAAGATGGGCCTTCGGCCGGAATAACTGTTGCTGTGGCGCTTGCGAGCTTGCTTTCCAAAAGGCCTGTAAAAAAAGATATAGCCATGACCGGCGAAATGACTCTTACCGGAAAAGTTCTTCCAATAGGCGGACTAAAAGAAAAGATAATCGCTTCGTACAGGGAAAATATTATGACGGCTATTTATCCCAAATCCAATATGAAGGACATTGAAGAAATTCCTGAAGAGATTCGGAAAAAAATGAGTCTTATTCCGGTTTCAACGATACAAGAAGTTTTTGATAATGTGTTGATTAATTGCCAATCTGCGGCAGGCAGGAATAGACGGCTATCTAACAAAAAACAGGAAATAGGCATATAAATTAGGCAGCCCACTTGTCCGCTGTTTTGGCGGAAGGGGCTACAGCTACACTTTGAAATTCCTATACCTTAAATTAGGGATGGAGATAGAGGCAGAAGCAATTGATTTGTTTTCCATATTTTCATTTTGCCGTATTCGCATATCATCGTATTTACTGTTTTTGCGCCGCCACACCAACGGAGTGAAAATGACCCACACACATACATATCAAACATTAATCTTTTTTAAAAAAGCCCGGAAACATTATGTACATCTGACGGTGAAATCAATAATAATCACGGCTTTTGCGGTTCTATTTGTAATTCAGCCTTCGTTTTGCGCTTTTGAAGAAATTCTCACAACTCAAGAAATTCAAGGAACTCTTGAAAATACCAAGCTTAATGAAATATTTGGACAGTATTTGGCCACAGTACAGATGTATGATCCCGAGAGAGCGACTTTTTGGGGTATTCATGATTCCGATTATCTTTTAACCGAGAGAAATGCCAAAACGATGAATTTTCAGCTTCGCGCTTTTAAAAAATTGCGTTCAAATCTCGGAAAAATCAAAAAAGATGTTCTCTATAAAGAATTGCAGATTGACTATGAGCTTTTGGATCATATGCTGGAAGTTGATATTTACAATATTGAGCATTTGGACAAACTTAAGAACAAGCCTCAATATTATCTTACTCCCCTCTTTTCCATATATGAGCTTTTGACCAAGGATTTTGGCAACTATAATATCAGAGCTTCAAACGCTTTAAAAAGAATGAAACAGTTCCCAGATATTCTTCTGGAAGCCGAGAGTAATATTTCTCATCCGCCAAAAATATGGGTGGCTGAAACTATTTCTCAAATTAACGAGGCTATCGACGACATACATGAATTTCTCCCCCTTTTTAGAAGATATACGAGTTATGATCCCCTTTCAAAAGATCAATTGCATCAAGCGCTAGAGAAGGTTCGTGGTTCCTTGAAACGGTATAAGAATTTTTTAGAGAAGGAAATATTGCCTAATGCCGACGGTGATTTTAGAACCGGAGCTTACACTTATGGTTTTTACCTTGAGAGATGGCATGGTTTGGATAAAACTCCCGGCGCGATATATAGATACTCCCAAAAGGCTTTCAACATGAGCCTCAAAGAATTTGAAGCCGAGTCAAGACGCATGGATCCTATGCTGTATAAGGCGAAAGGCTGGAGCGCTGTCTTAGAAAAACTTCCTAAAAATCATCCGGGTGTTGATGAACTTATAACGGCTTTTCAAAACGAATTGGATCGTTCTTATCAGCATTTTGACGAATTTAAAGTGGTGCAATTTCCCAATCAGAGATTATTGATAAAAAAAATGCCCGGATTTTTGAAATCGGCAAAGCCTTATGTTTATTATCAGCCGCCTTTTGCTCTTGATACAATGAGAGTGTCGGAACTCTATATTGATACTCCCCCTCAAAAAACGCCGAAGGACGCTTTAGATAAAATTATGTCAAACAGTTTTAGCTATACTTTGATTGAGCTTCTTGTTACTTATTCTTTGATGCCCGGTTTGCATCTTCAATCTTATGAAGCGTCTCATAATCCTTCTAAAATAAGAATGATTTCTCATCAACCGTTTATTACCAATGGCTGGGCATGTTACAGCGAATTGCTCGCCGGAGAGATGGGTTTTTATTCATCGTATTGGGCGGGCTTTATGAGAGCTTATATTAAGGTTTTGCGCTCCGCCAGAGCTTTTGTTGACGCGGCATTGCATCAGAAAAAAATGGATTATTTTCAAGCCGTCAATTTCTTTCAAGAGAAATTGCATCTTAGCGAGGGACAGGCAAAGTCGGAAGTCCTCAGAATTTCCAATACACCGACGGAGAGTTTAGGATACATATACGCTGTTGATGATATTCTTGATATGAGAAAGCGCTATAAAAGCGCTGAAGAAAAGTATTTTGACCTAAGAGATTTTCACACTCAATTTTTGAGAGAGGGAAATATTCCCATACCTCAGATTAAGTCCGAACTAAAAAGAAAGAAGAAATCGGGTGAAAAAATCATTAAATGAAAAACGAAATTATAGCCAGATTTTCAAATGTTTCTAAAATTTACAAGATTAAGCGGCTTTATTCCGCTAGAAAAAGCGTTGCTCTTAAAAATTTTAGTTTTGATATAAAAAGAGGAGAGATAATAGGTCTATTGGGTTTAAACGGCGCCGGTAAAACCACCATTATGAAGCTTCTTGCCGGACTTATTTTTCCTGATTTTGGCGAAATTTTAATAGGCGGAATAAAACCAATTCTTTCTGAGGCGAAACAAAAAATAGGTTTCCTGCCTGAACTCCCATATTTTTATCCTCATATGACATGCCTTGAAATCTTGACTTATTACGCTAAATTGTCGGGGCTTAAGGGATTTAAAGAGGAAGTAAATAAAATTATTGAGAAAGTCGGATTAACCGAACATGTTTCAAAAAAAATTTCGGAATATTCAAAGGGCATGATGCAGAGATTGGGACTTGCCCAAGCTATTTTACACGAACCAGAACTGCTTATCTTGGATGAACCGGTGAGCGGATTGGATCCTCTGGCCATTCATGAAGTGAGAAATTTAATAGCCGGAATAAATAAGGACGGAACAACCGTTTTTTTGTCGTCGCATAGCATATCAGAGCTTGAAAAAATTTGCCATCGCGTTATCATTCTTTCCCGCGGTGAAATTGTAAAAACTGTATTGTCCGATGCTTGGAAAATTGCCGGCGGTTTGGAAGAAATTTTTATTGACAGTATAAAAGGAAACAACGATGAAAACAGACTGATCACTGTTCACTGATTACCGATTACTGATGATCTGTTTGCAACTGGTGACTGGTACCCATTTGTAACTGGTGACCCGTTTGTAACTGGTTACTGATTACTATAGATTGGGTGGACAGAATAACGATTATGGTTTATCAACAAACGCTGAAATATATAAAAATCATTCTATCTGTTTTTCAGCATTCTCTTAAAGAATATTGTAAAAACAAACTGTTCGCCATTCTTATTGTATTTTCCCTTTTCTCAATATACGCGTCGCTTTTAGTCGGAATAATGGCGGTAGATCAGGAGTTTAGAGTTCTAACCGATTTTGGGTTGGGTTTAATGGAACTTATGGCTTTCATTTATATAGTTTATATGTCCGCCATAGCCATAACCGAAGAATTCAAATTAAAAACCATATATCTCGTTCTTTCAAGACCGGTTCCAAAAAACGCCTATTTATTGGGAAGAATTATAAGCTTATTCGTTTTAGCCGCCGTGATTTTATTATTTGCAGGTTCCTTTCAATTAATTCTTTTAAAATTCAGGGGATTTGCTTATCCTCCGCTTTATCATAAGATTCTTCTGCTTATATGGATGAAACTCGCCATTATAAGTTCCATAACGATTTTTTTATCTTTTATTTCGACATCCGTCATTACGACAGTCATTATATCCACCATGTTGTGGACATTGGGACATTTTGCTCCCGAAACGAAATTCCTAATTGAAAAAACTCAAGGGATATCCCAAATATTTCTTAAATTTTCATACTTGCTTATTCCAAATTTCCAACTATACAATCTCAAAGATTATTATGACACGGGATTGAATGCTTATACCGACAACTTTAAAGCGGTGACATACTTATTCGCGTGGGTATTTGCGACATTTGGCTTCTCCGCTTTTATTTTTGAAAAAAAAGAATCCTAATGAGACTGAATGCCATTGTAATGATAAAAAGGATATACGGTTTAACCGCTCTTTCTTGCATAATATTCTTAACGGTTTCTTTTTATATATGGCAAAATTATAAGCCTTTTTTCCCTCCGCCCAATCAGATAAAAGCGTTTAAAACAAGCGCGGCTCAAGACATTTTGGCTCTTAATCTTGGGATGAGAAGATTATTCGCGGATTTATGGTTTGTGCGTTTAATGCAGTATTACGGCACGCCTGAAGACGGTGTATCCATTTATAAACCTATGACATCAGAGCAGGCTAAAGCTTATGGCGGCGGAAAATATCCTGACTTTTTTTTAATATCACAACATATAATTCAGCTTGATCCGTATTTTAAAAATGCCGTGCTCTATTCGGCCGCTTGTCTTGCCTTCAATCTCCGTCAACCTGAATACGCGATAAGGCTTTTGAATTCCGCGCTTGAATATTTGCCAAAGGAGTGGAAATATTTAACCATGCTTGCCGCTATAGGCTATAGTAAAGCTGAAAATCCTGAAAAAGTGGCAAGTTCTTTTATGCCGCTTATCAAAGAAGCCGATTGTCCCGTTTTGGTAAAACAGCTTGCCGCCTTTCTTAATAAAAAAGCGGGTAATTACGCGAATGCCTATAAAATTTATTTGGATATAGCCGAAACATCCAAAGACGAGTATTATGTCAAAAACGCGATAAAAGAGCTTCATAAGATGGAGCTAAAAAACAAATCCCGTTAAAGACACACAGGCAAGTGTCGGCTTTGCCCTCGCGGTCTATCCCGCCATTAAGGCGGGATGCAGAGGGAAACTCTGTGAACGACCAAATATGAAGATACTAAAAATAGTGGATTTTTCCGAGTGGAATATCATTTCCTATCAAGTTCTTTATTTAGCCGTTGAACTTAAAAAAAAAGGTGTGGATGTCTCCGTATTATGCCCTCAAGGAAGCCGTCTTTACGCTGAATGCGTAAAAAATCAAATCCATGCCGATTTTCTTGGTTTCCTTTTTAAATTCGGCATGGTAAAAAATAAAAACTATGATATTATTCATTTTTACAGTCCCAAAAGTTTTTCCGGTTTAACTTACAAGTTTGTTGGAAAAAATAAAAAAATAGTTTTTTCGCATATGAAGTTTTTAAATAAGAGTCTTCCGAAATTGCGGAGCATTGAGAAATATATCGCAAAGTTTATTGTTCCCTCCAAATCCTTTTACGATAATTTGCGTGAAGTTTCAATAGCAAAAGAAAATATTTTCACTATTCTTCCCGCTATAAAAATAACCAGATGGGAAAGCGCTATGCGGGTAAAGCTCATGATGTTTAACAAAACGCCTTATCAGATAGTTAGCATATCAATGGATAAATCTCTTAAAGAACAATTTCTTTTTTTAAAAATTGCCAAAAGGGCGCTTGAAATTTTTCCGGAAGATATTTCATTTACACTTTTAGGCAATACAAGCGAGAAATTGCGCGATATGGCGAGAAAAATAGGAGTAAGCCCCAAAATAAATATATTGGGAAATAGAAATGATGTGCCTGAATTTATGGCTATCGCTCACATTTTTGTCAAAACAACTCTTATTGACAGCCTTTCTCTTTCTTTGATAGAAGCTCAGGCTTCGGGAGTGCCGTGCATAATTCCGAGACTTAAGGGATTGGGCGATTTCACCCTTGACGGTAAAAACGGAATTTTGGTAGAGCCCGGCAATATTGACTCTTATGCAAGTGCCATTATTAAGATTCTTAAAGATTCCGCATTGGCTCTAAAAATCTCAAAGGGAGCTTTTGATTTCATTGATAATAATATGTCCATTGATATCGCCGCTAACCTTCTCTTAAGTGTTTATGAGGATATATTGACTGAAAGAGGCAACAAGGCAATTTGGAACAAGGGAATATAAGGATTAAGAAATTTCCTTATTCTCTTTGCCCCCCCCGTAACAGTTAGCTGTTTTGTAGCTGCAGAGCCTTGTGGAACACGAACCTTTCGGTTCATTAGATGTCGTAAACTATGTGAACGACCTCTGCCTCTAAAATAGGTAAAAGCCCATGTGTTTTGATGGATAAAGCGTTATAAGTCTACGACGGAGAAACAATCGGAATAAACTGTTACACATCCCCGTGTCCGCCATAGGCGGAATAATCACGGGAAATAGTACAAGCCTATGGCAGTGCCGGTCGTTCGTATAACTCACGACACTTGATGAACCAAAAGGTTCGTGTTCCGTATCAGAGGCTATGCCTATCGGGCGGCGCAATCTAAGCATGGGGGGTAAAAAATACGCAGGTATTTTTTAAAAACAGCTCCAATAACGACCCTTTTTATCTTTAGACAATGAATCAATAAAAACCGTTCCAAAAAAAGAGCTTTTGGGATTATTCACATATACCCATGTTCCCGTATTCTTAATTTTAAAATCATCGCGCAAAAGAACCTTTTTTCCGGCGAAATGCCATTTAAGGCTCTGGAAAAGAATTAACTTGCCATTTGGCTGAGGTGATTTTTGAGCGAAACGAGAAACGAAGAGCGAGTGGCGCCTATGGCGCCATAAGCGATGGGTGGACTGGGCTTTCAAAGGACAGCTACGGACACAAGTTCTCGCGCTACTATCTTGCAGCGTGACGAAGTTGGTCGTTCGCAAGGCTACCGACACTTTATGAGGCATAGCCTCGTTTATTGCAGCCAAAAATCAGCCAGCCCCATAGCATAATTGCTATGGGGAAGCTCATATTTTGTTGATTTCTTCGTTGCTTCGCGCTCACAGGCGGAAAGCCTTCTCGCTTGTCGCGCCTTGAAATCAACTTAAATCTGAGCTTCCAAATGATAAGGTAATTCTTTTCCAGAGCCTAAGTTTAAGTTTAGGTATATACTCAAGATTGCCCGCCATGATAACTTCAGTAAAATCATTGGGCATGCGGTTTATTGAATTTTTAAAGAATTCGGCCGATACTCTAAGACCTTGAAGTTTTCTTATGACAGTGGCGGGTTCCATAGAACTGCGCATATAAAAGAGAAAAAAGCTCGATAGCGACAAGATTAGTATTATTAAAATGCCTATTGCAGTGTTTTTCCTCATAAAAAAATACTATGTATTTTTTTACCCCCCGTGCTTAGATTTCGTTATTTCCCGTGATCAGATTCCTCTGGAATCCACGGGAAATGGAATCTACGGGGGGTTATACTTATACTGTTTTTTTACCCCCTCCCGCCTATGGCGCGGAATATAAGGGAGTTATATTTATTGCAATGGTTTACTTACAAAAAAGCTGCTTGCTGTCACGCTAGTTTATTGATTAGTTAGTTTATCATTTTTTTGGTAGAATGGTTTTATCACTTAACAATAGATATGGCGCAAATATTCTGAAATAAAGGTAAAAACAATGAACATACTATCGCTTAATTGTGGCAGTTCCTCTGTAAAATACTCTCTTTTTGATTGGGAAAATAAATTTCCCTTGGCATCCGGCATTATTGAACGAGTCGGTATTAAGGGGTCTTTTATAAGTCATGAAGTGCCGGGCAGAGATAAAATTAAAAACGAACATCCTTGTTTCAATCATGATGAAGCGATAAAATTGGTGATTGAAACTCTTACAGATAAAAATCACGGCGTTATTATTAATTTATCATCCATAGCGGCCGTAGGCCACAGAGTTGTTCACGGCGGGGAAGAGTTTGTTAAATCGGTAATTATAGACAATCAAGTTTTGGAAACTTTTAAAAGGCTTTCTTCTCTTGCTCCTTTGCATAATCCCCCTAATATAGCCGGTATTGAGGCTGCTAGAAAACTTATGCCGAAAGTGCCGCATATGGCGATAATGGATACTGCCTGGCATCAGACTATGCCGGCCCACTCTTATATATATGCTTTGCCTTATGAATGGTATGAAAAATATTCTATCAGGCGGTACGGTTTTCACGGCACATCATTTTTGTATGTGGCAAAACGCGCGAGCGTTCTTTTGAAAAAAGATGTTTTTAAGTCAAATTTAATTATTTGCCATATAGGAAACGGCGCTTCGGTGAATGCCGTTAAGAACGGTGTTTCTTATGACACAAGCATGGGATTTACCCCTCTTGAAGGCATAGTTATGGGCACGCGCTCGGGAGATCACGGAGCTGCGATTGATTTGCATATGATGGAGAAAGAAAATATTTCTCCCGCGGATATGCGCAATATATTGAACAAAAAATCGGGAATTTTGGGGATTACCGGAAAATATTCCGATAGGCGCGATGTGGAATTGGCGGCTGAAAAAGGCGATGAGCGCTGCAAGCTTGCGATAGAAATAGAATCTTATCGGATAAAGAAGTACATCGGCGCTTATGCCGCCGCCTTAGGCGGTGTTGACGCCGTAATATTCACGGCGGGTGTTGGAGAAAAAGGTTCCATTACAAGAGAAAAAGCTTTAGACGGACTTGAATTTCTTGGAATAAACTATGACAAGGATAAAAACAATATAGCTAAAACGCGAAACGCGGAATGTGAAATATCCTCAGAAAATTCAAAAACTAAGGTTTATGTCATTCCCACAGACGAAGAAAGGGTTTTTGTGGAAGATGTTGCCGGTCTTATAGAGGATAAATATGACATACATACAAAATTTAATTACTCTTTCCAGTATCCCGCCTACCGCAATATCTTGAGAGATAAAGCTTTTGAGAAGGAATGTGAAAAAAATTCCAAGCTTTTTGAAGTGGCTGTAAATCCCCCCGCCAAATTAAAACAGCTGTAAATTGGCGCGCCGCTTAAAGTGTCGGCTTTGCCCTCGCGGTCTATCCCGCCATGGCGGGATGCAGAGGGAAGTTTTATACAAGCAAGAACCTATGGTTCCCCCCATACTTCATTGCGGGCAGGCATTAGGTGTTCGCCATATTCGCCATGAACGACCAATATTTTGAATTTATTATAGCTTATCAATGACGGCGGGATACAGAAGATGTGCGATTTTAGGAAAGCCTCCGGTTAAAAAACTGGAGGCTTTCCTTTTAATTCGGTCAGTCTTTCGGAGTTACATTCTTGAAATAATATGAGTAGCTTTCAGTAAGTATTTTGCCGGTTGCGTCGGAATTCAAGAAGCGCTCAATAATATATCCATTTGCTTTGCGATATTGCAGAGTTGTCTTTCCATCATCCTCAATTATTCCTTCAGCCTCGGGAAAAGTTATAGCGAATGTACAATCAGGTTGTCCAAAAAATCCCTCTATATGATCAACAAGATGAACAGTTTCTGCGCCGTTGCCATAATCTATCAGTTCCTCGTTTCTATCCCAAGTTTGGTTGTCAAAATAGTCCGGGGGAACAGAATCCATCATGCCTCTGTGCCAAGCATAGGCATTTACGAGAAAAACCTCTTCTTTGCTAAACAATGGTCCTCCATTTTGATGGAGCGGCGCAAGTCTACCGACAAAAAGAGATGCCATAAACTCTTTGGGGTATCTCGAATCTATACTGCGTCCGGAATACCAGCCTGTCAAATCTTTTTCGGTAGCAGGAGTTCCTGCTTCAAAAAGTTTTTTGAGAACATCATAAGGAGTAGAACCCTGTATTCCGGTTTCTGATTTGAGCTTATTAAAACTGCCTTCAGTCGCGGCATTGTCAATATCTATTTTTTTTGCTACCGTTGGCATTGTTACATCTACATTGTTTACTATTTCCGTGTCCAATGCCGGAAGGCTCGATGCTCTAAAATCCTCAAAGCCGCTCGCAAATGCCGCGCCGCTTAAAGTCACTGCTACTGCGAATATTATTGTCTTTTTCATTTTATTCTCCTCCATTAGTATTTTGCTTCACTAACTGCATCAGTGTTTTCACCTGTTCCTTATTGCCAAATTGCCTTGTTACTCTATTAAAAGTTTAACACAATTCAACATTCCTCGTCAGAGACCAAAGGCCTTTAATTTTGTGGAGATGGGCCTATGCCAAAATAGGCCGTTTAGTCATCAACCACTAATATGTTAGAATTTACTTTTAGTAAAGCGTTCGTTTTTTAATTAGGCAGTCCACTTGTCCGCTGTTTTGGCGGAAGGGGCTGTGGCTACATTCTATTCTTTTGTTTCTACCGCTGTAGCTGCGTGCCCTTGGCACGCCTCTAAGACTATGTCATACCGCATCAGTGGCGAATATGGCCATTAGGGCGGTATAAACTTTGGCCGTCTGCTTGCCCGCCGATGCAGTAGTGGCGGGCCTGCCCGCCGTGTAGTAGTGGCGGGACGGCATAGCATAGCTTGAAAATTCCTATACTTAAAATTGATATATGTATCTTTTGCTGTTTTGGGGTATGCTCTTGAGAAGAAAAAAAATTATATTAAGCGTTTTTTGCGCATTCATTTGTCTATCCGCCTGCTCAATGCCTGAGCCGAAAAATACCGATAAAACAATAGTTCTTTGGGAACAAGAGGATGCGCAAGTTGCCCCTTATATAGACAAAATTTTAGAAGATTTTAAAGCGCTTGGCGAAAATCACAATATAGAAATAGTTAGAACGCATTATCAAACGGAAGATTTAAGACAGCAGTTTCAGGCCGCTTCCCTTGCGGGAGTCCCCCCCGATGTTCTTATCTGTCCAAGCGATACCGCAGGTATATACGCGGTATCAGGTTTCATTCTTGCGATTGACGATTATTTTGATTTGGATAAATATAATAAGGCGGCCGTTGAATCAGTTTCGCTTGACTGCAAAACATGGGGCATACCGATATCAAACGGCAATCATCTTATGCTTTTTTATAATAAAAAGCTGGCTAAAAATCCCCCCGCCGACACTAATGAGCTTTTTAAATTCTGCAAAACAAATATCGCCGACAAAAAACTTGAATATTGCATTGCCTTTGATATGGGCGAACCCTTTTGGCTTATGCCTTGGCTTGGAGCTTTTGGCGGATGGCCGATAGACAATAAAACTCCGACTTTGGATACAAAGCCTATGCGCCAGGCTCTTGAGTTTTATCTTGATTTAAAATACGAGAAAAAAATAATGCCGATGGAATGCGATTATAACTGTATGGATTCGCTTTTTAAGGAATCTAAAGTCGCTTTTATAATAAACGGAGACTGGGCTATTTCAAGCTATATAAATCATTTTAAAGAGGATTTCGGCATCGCATTGCTTCCCAAACTTTCCAAAACGAATAGATGGCCGACGCCCATGATAAGCGGAAAATATTTTATGATAAGTTCGGAGGTTTCAAAGAAAAAAATGAAATTGTTGGCGAGATTCATAGATTTCTATACCAACAAAGAAAATCAAATTCGCCAATTTGAAATTTTAAAGCGCTTGCCGGCATTAAAAGAAGCGGCTCAATCTGAAAATATAAAACAAGACGCGGTTTCAAAAATATCCATGCAACAAATTTTAAAAGGCCGGCCCATGCCGATGGCGACTGAAATGCGCGCTATTTGGGATTCAGCCAGAAATTACATGGGGCTTGCCATGACAAAAAAAATGAGTATTGATGAAGCTGTAAAAAAAATGCATAAAAATGCCGCAAATAAAATAGAAGAAATGAATAGATAAAAAACAGCGTGGCTTGTCCCGCTAAAGACGGGAGCAGTGATACAGCGCGATAGAATAGAAAGTAGAATTGTAAACGGCGTTTTTTAAAACTTATGGAATTACTATACAGCCTAAGAGATGTAATATGGTTTGTCTTTCTTATCCTCATAGGGATTGGCATTATTGAGGGATATTTTTACATTCATTTTAAATTTTTTGATAAAAAATGGTTTTTTCCTTTCTCAATCGCTCTTTTCCCCATTTTAGCGCTTGTTCTGCTTGCCATTGTCATGCCTCTTAGTTTGAAGAACAGCTTTGCTTTTTTCCTGGCTTTTTTTGCGGCGCAAATTATCATATCGCTTGTCTTCAAATATATAGTCAAAGGTCGGTTTAGACTGCCGTATCTTTTTTTAGCGCCCGCTTTTATCGGTTTAGGGCTTTTGCTTGTATATCCCTTTCTTTTCGAGATTTACCTTTCTTTTTTTGATTTGAAGCTTACCACCATAATGGCATGGAAAAATACTGGACAGCTTCCTTTTGTCGGATTTAGGCATTATATAGATGTCTTCATAACTTCGCCGTTATCGGAAGTCTCGTTCTGGCAGCTATTTTTAAGAACCATCTGGTGGACTTTTATAAATGTTTTTTTTCATGTATTGGGCGGTTTTGTATTAGCGCTTTTACTAAACAATCACATAAGGTTTAAAGGCATTTACCGCACGCTTTTAATTGTGCCGTGGGCTATGCCGCAAGT
>JAKLQJ010000195.1 GCA_022013385.1 Elusimicrobiota bacterium
ATAAATTAGCCACCCTTCGGGCGGAACTCTTTATTTATCAAAACAAGTTCTATTTT
Source organism: Elusimicrobiota bacterium (assembly GCA_022013385.1). Classification (GTDB taxonomy): domain Bacteria; phylum Elusimicrobiota; class Elusimicrobia; order Elusimicrobiales; family UBA9959; genus JAKLQJ01. Next base: position 57 of record JAKLQJ010000195.1, read on the forward strand.
GTATAGTATCATCATGGAATTAATTTCCGGAAAAATTACTATCAAACACATTTTACAACATAACAATAACTGGTTCCGCTTCTATAAAAAACACTCCCTTCTTATCCGCGAAGCCATTCCGTGGAATATTGATAAAATCTTTAACTGCCGCTCTAAAAATCTTGGCTTTCACAGATATCAATGCCCTGATTGCGATCATACCATTACTATCCCTCATTCGTGCAAATCCAGGTTCTGTTCTTCTTGCGGCACTCTCGCCACCAACAACTGGATATCTTCCAGCTTAAATGAATTTCTCGATGTGCCGTACCAACATCTTATTTTCACTGTTCCCTCGCAAATTAGGTCTCTTATCCTGTGTAATCGCAAACTTTTACTTGACATATTATTTAAATCCACCTCAAAGACTATCCTATCATGGACTAAACAAAATAAATCTTATGTTCCAGGCCTTACTATGGTCCTGCATACTTTTGGCGCAGACCTCACATTCAATCCTCACATTCATGTCCTTATCACTTGCGGCGGCCTAAGCCTTGACCATTCTAAATGGATTGCCAATTCTTATATCTCTCATCATGCTCTTAAATCTATTTGGCGCTATCAAATAATTACTTCTTTGAGAACTCTTTTTAAAAAACAGTCGCTTAATCTGCCTAATGAAGAAATCTTTTCTAATCATACTTCTTTCAATGATTTCCTGAACACCCTTTATCAAAAAACATGGTTCGTCCACATTGGCAAAAGTTTATCTAACGCCTATTTTACTATACGATACATTGGCCGTTACACTAAACGCCCTGTTATCGCTGAAGCTAGAATTACTTCCTATGATGGACAATTCGTGCAATTCTACTTTAAAGATAAATCCACCAATCAAACCTTTTATCTAAAACTTACCGTGGAAGAATTTATTGCTAACCTTATTCGCCACATCCCCGATAAACATTTCCGGCAAATCCGTTATGCCGGCATCTTCGCTTCAAGACTCAAAACTTCTTTAACAACTATTGCCAAAAAACTTCTCTTTCAACTTAAAAAATCAAATGCTAAAATTCTTTCTTGGCGCGAAAGAAAAATTAAATCTAATGGCAAAGACCCTTTGGTATGTCCGAAATGCTTAAAAAAAATGTTCCTGAGTGTAATCGCATATGCTAATAAATATGGCCAACTTAAAATTATTCATTGTCTGCCTCCTTAAACGATTAAAATTTTCTTTAAGGAAACCGAAATATACTGAATTCATCTGTCAATCCTGCGGCACTAAAGAAAAAATCCCAACTCATATTGTTTATGACATGGATTTTAATGATGAAGATGGTGATCTATTGTATCCACCAAGGTTTTCTTGCGAATTATGCCCAAACGGACTGATGTATCCGCTTTTTTATAGAAGTTTTCGGGGTACAACATACCGATACAACCCAAAAACCGGTAAGTTTTCTTCAAAATAACTTATTATTTTGTCAAAGAGCCAGAAATTTACTTTTGCTAACAAACATTGAAATTCCGTTACGCTAAATTAGTCCCGCCTATGGCGGGAAGCTACAAAACAACTAAACTGGCTACACTTTGAAATTCCTATACATGTAATTAGCAACATGGCAACAAGGAAAACCGCGAGCGTCAAATCTGGTCGCTACAATAGCCGAATTTAGGAAAATTGCTTATTTAAAACCATTAGTACTCGTTACTTATTATCAATTACTTCTTGCTTCTTAATGGCAAAGCTGCGCTTTGCAGCTACTACTGTAACAACAAAATAGTTTTGCATCATCTCAAGATGTTTTTTCCGCCATTACTTCTTAGGCGCTCTCCATTGCTACATGGCACCTATGGCACCAAGATTTTCCGCCAGAGGCGGCCTGTCCGCCGATGTCATGTGGCGGGATCCGCCAGTTTGTTTGGCGGAAGGTGGTGGAAACCCGCCGATTTGTTTGGAGGAAACTATTCCGTATTCCTTGTTGTCCCGCCATAGGCGGGATTGCTAATTACCTTGTCGCCTAACTATCACATTGTTGCCTGCCTATTTTTTTGCCTTATTCCACGGCACTAATGCCGGTGGCCCAATCGGCTTTTTTACCTGTGAACTTTATGGATAAAAGCGTATTGCCTTGATTAAGCTCACCTTTGACGCACTTGAAAGAAACACGATAAAAATAGCCTATTTTGAGTTCAATTTTATCACTCAAAATCAAATCGCTATCTAAATAAACATATTTTACGCCCTTTTGCGAATCTACATACATTAAATTTAGGCGCCAGCCGGAATCGACTTTTCTCGCGAAAATCATCTGAATATCCATTGTCACTATTTCATTTTTAAATTTGTTTGGATTTGCAAAAAAAGGCTCGCTTAAATCCACGAATTTTACGGTATCATCTTCATTTTCAGTCGGTGTTTCGTTTTCTTTTTCTTGGTCTAATGTCTTTTCAGATTTTTGTTGTTGAGAGGAAACATCATAAGCTTCCTCATCGTCAAAAACATTATACTCTTCTTTTTCATCTAATATCTCGTCTTTTCCATCTTTAGCCTCTAGACTGTCGACATTTGATGAAATTTTATTTGTTTTGGTGATAATAGCGGAGGCGGGCGAACGACCGTCTTTTGGCGAGAATATCTTATCTTTGATTATGAAGCCAAGCAATATTCCAATGATAAAAAGTAGCAAGGCATTTAAAATTCTTAGTTTAAAAAAATTCATAAAGCTCTGCGTTCTTTAGCGTCCTCTATTTCTACTGCATCTGCGCCTTAGGTTGTATTTTTATATTAAGGCTATAAGAAGTGGAGCTGATAATTTCAACCTCAAAATGCTTATTCTTGCCTATAACCTGTGAAAAAGCCGCGGCATTTGAACGCCTTAAATTCACATCCAAAACAGCATTTCTGCCGCCATTAAACGATCTGAGCCAGCAGTCTCTTACGGTAGGGATATTTCTTAAGGCTTTAATAAATTCGCTTAATCTATTCATACTTTCGGCGTTTTCAACTGTAAGTTTTATAAGCGTTTTTTTCCTTAAAGCCGTCAAAACCCCGTCTTTGATTTCAACCGCCGCTTTTTTTGAGGCATTTATAAGCGCCGCTCGCGCGGCGCCGTTCTTGCTTAGATCTATTCCGCCCGCGGAGCTCTGAACGGTTAAAAGAACTTCGTCAGAACCTTTTTTAACCGCCTTAACGGACAGAACCGCTCTGTAAGAAATAAACCCTCCGAGTCCTTCTTGAGTGTTGAAATCGGACGACCCCGCTCCGGAAATTAAAATATCTCCTTCCTGTTTATCGGAAACCGCAAATCCCGCGGCGGCAAAAACATTTTTAATTTCAAGTTCGCAGTAACGGCTCTCTATGGGCTTTCCGTCCACGCTTTCTTCTATGGAAAAAGTTATTACGGGATTGCCGAGTTTGGCGGGTTCATTTTCAAAATTTTCAAGTTTGGCGGATAAATCCTCGCGCCTGACATGAGCCTTTATTCTGCTTTTATAAAAATCGCCGTCCTTCCACTCTTTGACAATCTCATACTTTTCAATGTATCCTTCGGTTTGAGAAGTAATACTATCGTCAATTAATACAGCCTTTGAAACCAATGCCTCTTGCGAAACATAAACGCCGACAACAAGGGCAAGGGCATTTTTCATCGCCTCATGCAAAGATGTTTTTTTGGCTGCCGATATATTGCCGTCAATAATCGGCGCCATTCCGTCGGCCTCAACTATTTCAATGTCATAAGCGGAATTTTTAAGCGATTTTTTGGTTGAAGAACAAGAAACCGCAAATACCGCAAAAGTTAAAGCTAAAAACATTGAAATAGATTTGAGCATGGATATCTTTCTTTAAGAGTTTCAGTCCAGAATTTTAATTCCGGCATTTTTAAGAACAGCTTTGGGAAGTCTTAAAACTATAACACAACCGTCATCATTTGTCCACTCTGTTTTTACAACCTGCGCGCCTTTTATAAGAGAATTTATTGTCGTGGCTAAAGCGGAATCCGTTTCAATGGCTTTTTCCACCATTATTCCGCCTTCAAGCTGAACGCCTTTAACAAAAGAAAGCATATTGTACTGAGCGTTGATTATGGCGGCATTGCGGGAAGTTGCCATTTTTTGAGTTTTATTTTCAAGCGTTTGATCGGCCGCGCCAATCCCTCTGGCAAAAATATAATGTTTCGTTATTCCTTCTTCAACCCATTCCCTTTCTATTTCTCCTTTATCTGAAACCGTGCTCTTATCAGGCGCTGACGCGCAACCGCAGATAAATAATGCCAAAATACCGATTAGTAGCTTCTTTTGCATAATAAACCCTCCTATGTTTTGTCGCAAACTCCGCAACCATTATATTATACTATAAATAGAAAAGTAGAAATCAGAAGCTAGAGGTCAGAAGAATTTAGCAACGAGTAACCGGTAATCGGTAATTACCCTACCACCTGCTTTCCCGCTAAAAGCGGGATTGTGTTTTTAGATCGTCTTTGAGACGATAAGCAGGTGGGTTAGTATATCCAGAAAAAGTCGGTGTCCACGAAGTCCGACTTCCTCTGATATACTATGTCTTCCCGCTGGGAAGTCGGACTTCGCCGTATATTCCTTAGTGTAGTGCGTCGTAAATAACTTGACATTTACTATTTACGCATCTTGCGTCGTGGTTTTAACCCCGCGGGTTTTTTCTACAACCAAGTTTACCCAACCCACGGGGTAAAAACAAGCATTTAAATGTAAAGAAGTGTTG
>JAKLQJ010000196.1 GCA_022013385.1 Elusimicrobiota bacterium
AACTACAAAATTATGACCTAATGCATGAGACCTGCGAAAAATTTTAAGATTTCCAGAGTTTTTCTATTTTTTGCAACCAAAATTTACGCTTTACCATATGTATATATAATAGCACTTGGTAATACTATATGCAAACAAAAAAATAACCATTCCCACCCGGTCCGCTTGCCCCGATTCGGGAGAGTTGCCGCGCCGGGAAAGCGCAACAAGGCAACTTTAATCTTTTTTCCCTTTTCTGATTTCTTTATCCAATTTTACGGACATTTCTATCATATGTTGTCTGAATTGGGGCTGTTTTTTCTCTATAAGGGGGAGAAGGGTTTTTCTTATCCAATTTCTGGTATGTTTCTCATCTTCATTGGTTTTATCTTTTCTTGAGGAAAGTTTATGGATTTTTATGTAGGCCAATATCTCTCCGCGGTCAATCGCCATAAGAGGCCTTATGGCATAAATCTTTTTCCGTCCTTTTTCCCATAAAGGCCTTTTAATAGGGATGCCGAGCAAGCCTTTGGGATTTGTGCCTCTTATTAAATTAAGCAAAACGGTTTCCACATTATCATCTGAATGATGAGCGGTTGCGATAATAGGGCAATTCTTTTTTTTCGCCGTTTGAATCAAAAAATCATAGCGAGCAAGCCTTGCCGCGTGTTCAACGCTTATTTTTTTCTTTTTGGCTAAAAGCGGGATATCAATTTTTTTGCTTATGGTTTCAATATCGTATTTTCGGCCCAGTTTTTTTACAAAAGCCTCGTCTTTATCCGAGTTCGAACCTCTTATTTGGTGGTTTATATGGCAAATGCATAGATTAATATTTCTTTTTTTTGAATGTTTGGCGAAGAAATCCAGCATCATTATGGAATCCGGCCCGCCCGATATCGCAAGTAATATACTGTCTCCGTTTTTAAAGAGGGAATATTTTCTGGAATTTGAGTTTATCTTATCTAAAATTTTGAGCGTAAGCGATTTCCTGCCGTCCATGTGATAATTATACCAATATAAAGCCGCATGCGGCTTTATAGCGCGGCAGTGCGACAGTGATACAGCGATACAGCGCGGCAGCGCGACAGCGATACAGCGATACAGCGATACAGCGATACAGCGCGGCAGCGCAACAGTAACAACAAAATTTCAGCGCAACAGTGATACAGCGATACAGCGATACAGCGATACAGCGCGGCAGCGTGGCAGTGCGACAGTGCAACAGTGCAACAGGGCGGCAGTGCAACAGGGCGGCAGCGCGGCAATAAAAAGTGGCAAGTTACATATCACCAAATTAGGCAGAGCAAGCCGTTGAAACCTTTACCAACCCCGCAGGAATCCTTTGTAGAAAAGCAAAGAAGCATAACGGCTACCCACGGGGTTCTTGCCACCCTGCAGCTACAAAACAACTAAACTGGCTACACTTTGAAATTCCTATACATCAAGTTAGGCTTTTAACAAACTCGCTCTAAAAAAGCATAAACGCCTTTTTATTGTATAATTGACATTCAGGCAATTTGCCAATAGGATTATTTATGCAAAGTGATAAAGTGCGCAAAGCATTTTTAGATTTTTTCAAAAAGCGCGATCATTCCATAATCAAATCGAGCCCTCTTGTTCCTGAAGGAGATCCATCGCTTTTGTTTACTTCGGCCGGCATGGTGCAGTTTAAGCCGTATTTTCTGGGCATTAAAAAAGATTTAAAGCGCGCTGTAAGCTGTCAGAAAAGCTTTCGCACAACCGATATAGATAATGTTGGCAAAACCATAAGGCATCTCACTTTCTTTGAAATGCTTGGCAATTTTTCTTTCGGGGATTACTTTAAAGAAGATGCCATCAAATGGGGCTGGGAATTTTTAACCAAAGAGATGAATTTACCTGCCGACAGATTTTATTTTACCGTTTATGGCGGCGGAGACGCTCCAAAAGATGAAGAGGCAAAAAACATATGGCTTAAAGTTTTGCCAAAAAATCTTCATTCAAAAATATTTGAGCTTAAAGAGGATAATTTTTGGGCAATGGGGGAAACGGGGCCTTGCGGTCCGTGTTCGGAAGTTTATTGGGACAGAGGCGAGAAATACGCTCATAATGGTTGCGCGGGGCCGGGCTGCGAATGCGATAGATATATTGAGGTTTGGAATCTTGTCTTTACTCAATTTGACAAGCAAACTGGCGGTGTCCTTAAACCTTTGCCTAGAAAAAATATAGATACAGGTCTTGGTTTTGAAAGGCTTGTTTTTATAATGGAAGAGAAAGAATCGCCGTTTGAAACATCTCTTTTTAAGCCGATTATTGAAAGCGCTTCGGATATATTGAAGGCCAAGTATTCTTCAGACGGAGATTATGCTTCAAATTTTAGAATTATAAGCGATCATTTGCGCGCGTCCGTTTTTCTCATTGCCGAAGGAATAATACCGTCCAATGAGGGCAGAGGATATATTTTAAGAAGGCTCATAAGACGGGCGGAGAGATTCGCTAAAATCATGGGTTCCAAAAATGCCGTTCTTTATAAGCTTGCGCCAAAGGTTTTTGAAATTTTTAAAGACATTTATCCTGAATTGCAAAATTCTGAGAAAGACATAATAAGCGTTTTGAAATTTGAAGAGGAAGGGTTTCTTCAAACACTTGAAACCGGCGAGAAATTTCTGGGAGATCTTTTAAACAAGTATCCGAAAAGTTTGCCCGGCAGCGAAGCTTTCAGCCTTTATGAAACTTATGGCTTTCCTTTTGAACTTACAAAAGAAATAGCTTTGAAAAAGGGTATTGAAGTTGATGAGAAAGGTTTTGATGAAGCGAGAATAAAAGCCCAAGACATTGCCAAAGCCGGATGGAAGTCCTCCGGCGAAAAAGATATATCAATGTTTCAAAGAGCCGAAGACAGTTTGCCATTTACCGAATTTATTTCCGTCAAATCAGAACTTGTTTCAACAGCAGTAGCTTTTATAAATCCGCAAGGCGACAATATTGAAAAATTGAAAGCCGGCGAGATTGGCTATATGGCATTTGATGAAACTATCTTTTATGCCGAATCCGGCGGGCAAGCGGGAGATACGGGTTTTCTTTATAAAGGCGAAGAATTGATTGCCGAGGTTTTAGACACTCAAAAAACGGCGAAAGAAGTTTTCTTTCATAAAATAAAAGCGAAGAAAGATTTTGAAATTAAAATCGGAGATGAAATCGTGGAAAAAATAGATTTTAAAAGGCATAGAACAGCCGTAAATCATACGGCAACTCATGTGATAAACGCGGCATTAAGAAAAGTATTCGGCGCTTCAACAAGGCAGGCGGGCTCTTTTGTGGATTCAGAGAGATTTCGTTTTGACTATACCGTAAGTCATACCCCTTCAAAAGATGAAATGGCGGAAGTTGAACGCATAGCTAATGAAGCGATAAAAGAAAACTACAAAGTTTCTATATCTGAAAAATCTCTTAAAGAAGCTAAAGAGCTTGGCGCCGTAATGCTTCTCGGTGAAAAGTATAAAGATCCCGCAAGGCTCGTGCTTATAAATAGTGAGGGTTTTGACAATGCCAAAAATCATTATAGTCTTGAACTTTGCGGCGGCACGCATCTGCGCGAGCTTAGTTCTATCGGGGGCATCAAGATAATCAAAGAATCTTCCGTTTCAAAAGGAATCAGGAGAATAGAAGGGGTGGCCGGCCCCTGCGCCATAGAATATTTGGCCGGAGTATGGGATATCGCGGAAAGCATCGCCTTGAAGTTTTCATCCGGCATTGAGGATATAGCGGGTAGAATAGATAAGCTTATTGAAACTGAAAAAAAACTCAAACTTGAAATTGAAAACATAAAAAGAAAAAGTTTTAAAGCGCAATCGGACGAATCTTTTTCAATTGTTGATTTGAACGGCAAATTTAAATTTATATTTTTTGACGCTCAGGACGCTCAAATGAAAACCCTTCGTTTGGTAGTTGATGATTTAAAGCAAAAAAATTCTTCCAGCGTAATATTCGTTTTTTCAAGGATAGAGGGCAAGCTTTCATTTATCATTTCCTGCAGTGATGATTTGAAAGAAAGCTCTTTTGACGCATCCAATATGTCAAAACAAGCCGGCCTGCTTATCGGCGGACGCGGCGGCGGAAGAAAAGATTTCGCTCAAGGCGGGGGAATCGTTCCGAAAGATATTGAAGAATTTAAAAAACAACTTATAGAAATAGCAACACAGCGCAACAGCGCGGCAGGGCAATAGCGCTACAGTAATGGCGCTGTCTTGCTTTTGAGTGAGATATGTTTTTCTGTTCTGTATCACTGCAGTACTGTATCGCTGTATCGCTGCCGCACTGTAACACTGTGTATCGTTGTTGTTTTGAAGTTTTGTGCCCTGCCGCGCTGTATCGTTGTATCACTGTATCGCTGTCGCGCTGTATCACTGTATCGCTGTATCGCTGTCGCGCTGTAGCACTGCTCCCGCCTTTGGCGGGACAAGCTGCACTGTTGTACTGTCGCGCTGATTTTGCGCCCGTAGTTAAATGGATATAATAGAGGCCTCCGAAGCCTTTGTTGCAGGTTCGATTCCCGCCGGGCGCATATTAAAAAAGACAACAAGAGCCTTTTTAAAGGAAATTATGGTTTTTGAAAACGAAATAACTCTCCTTATCAAATCAAAATATCCGCTGATATGCGTTGAAACAATTGATGAAGAGCGGGTGAGCGAAGAATTGTTTCAAGTATCCAAAAGTCTTGATTTCAATTTTTATATTTGGTCTTTAACCGAAGGTTTAAGGGTGGGCATGAATAAAAACCCTTTTTATCAAACAAATGAGCCGATTAAAATGCTCAAAATTATTTTTGATCTCTTGAGCGATAAACGCTCTTCAATTTTTGTTTTGAGCGATTTCAGCAGATTTCTCAAAAATGACATCGTTTTAAGACTTTTTAAAGACTTGGTAAACAAAGTCAAAAGGAGCGAAACCACTTTCATCCTTGTCGGAGCCGAACATAAATTACCCTTTGAGCTCAGACATTATGCGGCGAATATTTCGGGCGGCTATCCGAGTGAAAAAGAAATTATGGCTGAAGTGATTTCCATCGCCAATGAATTTAAAAATTCTTCCGTGAATATTATGATAAATATTTCTCCCGCAACTCTGAAGAAAATAGTTAAATCTCTTAAGGGGCTTTCATTTCAGCAAATAAGAAATATCATAAATACTTGCATTTTAAAAGACGGCAGATTTGACAGCGATGATTTGATAGGAATAGATAGATTCAAGAAGAATTTATTTGATACGGACGGCATACTTGAATATTTCGGTTCCGTTGAGCAAAGCTGTATCGCCGGTTTTGAAAATTTAAAAACTTGGGTGATTGAAAGGAAAGCGGCTTTAGGCGACAATGATTTAAATCTTCCTTCGCCCAAAGGCGCGCTTCTTTTAGGCGTTCAAGGCTGCGGTAAAAGCCTTGCCGCAAAAGTGATAGCGGGGGAATTGGAAATTCCGCTTTATAGATTGGATTTAAGCCGATTATATTCAAAGTACATAGGCGAGACTGAAGAAAATTTGCGCAAGGCGCTTAAAACCATTGAAAAGCTTTCCCCCGTATGTTTATGGATTGATGAAATAGAGAAAATATTCGCTTCATCTTCCGGTGAAATTGACGGCGGAGTTTCCAAAAGAATTCTCGGCACATTGCTTACCTGGATGCAGGAAAGAAAAGATAAAACATTCATAGCGGCCACATCAAATGATATAGATAATCTTCCGGCCGAATTACTTAGAAAAGGGCGTTTTGACGAGATTTTCTTCGCGGATTTGCCCGACATTATAAATAGAAAGGAAATTTTCAAGATTCATATTTTAAAAAGGGGATTGAAACTCGCTGATTTTAATTTAAATCTTCTTGCCGAAGCATCGGTCGGATTTAGCGGGGCTGAAATTGAACAAGCCGTGATATCGGCGCTTTATAGAGCAAGTGGCAAAAGTGAAAAAATAAATACCGCACATATAGTTGCGCAAATTAAACTTACAAGGCCTCTTTCAATCATAAAAGCCGATACCGTAAATCATATAAGGAATTGGGCTAAAGAACGCGAAATATTGCCAGTATAAAACATAGCGCGGCAGTGCGGCAGCGATACAGCGCTACAGTAACAGAAACACATCACAACAATATATCAGTGCGGCAGTGCGGCAGCGATACAGCGCTACAGTAACAGAAACACATCACAACAATATATCAGTGCGACAGTGCGGCAGCGATACAGCGCTACAGTAACAGAAACACATCACAACAATATATCAGCGCGGCAGTGCGGCTTGTCCCGTGGCGCCTATGATGCCACGAAACAAGCTACGCTGAAGTTTTGTTCTGTTTCTTGTGACTAGCAACTGGTAACTGGTGACTTGCAACTGGTGACTTGTTACTGTAGTACTGCCGCGCTGTTTTTTATGACTATAAAAAATATCCTAGTTACCGGCGCTACCGGTTATATCGGCGGTAGACTTGCGCCGCGCCTAATAGAGAAGGGCTATAAAGTGGTTTGCCTTGCCCGCCATCCGCAACATATTGAAGGCAAACCGTGGGCTAAAGATGCTGAAATAGTAAAAGGCGATATTTTAACAGGCGAAGGTTTAACTTCGGCCTTAAAAAATATAGACGCCGCTTATTATTTGGTGCATTCCATGTCGGATATGCCGGATTTTGAAAAGAGTGAGGAAAAATCCGCCAATAATTTCATCAAAGCTGCCAAAGAAAATAATGTTAAAAGAATAATTTATATGGGCGGTCTTGGCGATAATTCAGCCAAGCTTTCAAGGCATCTCAAATCGCGCCATAGAATCGGCGAGATATTGCGTTCTTCAAACATTAATCTTACAGAGTTTCGCGCCGCAATTATTGTGGGTTCAGGCAGTGTTTCATTTGAAATAATACGGTATTTGGTTGAAAGGCTGCCCATTATTCCCCGTTTTAAATATTTGCAAAGCAAATGCCAGCCGACAGCCATAAGGGATGTTTTGAGTTATCTTATAAATTGCCTTAAAAAGAAAGAAACCGAAAATAAAATAATAGAAATAGGCGGCGCGAGCTCTCATGTTTATACCGATTTGCTTAAAATTTATGCTGAAACACGCGGCCTTAAGAGAAGATTTTTTAATTGCCGCGTATGGCTGCCCGGTTTATTCTCAAAATTTATAAGCTTTATTACGCCTATCCCTTCAATGTTCGCGATGCCATTGCTTGAGAGCCTTTCAAATGATGTTATTTGTAAAAATGAAGACGCGCTTAAGCTTTTTCCCGAAATAAGACCATTGGATTATAGAACGGCTGTAAAATACGCCTTAATGAGAATAAGTGAAAACGCGGTTGAAACCACATGGGCGATGTCGGTTATTCCAATTCAAAGGAAACCTTATGCTTTTACCGATAAAGAGGGAATGAGCGCCGAGGAAAGGCATATAAGCATAAACGCGGCCTGCGATAAAATATTTAAGGTTTTTACAGGCATAGGCGGCGCGCGCGGCTGGTTTTATGCCGATTGGTTGTGGAATTTGCGCGCATTGCTGGATTCATTTCTTGGCGGAGTAGGTATGCGCAGAAGCCGGCGGCATCCCGATATTTTAAGGCAGGGCGAGCCTTTGGATTTTTGGCGAGTTGAAAGGGTTATAGAAGGGCGGCTTGTGCTGCTTCGCGCCGAGATGAAGCTCCCGGGCAGAGGCTGGCTTGAATTTGAAGTATTGCCTATAGCAAATGAGGAAAATGAATCCGTTTTAAGGCAGACAGCTTATTTTGAACCGAAAGGTCTTTTTGGCAATATTTATTGGTACGGTCTTTATCCTCTGCATAAAATAATTTTCGCGGGACTTATAAAAGAAATAAAGCAGAGAGCGGAAGACAGCGATACAGTGCGGCAGTGATACAGCGATACAGCGATACAGCGATACAGTGATACAGCGCAGCTTGTCCCGCTAAAAGCGGGAGCAGTAACAAGTCACCAGTTGCCAGTCACCAGTTACCAGTTGCAAGTCACAAGAAACAGAACAAAACAAAGATACTCAACGCTGTATTTAATGTATAGGAATTTCAAAGTGTAGCCGCAGCCCCTTGGGCTGCTAATTTGTTCCTGCATCACTGTTGCCTGCGGCTCTGCCGCGCTGTAGTACTGTTTTATATTTGTATAATTTAAAGGTGACAGTTTAGTTTGGTTTGTAGCTGTAGCGTGGCAAGAACCCCGTGGGCAGCCGTTATGCTTTCTTTGTCCCGCCATAGGCGGGAGATTCCCGCGGGGTTGGAAAGGTTTCAAGGCTA
>JAKLQJ010000197.1 GCA_022013385.1 Elusimicrobiota bacterium
CTTTACATTTAAATGCTTGTTTTTACCCCGTGGGTTGGGTAAACTTGGTTGTAGAAAAAACCCGCGGGGTTAAAACCACGACGCAAGATGCGTAAATAGTAAATGTCAAGTTATTTACGACGCACTACACTAGTGTCTTGACAAAAAAGTTTTGCAACACCGTTGTGATTCAACCCCGCGGGATTCCCCTCCAATACAACACGGCGGGCAGGCTTTGTAGAAAAGCAGAGTAGCATAACGGCAACCCGCGGGGTATTTTTCTTATTACCATGTTGCAGAATTACATTGTTACTGCACTAGTTTAATGTATAGGAATTTCAAAGTGTAGCTGCAGCCCCTTCCGCCAAAACAGCGGACAAGTGGGCTGACTAATTTATAAAGTCCAGAAGCAATATCCGATAATAGTTATATGGTGTAGGAAAGATTAAAAATGATCAAGTCGTTTATTAGAGATAATCATTCGCAAGGAACAATCGGCGACTTTTTAAAAGAAGTGGTTAGTTCCAATTCTGATGTTTCAATAGTATCCGCCTACTTCACTATATACGCCTATTATCATCTTAAGGATAATTTGGACGGTATTAAAAAATTGCGGTTTCTGTTTGGGGAGCCCAGATTTATTAAATCCATGGATCCTAATAAAATCAATGTCAAGGATTTTAAAATTGAAGACGAAAGATTAGTTATACCTACGGAAAACCGCTTATCACAAAAATCCATCGCGAAAGATTGCGCTGACTGGATAAGATTGAAAACAGACATCCGCTCAATGGTTAAGCCCAACTTTCTTCACGGGAAGATGTATCATGTCCGGCAGGATCGCGGCATAGAAAAAGCAATAGCCGGAAGTTCCAATTTTACCGTTAATGGATTAGGCTTAGGCGGAAGTAAAAACATTGAATTAAACCTGATAATTGATAGTGATAGGGATCGACAAGCGTTAAAAGAGTGGTTTGACTCTATCTGGAATGATAAAACAGGCCTTGTTGAAGATGTTAAAGAACAGGTTCTTAAATACCTCGAGCAGCTTTACCTGGAAAACGAGCCGGAGTTCATCTATTTTAAGACGCTGTATCATATTTTTGAAGATTACCTGGATGAACAAAAACAGGGCGGCCTTCTTGATGGGCGCGTGGGTTTTTTTGACAGCGAAATCTGGAACATACTTTACGACTTCCAAAAGGACGGCGTTAAAGGCGCTATTAATAAAATACTAAAACACAACGGCTGCATCATTGCCGACAGCGTCGGGCTTGGGAAGACTTTTGAGGCATTGGCGGTTATAAAGTATTTTGAACTTTTAAATAGTCGTGTCCTTGTTGTTTGTCCTAAAAAACTTAAGGGCAACTGGACCATATATCAGGCCAGTCAAAATCACGCTCTCAACCCATTCATCAGAGACCGATTTAACTATACCGTGCTTTATCACACTGATATGGCCAGGGAATCAGGGTGTTCTGATGCAAACGGAATAGATTTGGAAAATTTCAACTGGGGCGCGTTTGATTTAGTAGTAATAGACGAGTCGCATAATTTCAGAGGCAACCCTTCGGATAAAGTTCAGGAAGATGGCACAACAAAAATGAACCGTGCCAAATGGCTGATGGAAAAAGTCATAAAATCAGGTGTTAAAACCAAGGTTTTAATGCTTTCCGCCACTCCGGTTAATAATACGCTTCGTGATTTGCGTAACCAACTCGCCTTAATTACCGAAGGCAAGGAAGACGCGCTTTTTGATTGCTGTAAAATAAAAAATATTGGGGCTACGCTTAAGAATGCTCAAACTCATTTCACAAACTGGGCTGACCCAAAAAAAAATCCCAAAAGAAACATGAAGCAGCTTCTTGAGCGGCTTGATTCTGCTTTTTTTAAACTTCTTGATGAGCTAACAATCGCCCGCTCACGAAAACATATAAATAGTTTTTATAACATTGCTGCTATCGGGAAATTCCCTAACAGAAATAAACCGCAGTCTATCTACCCGGAAATAGATTTAGAAAACAGGTTTCCTTCTTACGATAATTTGAATAAGCAGATACTTAAGTATAAACTGTCTGTGTTTAATCCTTCCGCGTATATAAAGCCGGAAATGGAACAAAAATACAAAGCCCGCGCCCATAGCCATGTTCTTGCGTTCACCCAGAAGGATCGCGAAAACTTCCTTATTGGAATGATGAAGATGAATTTTCTTAAGCGGCTTGAAAGTTCTATAAATTCCTTTGGAATATCAATGGGCAGAACTATCCGGAAAATTGAAAATTTGGAAAACAAGATAAATAATTTTCTAAAGTCAAAAGTGAAGTCGCAGGAAGAGTCTTTGGAAGGCATTGAGCCGAATGAGGATGAAATAGAAGAGAATGCTGACGACCTTGAGCAATGGCAGGTCGGTAAAAAGTTTAAGTATGATTTAGCCGATATTAAACTCAAAAACTGGCTTAAAGACCTGCAAAAAGATAAAGAAGCTTTAATCACCCTTTACAATAACGCTGTCGCGGTAACTCCCGAGAGAGATGCGAAACTTGCCGAGCTAAAGGCATTGATAATGGCAAAAATTAAAAATCCTTTTAATGTAAATAACAAGAAAGTTGTCGTATTTACAGCTTTCGCGGATACAGCGCAATATCTTTACAAAAGCTTAAAAGCATGGACTAAGTCGGAACTTAATCTTCATTGCGCTCTGGTTTGCGGCGGCTATACCCAGACCACTTATGGCAAAAATGATTATGACAGCATTCTTGTGAATTTCTCGCCTGTATCAAAAAATCGCGCAAAAACAACCAATGTTTCACAGAGCGAGGGTATAGATATTCTGATAGCAACAGATTGTATTAGTGAAGGTCAAAATTTACAGGATTGTGATTACCTTGTTAATTATGATATTCACTGGAACCCGGTAAGGATTATTCAAAGGTTTGGACGTATTGACCGCATAGGGAGTAAAAACAAATCTATACAGCTTGTTAATTTCTGGCCGACTAAAGACCTTGATAATTACATAAACCTAAAAGAGCGGGTTGAAGCGCGTATGGCGCTTGTAGATGTTACGGCTTCCGGCGAAGACAATATCTTGGATGTTGACCAAATTCATGAACTTATTACTGATGACTTGAAATATCGCAATCAACAACTTAAAAAATTAAAAGACGAGGTTTTAGACCTTGAAGATATGGATGAAACAGTGTCTTTGACTGACTTTACCCTTGATGACTTCAGGATTGAGCTTTCAAATTTCATGGAGGATAACCGCCAAAAACTGGCGGATGCCCCTTTTGGCTTGTATGCCGTGGCGCCTTCTCCAGACGGCGAACATGCCGCAGTTATTGAATCCGACCATTTTACCGCTACTGAAAAAAACATTATTAAGCCTGGTGTAGTTTTCTGTCTTAAACAAAAAGGGGACAGCGACGGGAATGAAGAGGTAAATCCGTTAAGCCCATATTTTTTAGTATATATCCAAAATGATGGGTTGGTTAGGTTTAATTACACGAACGCCAAACAGGTTCTTGAGATATATCGGCTCATGTGCCAAAACCGAAAGGTTCCATATGAGAAATTATGCGAACTTTTTAATAAAGAAACTCAAAACGGGAAAGAAATGGCTGCCTATACTGAATTGCTGAAAAAGGCAGTGGATGGCGTTGTGAAAGTTTTTAAAAAAAGAAGCAATCAAAAATTAACTTCAGATCGCGGCGCGCTGCTTATCCCTTTGGCAAAACAGATTCATGAAATTGACAACTTTGAATTGGTAACTTGGCTGATTATAAAATAAAGTACAAAATCAAAGAGGCATGGCTATGGCAAGCAATAATAAGAAAGACGAGCTTTGGAAAGAAGCTTATAGAAGATGTCGTCTTTCAGTTCGGCATATTCAAATGGCAAAAGAATTGGGATTGAATCCAAAAAGTTTGATGAAAAATATTCCCAGCGCAAAGGAAAGTTGGAAACTTTACGCAAGGAATTGGATAGAAGATATGTATGAGAGACATTTTGGGAATCGTAAAAAGTAACTCAGAGGTAATGCTTTTGTTAGAAAATATAAAAGAGAATTACAAAGATGACAAAAAAAGAACTTGAAAGGATATGCTTTAATTGCAATAATTTTTTTCCATTACAGCCGGATAAACCCGGTGAATTTGGGATTTGTTTGAACGATAAAGAATTTGAACCATTTATTGATGAGCTATTGGAAAAGTGTGATTATACTCGTTGTCAGGAATTAATTGAGCGCAAGAGATTTAGCGGCGGGCAGAAAACATGTCTAGATTTCAGCGAAATTGAGGATATCATTTATGTTGAAGGAAAAAGTGAATTTACGCGTAAACTTATATCATTGATGGAAAATGGCGGTTTTAGCAAAGAAAAATTGGAGGAGCTTATCATTGAAGAACAAGTAAGTAATATTGATTTTAAGACTTTGCCCGTTGATAAATATAAAAAGCAACTAGATGCTTCTATGCCGGAAGAACGAAATACTGCCATATCGAGTCTTGGCTGTTTGGTTTCACAAGGAAATAAAAAAGCGTTTCAGGTATTATTTGAATATATCAAGCAATTATCCCCTCCAAAAACAATTGAGGAGACCCATTTAAAGAAAGAAATTCTAAGCCATTTAGAATATTCAGATTTCAGGAACACGGTGATACCATATCTAATTGATGAGCTAAATCGCACACCATCAAATAATACTACCAGGCAATGGATTTCAGATATAATTAAATTTCTCGGGGATTCCCGGGATAAAAAAGCGCATGAGCATCTAAAAAAGTTGTTAAAAGATAAACGATTTTCATATCGAATCAAAAGAAGAGTAAAGGAAATTTTCAATAGTGTAAGCGAAGGCGCTTAACAATAAAGTCAGGTCTTAAGTATTTTAAGAGAAAGTATTTTAAGAGAGTTGACAGAAGACTGGAATAAATATGGGTATAAAAAAGTTATGAAATATAAAGATTCAGTAACAATCGTTGGATATAGCGGTTTTATCTTATTTGAGCAGTGTTATGAATATAATGAAAATGCCTGCTACATAACAGATAGTTATGAGTCGGCAAAGGAATTCATGGAAGATAATTGTGGTTCTTCTAATGATTATAGGATTGATAAAATAAGTTTTGGCGATATTATGAAAGATTATGGCTGCTCCTGCGGAGAATATGCAATGGAATCCGGAGCATTTTCCATATTTAAAGAGATTGCTGTAAGAAACAATGTGAGATATAAGGCGGAAAAGTGGGATATTGATCCTTCGCTGACAGTTGTTGAAATAGAAGATATTAACAAAGGACCAAATTGCAAACACGATGAATGATTTAAAAGCCGGAATTAAAGATATTATCTTGCTATTTAGACAGGGCAATCTTTCAGAAAATGCCTTAACGCTCTTTCAATCGCTTGGCTACGCTACCGACCGGCAAAGTCCTTTTGCGAAAAAGACTTTTAAATCATTTAAGGAAGCGTATCTTGTTGGGCAATCCTTCCGGGAAGAGAAAGCGCTTGTCCCCGATTGGAAATATGCAGACCTGTTATTCCAGCTTTCCGGTGAAGAAATTAAATTCGGCGCGGCAAATCAAGGCGCTTTAATAAAAAAAGAAGTTAAAACCATCGGGGAGTCAGAAACCGTTATTAAGAGCTATTTGTTTTTTGCTATTGGGCTCTCTAATGCCCATTACAGCAGAACGGAACTAAGCCAAATCACCCGTGAAATGAACAAAGTCTTCCCGATGCCGGTTATGATTTTATTCAAACACGGCAAAACACTGAGTATTTCTATAATCAACCGAAGATTGCATAAGCGGGATGATAGCAGGGATGTGCTTGAAAAAGTTACTTTAATCAAAGACATCAGCATAGAGAAGCCGCACCGCGCGCATATTGAAATACTTTTTGATTTATCGCTTGAGGAATTGCGGCTGAAACATAAATTTTCTGATTTTGTGGGATTGCATTCTGCCTGGCAGAAGACATTGGACACCAAAGAGCTCAACAAAAAGTTTTATTCAGAATTGTTTAATTGGTATTTGTGGGCGAAAAAGAATGTTAAATTTCCCCAAATTCGTCCTGCCGAAGATTTGATAGATGATAATATCCACCAAAGTGAATCCCTCATACGGCTTCTTACCCGTTTGCTTTTTTGCTGGTTTATGAAAGAGAAAGGTTTGATTAAAAAAGAACTTTTTAATGTTGCCAACTTAAATGAAATACTTAAAAACTTTAAGGGACCCGGCAGTGATGAAACCATTTATTACAAAGCTATATTGCAAAATTTGTTCTTTGCCACACTCAATAAACCTATCTTAGAACGCAAACTTATTAAAAACATATTCCCTAATCCCGCATACGGCGACCCACTGGTTTACAGGTACACGGAATTATTTAAGAAGGAAGAGGATATTTTAAGGCATTTTGAAAATATACCGTTTCTTAATGGCGGGCTGTTTGATTGCCTTGACAGCCGAAAAGATAAAGGCAATCCGGTAGAAATACGCCTGGACGGTTTTTCAAAAACAAAATCGAAACAGCCCATTGCGCCTGACAAACTATTTTTCGGCGAATATAAAGACATTGACCTTAGCGGCGAATATGACGACAAAAAAAAATCAAAAGTTACTGTTCATGGGCTTATTGACATTCTCAATGATTACAAGTTTACCATAGAAGAGAATACACCCATTGAAGAAGAAATAGCCCTTGATCCCGAGCTTCTCGGTAAAGTATTTGAGAACCTCCTCGCGAGCTATAATCCTGATACGCTGACCGCCGCTCGCAAGCAAACCGGTTCTTTCTATACTCCGCGTGAAATTGTTAATTACATGGTGGACGAATCGCTTAAGGCATACTTAAAGCAAAAACTTACCGAAAATAAAGCGATGGGACCTGAAGACGCTGATGTGGCTTTGGGTTTCCTTTTTGAATATAGCGAAAAAGAACATCTCTTTGATAAAAAGCAGGCAGCGATTCTTATTTCAGCTATTGACTCCTGCAAAGTTCTTGACCCCGCCTGCGGCTCCGGCGCTTTTCCTATGGGTGTGCTGCAAAAATTGATTCATATCCTGCGTAAAGTAGACCATGACAATAAACAATGGTTTGAGATTGTAATTAGTAAATTCCCGGTTTCCGCGCAAAGCGCAATGCGCGCTAAGCTGGAACATGAAAATTGGGACTATGTCCGCAAGCTCGGGATAATACAAGAATGCATTTACGGCGTGGATATTCAACCTATTGCCATTCAAATTTCAAAGTTGCGCTTTTTCATCACGCTTTTAGTTGACCAGAACGAGAAACCGGGCGCAGTCAACCGCGGCTTTGAAGCCCTGCCTAATCTTGATTTTAAACTGGTGGCTGCCAATACGCTGATTGGCGCTCCCGAAACAGATGTGGTTAGCGCCGGCCTTTTTGCCGCGCAAGCCGACCCTTTCTTTGATGAATTTGACAAACTTACCGGGCAATATTTCAGCGCTTACGCGCCTGAAACCAAAAAAAAGCTGAAAGAAAAAATAACAATACTCATCGCGGCAAAATGCGACGAAAAAGTCAAAGCTATAAAAAATTTAAGTAGCCATCACGATGAACGCTTCAGTAAAACCTTGGCCGAAAGAAATAAAAATGAAATAAAAGAAAAAGAACGCGAAGTGAAACTCTGGAACAGCTACAAAAACCTGTTTAAGCAGGAAGCCGTGGGCTTTTTTGAGCCTAAATATTTCTTCCCCAAAGCGGCCGGCGGTTTTGATGTGGTTATTGGCAATCCGCCGTACATTTTTACAAGAGATGCTGAGTTTTCAGACGAATTTAAAGAGTATATAATTAAACGATACTCTTCCATGCTTGCTTCTAAAGACAAAAAAACAAAGGCAAATCAATCTGGGAAAATTAATCTGTTTGCGTTATTTATTTTAAGAGGTCTATCTGAGTCTAAGAATAATGGTGTGTTAACCTATATTGTGCCAAACAATATTTTAAGAACAACAACCTATGATTTAATCAGAAAATATCTATTGGAAAACTCAGTAGTCGCCGAGATCGTTGATTTGGGCGCTGGTGTGTTTGATAATACAACAGCCTCAACAATAATTCTTCGGGTTTTAAACAGCAAAAACACTGTAAATCACAAAACAAAAATTATTACTGAAATTAAGGATTTGGAAAAATTTGAGTTTTCAAAAACAATCATAGCGCAAAACCAGTTTTTAAAAAATGTAAGCTACACCTTTAATCTTTTTGCTGACAAGTCAGTCAATGCATTGCTTTCAAAGATATCCGAAAACAAAAGTGAATTAGGCGGGTATTGTGTAGATATTATCGCCGGCATTGATGCGCCCAAACATCTCATTAGTGGAACACCATCAAAAAAATCGATGCCTCTGCTTGAGGGTAAAATAATTAAACGATATGGCCTAAAACAAGTTAAGAAACATATTACTTGGGATATAGAAGAAATACATCGCACCCGGCCAGATTATTTATGGAAAGCTGCAAAAAAAATAATCATTCAACGTATTAGTGGCGGGAATTCTCCTTTAACGGCGACAATAGATACAGACAAATATAAAACTTTTGCCTCAATAAACAATCTATTGCTTAAGCCAGACTATTCCGATTATTACGAATTTATTCTTGCTCTTTTAAATTCCAAAGTATTAAATTATTTCTATGCAAACAGTTTTTCAAACAATTCTACGCTTACTGTTAATATTTCAAAAACATTCCTAGAAAAGCTTCCAATTGCCAGCTTTAATGTGGATACGAACAATTGTTTTAAAAGCATTGTGAATTATGTTTTAATTCTTAGAAAGAATGGTGATAGTGGTAGTCCTACCTTTTCATTTTACGAATACTTAATAGACGCCATGGTTTACGAACTCTACTTTCCCCAAAAAATCAAAAACGCTGATGCCGAAGTGCTGAAGCACCTGACCACACTGCCGGAACTAAAAGATGACTGGAGCAATGATAAAAAGCTCTCGGTTATCGAGAAAGTATATAAAGAGCTCTCCAGCCCAGCGCACCCGGTGAGTATCGCCATGGTAAAAATGCAGGAAATCCCGGAGGTGAAAATCATCGAGGGGAGAGAAAAGGAATAACCGACAAACGCAGCTACCTTTATACAGTTTTGTCCCCACAGGAATATGAAACCAACGCTCAATAACAGGCTGACAAAGAAAAATGTCCTGGACATCGCCGGCGAATTTTACGACCAGCTCACGCAAACCGCGCCGCTTCCAACCGCGCCGTCCGCAGACTCCGCGCGCTGCCTGGCAGCCGCCCAAAAGCAAAATAAACGGCCACTATGCGGCTATTTACCACGAATTAAATAAGCGAGGAAAACCATGGAACAACCATTGAATAAGGACGACTCTAAGGATTATTCAAAAATAGAACCAAGCCATTTTTTTTTAAATCAAGATGGCAAAACAAAATTAAATTGGTTTACATTTGAGTTGGCGCGCGAGATTGCTATAGCAGTCCCATCCCAACTTAAAAAGGCGCTGTTTAAAAGAGGGTATACTGAACAGACATTCAATAAGTCATGTGTAATGCTTGCGAAGGCGTTGCAAAATACAGTTGTGATAGAATTAAGAAACGAAATACGGGAGATGAATATAAGTTATCGTGAAGTGGAGAACGCGTTCCATGAACTGGACGATAAAACAATTAACAAGTTATTGGATTGCGCAGCTAAGGCATGGAGGCATTTACTGGATAACTGCATTTCTTGTCCATTCGCATGTGTGTCAAATAAGGACGATTATTGTCTGATGTTTGATGATAAAATATACAACGAATTATAAAGCCGAAAGCGCCGGGAGAGACGAAAATAAATGTTTTTGGTCAAAAAAGCAGCATGAGCCTTCTTATCCCAGGCGTAAGGAGATATACCAGTTATGGAAGCAATAGAACTCATTAGATTAACCGAACGCGGCGAGGACAGCCGTCTACAGTTCAAGCAAAATGCGTTTTTTTGCGTTCTTTGCGCCTTTTTTTTGAATAGTCAACCATAATTTGCCATAATTAGAGTATCTTAAACCTAATGCGGAGGGGATGATATGTTTGAAGATATGAGTAAACTGTTTGTTCAGCCTGTATTGGATATTTGGAAAATTTTTTTGAGCTATGTGCCAAATCTTGTGGCCGCTCTATTATTTGTTCTTATCGGACTTTTTCTTGCGAGAGTTTTTAGGTCTGTTTTTGAGCAATTTTTTGGAAGAATTAAGCTTGATAGGTATACCAGCAGAATAGGCATTAATGAAATATTAGCGAGATTCGGTTTGGGAAAGTCTCCGTCTTACGCGATAGCTTTTGCGGTTTATTGGGCGATTCTTCTCGTTTTTTTTGTGTCGGCGCTCAATGTGATGAATCTTACTATTATATCCCAAATTCTTCAAACGGTTGTTGTTAAATTTGTTCCCAAGATAATTGTGGCCACAATGGTCGCTTTCGGCGGATTGATGTTGGCTAAGTTTATGTCTGAAATAGTTCTAAATTCTTCAATAGCCAATAATCTAAAAGGTGGAAAGTCTCTTTCCAAAATAGTGCATTTTGTTGTTTTGGTATTCACAGCCATAATCGCTCTTGATCAGTTGGGAATTGAAATGAAAATAATCCGTTCAAGTTTAAATATTTTATTGGGATCTATTGGCCTCGCTTTCGCTTTGGCAATGGGACTTGGGTCCAAAGATGTGGCGCGTGAAATAATGAGCGGTATGTTTACTTCCGATAATAAGGAAAAGAAATAAAGAGCTGATAGAAGCGCAAAGACGCTGAGAAATGCAAGGCGCAGAGATTTTGCGTATTCTGTGATTAACGGATATTTATTCCGCGTAGTCGCGTAATAAATTACTTCTTGAAGGATGACGAAGTTTTCTTATCGCCTTAGCCTCTATTTGCCTTACGCGTTCACGAGTCACCTTAAATATTTTTCCGACTTCTTCAAGTGTTCTGGGATAACCTGAATCTATTCCGAAACGAAGTTTTATTATTTTTGCTTCTCTTTCGGTGAGAGTGGAAAGTATTTTTGTTACCTCTCTTCTTCTCAAAAGAGTTACGGCCGAATGAGACGGCGGAAGTCCGCTTTTATCCTCTATAAAATCCTCTAAATGCGAATCTTCATCCTCGCCTATGGGAGTTGATAGGGATATCGGGTCTTGCATTATTTTCAGAGAATTTTTAACTTTGTCCATGGAAATATGAAGATGTTTTGAATATTCCTCAATTGACGGGTCTCTTCCGAACTCCTGACGGTATTTTCTTGTTACCTTCATTAATTTAGATACCAGTTCTTTCATATGCACAGGAATCCTTATGGTTCGGGCTTGATCGGCAATGGCTCTGTTTATGGATTGCCTTATCCACCATGTGGCGTAAGTGGAAAATTTAAATCCTCTTTTATATTCAAATTTTTCAACAGCTTTCATCAAGCCCAGTCCGCCTTCTTGAATAAGGTCGGAAAGTTCAAGGTTTGAATTTACATGTTTTTTGGCTATTGAAACAACAAGCCGAAGATTTGCCTTTATAAGCTTAAGTTTATCTATGAGAATTTGATCTTCCAAAAATGTTATTTTGTCATTAAGCGATAAAAAGTTGTCAGGTTCCACAGGAAGGGTTCTTAAGAGATGGCTTTCCTTGGTTTTTATTAGGGATATATTCACGATCGCGGCTTCCACTTCGCTTGGATTGAATCCCCATTTAGACTTAAATGTCAAGGAGCGCATCTTTTTTTTCTTGGTTAAGGAGAAGTCATAGATTATTTTTTCCAAGTCTCCGTAGTGGTTTTGGTATCTTTCAAGTTCATTTCTAAAATCCCGCAATTTATGAGCAAGATTTTTTATTTTGTTTGTCAGCCTTTTTATTTTCTCTTGGTTCAGATTAAGATCGATAATGTTTTTAACTATTAGTTTCCTTTTGATATCAACTTGGCCTTTTAGTTTGCGTTTTGTTTCGTTTGATTCGGCTTTTTTTATTTTTTCCGAAAGCCTATATATTTCTTTTTCGGTTTTATTTATGAGTCTGACCACATTTCCGATTTTTTTCTTCATGGTGGAAAGCTCATAATCAGACTTGCGGCCTCTTGGCATAAGTTCTTTTGTAGTCATTTCATCTTGCGATATTAGCGTTTCCCAATTTCTTATTTCTCTCAAAGTTATCGGAGATTCAAGAACAATCATGCGAAGTTCTCTTTCTCTTTCTCGGATATTTCTGGCCAGTGTTACTTCTTCATCGCGAGTTAGAAGAGGAACTCTTCCCATTTCGGAAAGGTACATTCTTATGGAATTTGACACATCGGGAACCGCGTTCCATTCGTCCGTATAAGCTTCCTTTTCGGCCGCCGCCACAAGTTTGTATTTTTTTCTGTCAACGACATCAATACCCAGATCTTCAAGCGTGGTCATAAGATTATCTATTTCCTCACTGCTCATTGAGGCATTGGTTAGAGATCGGTTCATTTCTTCAAGCGTTATATAACCGTATTCTTTTCCGAGTTCCACTAAATCTTTTAAAGCTTTTCTTGGTTGCGGCATTTTTTCTCCTTTGATAAACTTGACCTTAATTTGCTGTTTTAGGCTTTAATTCCTGAGTCAGTTCTTTAAATTCTAAAAGTTCTTTCGGCGTTAGTTTTGAAATATTTTTATAAAGCGACTGTCTTCTTCTTTCTTTTGAAGCGCGCAAGAGTTTTGCAACGCTTGCGGCAATAACATTTTCAGGATTGAAATCGTTTATTATTTCTTGATTGGATAATTTTGAAATTTGAGCGGCATAGGCGGGATAAGTTTCAACTAATTTATTTATTATTGAGCGCGGGTTTTCTCCGGACATGTTTCTTATCATGGTTAGTATTTTTTTAGCGAAATCACTTTGTAAATTATCTTCGTCAATTTGAACGGCATAAGAAATAAGCGAAGGATTTTTTAAAAATATATGAATAAAGTCAAATTCTAGGTTGGATATTTTATCTAATGCAGATTTTTCTTCGTTGACGGGATATTTTTCTTTTTTTTCGTGATTGATTTTTTTTAATTCGGACAAAACCGTTTCTTGCGGAATATGAAGTTTTTCCGCTATGGTTTTTGTCCATTCATTTTTTATAATCCCGTCACTTTGTTTGGAAACTGTTTCAAGAATGATTTTTGCGATTTTTGATTTTTCTTGAGCGGGAAGGTCGCGGGGTGATTTTTTAGAATGCAGATAGAGTTTTAATTTGAAGTCAACGATATCGCCCGCTATATCCAGCTGTTTTTTAAATTCGTCCGCTCCGTATTTTATTAAGAAATCATCGGGATCGAGACCGTCCGGCAACAGAACTATTTTAACATAGAGCCCGGATTCCATAAAAATTTCGCCGGCTTTGAGCGCCGCGGTTTGTCCCGCGCTGTCGCTGTCAAACATCACCACTATATCTTTTGAATATCTTTTGGCAAAAGACGCGTGTTCATGACTGAAAGCTGTGCCCAAAGGCGCTAGCGCGAAACCGATGCCGCGCTGATGAGCGCTGATTACATCCATATATCCTTCAAGCAAAAGAATTTTTTTTTTCTTTTCGGATGTCTCTTAATGCCTCAAATATGCCATAGAGAGTTTTTCTTTTTGAAAAAAGCGGTGTTTCCGGAGAGTTAAGATATTTTGGCCCGAAATCGTCAAGGGTTCTTGCGCCGAAAGCAATCACTTCTCCGAGAGTGTTTTTTATAGGGAACATTACTCTTCCCCTGAAATAATCCGTTATTTGTCCGTTTTCTTTTACATAGGCAAGGCCGGCTTTAATCAGCAATTCTTTTGAAAACCCTCTTTTAACCGCTTCATTTACAAACATGTTTTCGGAAATAGGCGAAAAGCCAAGCGAAAATTTTTCTACGGATTTTTGGCTTACATTTCTATCTTTTAGATATTGCGCCGCTTTCAAAGCATTTGATGATGTTAAAAACCTTGAGTAAAAAACAGTCGCCAATTCCATTGCTTTTTTTAATTCAATTCTTATCCTGTCATTTTCTGTCATGGATTTCATGGAAAAGCCTTCCCATTGAACTCCGGCTTTGTCCGCAAGCTTCTTTACGGATTCCATGAAAGTTAGGCCGTCTATTTTTTCTATAAATGTAAAAACATCGCCGTTTTCTTGACATCCGAAACAATAAAATCTTTGAGTATCGGGATTTACGGTAAAAGAGGGGGTCTTTTCATTATGAAAGGGGCAAAGAGCCTTGAAATTTCTTCCGGCTTTTTTAAGCGAAGGAATATATTCTCTTATTACCTCAACTATATCCAATCTTTCGCGAATTGTCTCAACTATATTTTGAGAACGCATAAAAGGAAATCGCCTTATGGCCTATAAAATAAGACCATTGTTAAACAATGTTATTGGAAAAGATACACTTTTATTGGGAATTACTTTCTGTTTTTGCGAAGTTTACGGCGTATCTCTTGGGTTTTGAGTTTCTTTTTTACGCTTGGCGCCACATAAAACTCTCTGCGTTTTATGTCCTTAAGAATGCCGCTTCTTTCACATTCATGCTTAAAGCGTCTTAAAGCTTCTTCAATGGATTCTTCATCTCTAAGTCTTACAAATACCACAGTATCACCACCTTTTTTACACAGAAGTCATAAGTTAGAAGGTACAGAAAATAATAATCACTGTTTATTATCCCGGCGGCCAAAGAAGTCTTCTTCCGCTCAAAAGATGATAATGCAAATGATCAACGGTTTGTCCTGCCTTTCTGCCATTATTCATGACGAGTCTAAAATCCGATAAATCAAGGTTTTTCGCTATTTCCATAGCCGCATATTGTACCTTTCCCAAAAGTTCCACATCTTCGCTTTTGGCTTGGGCAAGTTTGGAAATATGTTTTTTGGGAATAATCAAAATATGGACCGGGGCTTGAGGATTTAAATCATGAAAGGCTACTATATCCTCCGTTTCATGCATAATTCTGGCTTGTTTTGTTTTTCCTATTATTTCACAAAAGAGACAATCTGCCATATATATCTTATTTTACCGTTTTTTAGCTTAATAATCAATTGGGAGTCTTGTCCTGTAGCGAATTTTTTAAAATGTCATGATAGCGGCAAGTAGAAATGTCATGGTTAAAATGCTAAAACCTTCTTTTGATAATCTCAAGAGGAGGCGACAATGGAGGAATACTTAACTATGAGCAATCGCGAAATAGACAGGC
>JAKLQJ010000021.1 GCA_022013385.1 Elusimicrobiota bacterium
AAATAACTTGACATTTACTATTTACGCATCTTGCGTCGTGGTTTTAACCCCGCGGGTTTTTTCTACAACCAAGTTTACCCAACCCACGGGGTAAAAACAAGCATTTAAATGTAAAGAAGTGTTGGACGCACTACACTAGGGAGCGATTTCTGAGGTTTTCCGCCACACGGCGTTGGCGGATCCGCCGAGTTGTTTGGAGGGAGCCTTGGGAGCAAGATTTATGAGGAAATTTCACTGAAACGACGAGGATGTTTGAGTTAAAAAACATTGCGGAAGAACGAGGCTATGCCTCATTAGGTGTCAGGAGCTTTGCGAATGGCTTTTTTCACGAGTTCCGCAGTCGCCGAATAAATTGAAGCGAGCAACGGCGTTAAAAATCCCTGCAAGATAGTGACTCGAGAACTTGTGTCCGCCAACACACGACACGATGCGTAGTCCACCCTGCATGAGCGATTCCGGTCGTTCGTACAAGCCTGTGGCAGTGCCCCCGTATCAGACTTGTCCTTCCGTAGCCTTGGCGAAGGAGGAGGCTATGCTTATCAGACGGCGAAACTTCCGACATTTTATGGTCGTTCGCATAGCTACCGACATCTGATGAGCCATAGGCTCGTTGTTCCAAAGCATAGCTTCGTTTTCTACAAACTTACAGTCTTTAATCCATTCTATTTTCTACCCCGCAGGAGTGGACTACGCTATCGTGTCGTGTGTTGGCAGGACACCGATTAGTGATCAAGTCCTTTGATGCGACGCAACCAAGAAGTTTTGCAGCCACCTCCGGGGTATTTTTCTTAATTCTGACTTCTTACATCTGACTTCTGATTTCTAAATATCTATATTACTCGCGCTCTTCTCATTCCGAATAAGGCTATCAAAAAAAACAAAAACAGCGGCCCAAAACCCGCCCAAAACGGCGAAAGGATTTCAGCCACTCCGGCTGATGAAAAAATTGTCATAAACGCCCATAAAAGGAAACCCAAAGAAATAGCAATGCCCATACTAAACATCTTGCTGGATTTAAGCGAAAGTATAACCATAATGCCTATCATCGCCATGATAAAATTTGAAAGCGGAAAGGCTATCTTATAATAAAAAAGCGTCTTTTCGGCTATAATGCTAAAACCGATAAGGCGCAATCTGTCAATTCTATTTAAGAGCTTTCTTATTGAAATTCCGTCCGCGACAAGCTCGCCAAAAACCAGTTGTTCAGGATGAATTAAAATTTCCGACTTATACGCATTGAAGCTCTTGGTTAAAGGCTTGTCGTCCTTATATTTTGTAAACGCGCCGTTTAAAAATATCCACCTTTCACTACCTGAATCCCAATACGCCCTTTGCGCCGATATTTCAACGGACATCTCGCCGTCTTTGTAAATATCGGCCACAACTTTTTCCATGCTCCCGTCTTTGCCGTTAAAAACATCGGCTGAAATAAAAGTTTCTCTGCCGGCGAAAAAAGAAACCTCCTTGCGCGCCATATTTTCCCAATCGCTTTTTCCCTTCAAATCAGAATGATAAATTTCTTGAGATTTCATATACAAAGCGGGAGAAACAAATTCTATAAGCGCGAAATGAAAAACCGCCACTATCAAAGAACAAAATAAAAGCGGCATTACCATAGTTAATGGCCTGTAACCGCCGGCCTGCCCTGCTTTCCACTCGCCGCGTTTTATAAATTCTCCGAGCGAGAACAAAACGGCCAGAAGCGTTGACATTGGAATAACCTGCGCCGCGTAGTATGGCAATTGGCATAAAAGATATTTAACAAACAAACTCAGGTTCGAGCCCGCGCGCGCAAATATATTCAATTTATCAAAAAGAGTGCCAAAAAAAATTAAAGCGGTAAATATTCCAAGACCAAAGAAAAATGGCCCAAAAAAGGATGCCGCTATATATTTTGGAAAAATCTTGCTCATATTACTTTAAATACAGCTTAACCCGCCAAATATAAACCCCCGCCGCGAAACCTAAAATAGGCGGAATATATAATATCCAAGGAAAAAATATTTCATGTTTTTTAGCAAGCACCATGGACATTATGCTAATGCCGTAGTAAATGAAAATTATCAGTAAAGTCAGAGAAAAACCCATTGCTTTCCCTTTTTTTTCAAGCAAAAGTCCGAGAGGCGCTCCTATCAAAAAAAAGATAATGGGAGATAGAACCATTGTAAATCTTGTGATAAAATCCACCTTGTATTTTATGAGTGCGCCTTGATCTAAGGAATTGGTTTGAATTTTATCAAGAAGCTTAAAACTCTGCATTTCTTTTGGATAAAGCTTTCTGTTTAAACTGCTTTTTGAAAAAAATGGAATAAGCGTTTCATAAGATTTAAAAGTTCCGTATACAAGCGTTTCATTATTCTTAAAATCGGCCTGATTAAACCTGCCGTTTCTAAATTTCATCAATAAACCTTTTTCTTTGATAATCCTATAATTGCCCTCTTTAGCGTCAATTCTCAATAACCATAAAGATTTATTATCGGATTTTTTGAAGATTCTGGACAACTTAATATTCTTAAGTTTTTGAGCTTTATTATCAACCTCATCCGAATATATCTCCCAATCCGATATTTTCTGAAATGTTTTGGAACGCAATTCCAATTTAGTGATTTTGTCCGCCATCGCGATAACATAATCATTGGATTTTTTGAGAAATACCGGCCCAATCCAATTATTGACGAAAACAAGCAGAAGGGCAACGCTTAGGGAGCAGGCAAAAAGAGACATCAAAATATCTTTAAATGAAAAACCGCCCGCGCGCATGGCCACAATCTCTCCATCGCCGGATAATTGCCCCAAACTTAAAAGTGTGGCCATTAAAAACGCAAGAGGCAATACCATGGAAAAAATATTGGGGATGAGATAAATAAGCGCTTTAGAGAGAAAATAAAACGAAAAACCGCTTAATATGCCGCGATTAATAATCTGTATAAAGTTAACCATTATGAATAAGGCGGTAAAAACAAAAGTCGAAAGCAGGAAGACAGGAATGAAAACTTTTAAGATATATCTCTGAAAAATAGGAATTTTCATTTAAATTATTCTATCATATATTGGATTATCGGATTGTCAAAATAAACTAATGTACAGAAAAATATATATATTTTTAATACTGGTGAATTTCGCAAGCATGAAAGCGCATTCCCAAAACGAAGATTACATAGCCCCGTTGCCTAATCCATCTTCAAGATTCATGCTCATTGAACGATCTGATTCGGAACCTATTTTAAAGCCTGAAATAAAAGAATCCACATCACCTCAAACGGAGACTGAAACCATTTTTGAAGAATTGCCGATTTTAAATTATTCCCCCAATTCATGGAATAAAATCCGTGAGAAAATTGAAACCGGAGAATTTGAAGAAGATAAGCCGGCGCAAAATATTGATATCGCAATCTCAACAAATATTCCTATGGCTCCGGCTTCGGAAGTGGAATTTAAATCTTACGGAACATCTTTATCTGTTACCGGAAGAAAAATAATAAGCCTCAATTATTCCGGAAAAAAATATCTAAACGAGCAAAAAACCATTACCCGCTCAAGATCATTAAGCCTTTTTGAGATCAATCAGCAACTTCAGGTGCGCATGCAAGGTCAAGTGGGAAATAAAATAAATGTGAATGTGGATTATGACGATACAAAAGAGGATAGACAGGATATTTCCGTAGTCTATAGGGGAGATCCTCAGGAAGTGGTGCAAAATATAGCTTTCGGCGATATTAATTTATCGCTTCCTTCAACCGAATTCGTATCCTACAATAAACAGCTCTTTGGAATAAGAGCCGATTTAAAAACAAAAAGATTTAATTTCACCTTCATAGGTAGCCGCACGAAAGGCCAGACAAAAACAAAACAATTTACAGGCAATACGCAATTTCAGGCCACGGATATTTCCGACATAAATTATATGAGAAGAAAGTATTATGACCTGACTTTCGGAAATACGGCGCGGCTCCCTTTAGAGCCGAACAGCGAGATAATTTATATAGACAGACAAGAGCAAGCTGTTGCCGACGGAATAACAATCTTTAATATGACGGCGGATGACCTTGATATTCAAACTTCCGTTTATACCGGTAAATTCGAAAGATTAAATCCGGGTTTGGATTATAATATTGATTATGTCAGAGGCATACTGACATTCAATAGAACTCTGAATTCCCAGGAAACGATAATAATTGATTTTACAAATTCAAGAGGGTTCAAACTTTCGGAAAACCCATCATCATCAGATATTGGTTCCGGCGGAAGCGAAAAATTCAAACTTATAAAAACGCAAAATGATATTTACATAAGCACTACTTCGGAGAAGGGCTGGCAAAGAGAATTAAAAACCTATTATTCAATAGGCCAGATGAATATTGTCCGCGATGACGGCCGAGGCAATTTCACGCTAAAAGTCCAAGATTTAAACAGAAATGATGTGGGCAATAACTTATCGCCCAAACAAAATTATCCGGAAACCGTTCATGTGGATTTTGAGCAGGGCATATTTTATTTGGATAAACAATTTGCGATTGAAGGCTCCAATGAGCCGGACACGCAGATTTACGCGCCTTCACCCGTTTCAAAACGCATAATAAGAGTGGAATATTACCACCGTTTTAAAACATTCATGCTTGAGCCCAATATTGTAACGCATTCGGAATTTGTGACAGTTGATAATGAAAAGTTTAAGCGCAATGAATCTTATTTCATAGATTATGATTCGGGATTTATAACCTTTTACTATCCTGAAAAAATAAAATCGGACAGCGCCATTACCATTACTTATGAAGTCGCGCCGTTTGGAGGCGGGGGCAATCTTTCACTTATAGGCGGAAGGGCTTCTTATGATATGGGTTCTCATTTATCAGTCGGCAGTTCCCTTCTTTATCAAGGCGGCATGAAAACAAATACAGTGCCGAATATAACCGACTTAACAAACAGCATGCTTGTTTATGAAGGCGATGTTCAGCTAAAAAGCCTAAATCTGCTTGGCATTAAAACCAATTTGAAAGCGGAGGCGGCGCAATCAATAGTTAATCCGAATTTAAATGATTTTGCCCTGATAGACAATATGGAAGGAATTAAACAGGAAGATACTTCGTCATTAGACCACAATTTCTGGTATATAGCTTCAAACCCGACGGAAAATCCGGCATATCCATTGGCTTTAACATGGACTAGCGAAGATGTTAAATCCAAAGCAATAAATTCCCAATCAACAAGCGACGGAGAACAGCAGGTCTTGACCGTTAATTATGATTTCAGCGTATCATCGGAGGTTTCCATAGTTTATCCTCTTTCAAACACGGGACTGGATTTCTCTCAAAAAAATACTTTTGAAATTGTAATTTATGGTGAAAACTCAATTAGCGCTCCCGGTCCTCAAATAAATTTTCATCTTGGCCAAATCAATGAAGATGCCGACGGAACGGGCGGGCAATTTTTTAATTGTTCAAACGGAATAACTATTCCCAACGCTCCCAAAAGCGAAGACCTAAATTGCGACGGCCAGCTTTCAAATACCGAAGATATCGGCTGGCTTTATGAACCAAGCCCGGGCATTTTTGAACGCTATGGAGAAGATAATGGCCGTTTGGATTCGGCAGACTTAAATAGAAACGGCCGTATAGATCCACAAGATTATACAGGCGGAGATTTCGGTTATGTCGATGGCTCGCTTTTTATAGATAATGATGACGGCCCCAAAACAAAAAACAAAATAGATTTTAGCGGCTGGCATACCCTTTATACATCCCTCAATATAGCGTCAAGCGACACATATAAATGGAATGCCGTAAAACAAATCCGGCTCTCATTAAAACAAACGCCGGGAGGAGCTACAAGCGGCGCAATTAAAGTAGCCCGAATATCCGCCGTAGGAAATACATGGAATATAAGTCAAAGCACAAATAGCGGAAGTATGGAAGTTTTGGCTGTGAATAATATTGACAATCCCGGTTATACACCGATATATAATGCCGGAGGAGAACCCACTATTGTTTACAACGATCTTTACGGCTCCGCGTCCCAGCAACAAAAAGAAACAAATACCGATAATCTTGTAGAACAGTCTCTCTCAATCAATTATTCAAATATTTCTTCAACATCAAATATTTATGTTTACAGAAAATACACCCAAGCTATAAATATCGCTCAGCATGAGGAATTTAAGTTTCTCTTAAATGTTCCGACTACTGATTACGCCGATTTTTATCTTAAACTTGGAGATGACAATAATTATCAAATGGTTTCCGTGCCGATGGATTTTACCGGATGGAGGCTTATTACAATTGGTCAGGAAGACCTTAATGGCGACAATATACCCGATGTTTGGAGCAATAATGCCTCAAATTACAATACAACCATATCATCTCAAGGAGTTTTAAGCCTGCAACAAGTGCCGATGATATCCATAGGTATAAAATCTAAAGACGCGAATGCTCACAGCGGAACGGTTTATATCAATGAAATACACCTTGCCAAACCTTTGGTAAAAACCGGAAACGCGCGCAAACTTGAAGGAAGTTTTGATATCCCCGGATGGATGTCTTTCGGCGGCAAACATACACTTATGGACAAAAATTTTCAAACTCCGGTTTCAGCCATTTCAAATCAGGATAATGAGCTTAATACAGGATATTTAAATTTCACCAAAATTCGTTTTTTTCCGATAAACGCGAATGTTTCAAATCAACTGACAAATACTCCCAATACCCTTATAACAGGAAACAATAATCTCGTCAATTCCCTTCAGCAAGGAAAAGTAAAAAAATTGAATACTGCGGCAAGCGGTAATTTCAATCTTGGCAAACTTCCACAGATAGGACTCAATTATTCGCAAAATAAAACAGATTATGATTTGGCTGAAAGGCATGACGAAAACAACTCTTATTCAAGCAATCTAAACTATAGCATGCCTTTCAACTTTTTTATAGTTCCAAGAAACATTACCTTGAATTACGGCATCAACAAAAATCAAGTAAGTTATGACTCAGTCAGGTTAATCGACAAATCGATTGATTTGTCAAATCTTTATAATACGGATGAAATAAGCCAAAATTACGGCGCAAAACTTTCATTTATTCCATGGAAAGGAACTTCTTTAAATCCCGTTTATAATCTAAACGAAATAAAAGAGACCCGTTTCAGTTTATCAAACGCTCAGGATATTTCTAAATACCCGAAATCTCTTCAGCAAACAGTCAGTTTTGATTCAAATTTTAGGTTTTCCGAATGGCTAAATCCCAGCCTTAATTATTCCATCAACACAATGGAGAACAATAATCTATCCATAACAACGATAACCGTGCTTCAATCATCCACTTCATTTAATGCAGGAGAAATTAAAACAGTAAACAGAACCGCTCAAGGAGCGATAAGCTTATCGCTCAATATGAATAAATTGATGCCGCGAAATAAGCTATTGAGATCCTTGGTAATTTCTTCCAACTACCAACTGCAGGACGGAGATTCATGGGAATATGTGGAAAAAGGCTATAATTCCAAAAAGAATCTTTGGATAAGACGCGACTTAAAACCAAGAAATTCCGTAGCTCAACAAAATTCTCTAACTTTAAGAGACACTTATAATTCAACCCAGCGATGGCAGCCGTTTGAAGGCTATGACTTGAAAGGACGATACGCTCCTCTCTCTACCATATCTTTAACTAATAATTTCACAAATACCTTGCAACGCTCCGAAGTAACCAAAACCAAAAGCAAAACGGTAAACAGAACTTTTCCCGATATGCTGTTTTCCATGAGCAACCTTGAAACACTGACAAAAACGGAAAAATGGGCTAAAAGCGCGACATTGAATTTTAAATTTTCAAAGAATATGAAGGAAAATATAAATGTGGATATTGAACAAAGCTCCAATTACGGAACTGATTTAAGATTTAAATTTTTAAATTTTTTGGACACGGCCATAAGCTATAATTTGCGGCTTTCAGAAAAAAAAGATCTGCGCATAAATCAAACATTAAGCAATACCAAACATAATGACGCCACACTACAAGGAACATTTGATATAAAAAAGTTTAGATTTACTCCCAAAGTGGATTATGCCTCGGATTTCACCGAAAGCGGTCTGGGAGTCGCCACGCAAGACAGTATGTCCTTAACGCCAAGCGTGCTTATGCGTTCAGACTTCACAATTCCCAAAGGTCTCCGATTGCCTTTTATGAAAAACATTATTGCTTTTACTAATAGAATAATCTGGACCACCACATTAAGCTATGCCATCAAAAAATCCCCCATTACACAGGCGGATAATTCAAGATTATTCTCCCTCAATACAACCAGCGATTATGAAGCTACGAAAAATCTTAGGATCGCGCTAAACGCATCCGTTCAAAGGCTATGGCATAAATATCTCAAACAAGAGGAATATTTTTCATATCAAATAGGAAGCTCCGTCACATTTCAGTTTTAGTTAGGCAACAAAAGATATCAGAAGTCAGATTTAAAGGAAGCGCACTCATTAAGCTAGTGTAGTGTCCCTAACACTTCTTTACATTTAAATGCTTGTTTTTAACCC
>JAKLQJ010000198.1 GCA_022013385.1 Elusimicrobiota bacterium
AGGCAATCACGCGTTCCAAATTTTATTTTTTTGATGTCGGTGTAGCCAATGAGCTGGCGCGGCGCGGAGAAGTGTTGCCTGGTAGCGCGGCTTTCGGCGAATGTTTTGAGCATTGGCTTATAATGGAAATACGGGCATTTTTGGGGCTTGCCAGACGCAACGAACTGATGCAGTATTGGCGCACCAAAAATGGGTTTGAGGTGGATTTGATTATTGGCGATAAAATCGCTTTGGAGTTTAAGGCTACAAACCAAGCGCTTGGCCGGCATCTTAAAGGTCTTAAAGCTTTGCGTGAAGAGGGGAAAGTTAAAGATTTTGCCGTGGTATCCATGGATCCTGTTTTTCGCGTAATGGACGGAATAAAAATTTATCCATGGAAGGAATTTATAAAAACACTCTGGAAAGGCAAGTTAATATAAGGAACAATCTCCGCAAAAAAGTCTCAAGTTATATGTTGATTACTGATGGGTGTCCACGCTATACTCATGGAATAAACCCATGACAGGAGCATGACAGGCCTACATACAAACAACGAGGCTATGCCTCATCAAGTGTCGGAAGCTTTGCGAACGAACACGACACGATAGCATAGTCCACTCTCAAGTCACAAGCAACAGCAAGAAAAGATAAAAAAAGGGTTCACACCTAATTTTACTTCCAACTTATTTTGCAAATCTTGAAGTCTTGAAGCAGTAGTGCCTTTATTATTAAAATAAAAATATTCAAGGAGAACATAATGGCGGACAATTTTTCAGTAGGAATTTGCGGCTCGGTTAATAATCCAAACAAAAAGTATGACCCTATGGTATATTGCAGAAGCGAGAAAGGGAAGGCTTTATTATACGAATTGGCTTCTAAATCAAAAAATAAAAAGAATATTGAGGCTGATTTGCTTGAGGGTTTAATGCTTGTGGAAGCAATAAGAATTGTTGGAGATAAATGTTATATAAATTTCCCTATTTTCTTAAACGAGGATAAAAGAATTATTGAGAAAGTTGTTGAAAAATATGCTATTAAACTTGCGTCTCAAATATGCGGGAAGCGAAAAAAACTGTTCAAATTATCCAATGAGTTAAAATATGCTTCGGTGGGGGCGGAGAAAAATCTATTTCTGATTATAGGTTGCGCGTGTTTGGATTGGAGATGTTTGGATTTATTCGCAAAGCATGATTATCTTATTTTTAGTCCCCAAAAAGCCGGTGGCAATGAATATACTCTTTGGGGTCAGGAAAAAAAACAAGGAAGCCTGAAAGAGATTTACTGGGGGAGCCATAATAAAGAATGTGGCGCCTATACTTTTACGACTTTTGGTGATCATGAAAATATAAAAAGAAACGCCTTTCCGGATATTTTTTGGAATATGATATGGGATAGGCAAAAGACTTTCAGTAATGAATTTGAAAATGAGCTATACGCGGCTTTTACAGAAAATCTTGATATATGGGGAGAGAAAATTGCAAAAGAATTATTAAATTATTCTCCAAATACAAAAAACCACATTATTAATTTGCTTAAGCGACTTTCATATATCAAGAATGACACAATAAATATTCCAGTGTTTACTGAAACTGATGCCAGGCCGGTACAAGAAATCGAGTCGCTTATTGATGAACTTGCTTTACAATGGGCGAAAGAAAATTATGATAAGTTGAAAAACGATTTATCTGAAATTAATCCAAATAAACAAGGTGTTGATTATAAGGACACTTTTTCTCAAATTTGGCATTATGTATTTGGTTATACAAACAAGTTCCTATCAAGAGAGGGCTTGATCTTTAATCCTTATTGCAAGGATAGTGATTTTAGAGGTTATCTTCCAGCCGTTCATGTAAATAATTTGGGGTTATAAGATTTCAGAGTGGATCGTTTTTTAGTCGTCACGCTGTTTTGATGTTGCTTGATTTCTTAATCTCTTAGTGTAACTTGAATTACCCACAGTCCGATATAAGGAAATTTCTAATGATAAATCTGTCCACCCTTAAGGTAGGTCTTAGTATAAATGAAAAATTAAGATACTTTACGAGATTTTGCTTGTGATAATTTTATTATAATATAGCAAGATAATCATTCAATTTGTGTAATAGGGGAAAATACAAAAATATCTTTTAAGTTTTTTAATTTTACTAATAGTTCAGCCACTTTTTGCTAAAAAAAATTCTTTAGAAGAATCTATAAATTTAATTGTGGAAGAAATTTCTAAACAGTTGCCTGAAAATAGCAGAGTGTTAATTGTCGATTTGGTTGATATTAAAGGGAATACACCTTATTTGGGAAAATATATTTCCGATAATTTACAAGTCGGATTGGTAAATAAAAAAATGCCAATAAATATTGTGGACCGAAATAAAATCGAACTTTCTCTTGAGGAAATTAAATTCCAAAAATCAGGATTAATAGATGTGGACAATGTGGTTAAAATGGGAAGTATGCTTGGGGCAAATGTATTGATTTATGGGGAGCTTTCTGACCTTGAAGATTATATCGAAATAAATATAAAAATAAATGACATAGAAAAAAGTTCTTTAATAGGTGGAACAATCCTGAAGATTAAAAAAGATAAGAAGACAGTTAAATTGTTGAGAAATATTATTAAGATGGCCAAAAAAGATGAAGAAGAGATTAATGAATATACAAAAAAAGTTGCAATGGAACTTGAAAATTATAAAAAAGCAAGATTGCTGGCTATAGAAGAAGAAATTAAGCAAAAGAAATTTAAAATTGAAAATCTCAATAATGAAATAAGAGCTAAATCAATTGATATAAAATTATATGAAGAAAAGAAGGTTGAGCTTCAAAAAACAAATTCAAAACTTAAATCTATCCACTATGAAATTGATCGGCTTAATGAAAATATTGAGGAGAATCTTAAAATCGGTATGACAAAATCCGATATATTGGAGATTCTGGGCAATAAAAGGATTAATGAAGGAGGTTTTGGGTGTATGGTAGCTGGGAAATATTTTTTACTATTCGAGGGACAAATATTAACAAGTATTGTTACTAATGGTAGTAATACTCGTTCCTGTAGTTCAGCTAAAGCGTGGGGGATTAATATTGCAACATATTAATTTATTTGCAAATCTTCAAACTGAAACTATTTTGTGAGATATGCCCACCTATAGAGTTGTCACCCACCCTCAAGGTAGGTCTTAATATAAACAAAAAATTAATCGAGAGCTGATGGGTGTATGGTTTGTTAATAGTTTACTAAAGTCAATGTCATTTAAAAAAATATCTTTGATGATTTTACAACCAGTAGTAAATATGTAGATTTCCCATTCAAGGTAAAGTCATCTGCTATCAAATTACTTTACTCTGCACATAACCGCGTAGACTTGAGGTTTGTATTTGAGCGAATACAGCAGTCGCAGTTTTCTGTGGGAGAACACAAGAGGTATTACATTTCAGAGTATCAACACCTTAGATTTGCGGTGCCTGAGTATGAAGAACAACAAGCTATTGCCA
Organism: Elusimicrobiota bacterium; assembly: GCA_022013385.1. Taxonomy (GTDB): domain Bacteria; phylum Elusimicrobiota; class Elusimicrobia; order Elusimicrobiales; family UBA9959; genus JAKLQJ01. Next base: position 3,466 of record JAKLQJ010000198.1, read on the forward strand.
CCGTTCTTTCCAAAGCCGATGATGAGATTAAATCACTTGAACAAAAACTTTCCGTTTTAAAAGACCAGAAAAAGTTTTTATTAAATAATATGGTGACGGGAACAATTCGTTTGCCAAGATTTGTTTCACAAAAAAGGAGTGTAGCGTAAGAATAAAAAGTTTTGCAATAATCTTATATCTTGCCTCGCGGGATGCTTTAGATGTTACCGCGCCGGAAGTTAAGCGGCAACCTGCGGGGTATAAAAATGCATAATTATAACCCTCTGCAAATTTCAAGGCTATGCCGAGTGTCGTAACAAGGCGCTCTGTGCATCAGACGACCATTCCCAGTGTTCCGCATAGCGGAATATTCACTGTGAATAACGAAATTTTACCGTTGAGGGTAAAAAACCACATAGTGGTTTTTTAAGGATAGAATATGGAAGAAAAAAATCAATCTAAACTGATTATTTATCAAACTGAAACAGGAGAGACAAAAATTAATGTCCGGTTTCAGGATGAAACTGTTTGGCTATCTCAACAGTTGATAGCGGATCTGTTTCAGACAACCAAGCAAAACATAAGTCTTCATATTAAAAATATTTATGAGGATAAGGAGCTTTTGCCTAAGGCAACTGTCAAGGAATTCTTAACAGTTCGAAAAGAGGGTTTGCGGGAAGTTCGGCGGAAGGTTGAGTATTATAACCTTGATATGATTATTTCCGTGGGCTATCGCATTAAATCCAAAATCGCGACACATTTCAGGCAATGGGCGACCCGCCATTTGAGAGAGTTTATTGTTAAGGGTTTTGTTCTGGATGATGAGCGGCTTAAAAATCCTGATTTGCCGTTTGATTATTTTGATGAATTGATGCTTCGCATTCAAGATATTCGCACATCTGAACGGCGGTTCTATCAAAAAATTACCGATATTTATGCCACAAGCGTTGATTATGATCCCACGGATGAAATGAGTATTGATTTTTTTAAAACGGTTCAAAATAAAATGCATTGGGCTATCACCGGACAGACAGCTGCCGAAATTATTCATTCGCGAGCGGATAGCAAAAAGAAAAATATGGGCTTAACAAATTGGCGGGGCGCGAAGATTCGTAAAAATGACGCGGAAATAGCGAAGAATTATTTAAAAGAAGACGAGCTGTCGGCATTAAATAATTTGGTTGAACAATACCTGATTTTTGCTCAAGGGCAGGCTATGAGGCGCATTCCGATGTATATGAAAGACTGGATTAAAAAACTGGATGGTTTTATGCGAATTAATGAGCGGGATATATTGACCCATGCCGGGAAAATATCACATAAACTTGCATTGGATAAGGCTGATGAAGAGTATGAAAAATATGCTCAAAAAAGACAGCTTGCCTATGATAAAAAAGGGAATGATTTTGATATTTTGGTTGAAGAGACAAAGAAGCTGATAAATAAAAAAGCCAAGAAGAAAAAAGGTGGGAGAAAGGGAGATACTGAATGATTGATAAATATTGACCTTCCCTATTTTGATGAAGCATCAATGAGTCAGATTCCGGCTTTGCTGGAATTTGTTAATCTTGGATATACATATATTTCGCGCGCTAAAATTACAAAACTCCGTGAAAACACATCTCAATATATTTTGCGGAAAATAGCCTTCAAGGCGCTTCGCGAAATAAATGACAATAATATTTCCGACAAAAGTATTCACGATGCTGTTTTTGATATGGAAAACAATATTGATATGGGCATGGGAGCGTTACCGGCGTCCCGGGAAATATTTTCTCTATTGATGGCCGGCCGTTCCGTTTCCGAGCTTGTAGGCGGGCGCAGAACTTCTCCTCAAATAAAATTTATTGATTTTAAAAACCCTGAAAAAAATCATTTCCATGTCTGTGCGGAATTCGAACTTTCCGAAGGCCATGACCGCCGGCCCGATATTGTTCTTTTTGTTAACGGAATTCCGTTCGCGGTAATAGAAAATAAGAAGGAATCGGTTAAGGTAAGCGATGCGGTTGCGCAGATGGTGAGAAATCAGGGTCGTAATGAAACACCCAAATTTTTCTTTTTCCCGCAAATCTTACTTGCTACAAATGTGCGTGAGCTGAAATACGGAACGATGTTGACACCGCAGAAGTTTTATTCTCACTGGAAAGAGAAGGATAGTAATCAGGAAATGTGCGATGCGGAAGTTTCTGATATTATTAATAAATCTGTTAAACATAATGTAGTTAAGCAAATTGCCAAGGATCTAATCCGGGGGAATTATGTCCAAGCTAAAAGCCGCTCTGTTACAAATCAAGATAGAGGGATATATAGTTTGCTTAAGCAGGATCGTCTTATTGATTTGACGCGAAATTTTATTCTTTATGACAATAATATCAAGAAGATTGCGCGTTATCCGCAGTATTTTGCCATTAAGAAAACATTAAAACGACTCAAAACTTTTGATAAGTCCGGCCGGCGCCAAGGGGGGCTTATATGGCATACGCAGGGCACGGGCAAAAGTTTGACTATGGTGATGTTTGTAAAATGCCTTATAGATGACCCTGAAATTATTTTGCCGAGGGTTATTGTTGTTACCGATAGGCGTGATTTAGACAAGCAAATTAGCGATACATTTGCCGCATGTAATATAAAAAAGGATGTGAAACGCGCCGTTAGCGCGGCGGAACTGCTTCGTTTGATTAGAGAAAAAGATCAACGCGTTATTACCGCTTTAATTCATAAATTCGAAGCTTCACGAGAGAAAAGAGACTTTGAGGATGAGGATGCGAATGTATTTATTCTTATAGACGAGGCGCATCGTACTCAAGGCGGCAAAGGCAATATTGAACTTAATTTTGTATTGCCGAAAGCTTGCCAGATTGGTTTTACCGGAACTCCGCTGATGAAACGGGAGAAATCAAGTGAACGAAAGTTCGGCGGTATTATCGATGCTTACACTATTTCAGAAGCTGAGGCTGACGGTGTAGTGCTTCCGCTTATTTATCAGCCGAGATTTGTGGAGCAAACAGTTCAAAAAGTTCTTTTGGATGAATTTTATAACCAAATAACTCAGGATTTAACGGAAACGCAAAAAAAAGATCTTCAACAGAAGTTCAATTCATCTCAGATTATAGAGGAAACATCACAACGGATAGAGACGATAGCTTTGGATATTTTGAAGCATTATGAAAAGTTCCTGAATACCGGGCTGAAAGCGCAGGTTGTTGCGCCGTCAAAATATGCGGCGGTGATGTTTCAAGAGGCTTTTAAGCTTCAGGAAAAGGTGCAGGCTGAAGTAATTATTTCGGATACGGCTGACAAGGAAGAGGACGATCAGCTTCCGGAACATAAGAAAATAGTTGCCGAGTGGATAAATAAAGAAAAACACAAACATGGTTCATTGGAAACTCGCGAAAAAAATCTTATACGGGATTTTAAAGAAAATCCGGAAGGGGTGAGAATATTGATTGTAGTGGACAAGCTCTTAACAGGTTTTGACGCTCCGCGCAATACATTTCTATATTTGGCTAAACAATTAAAAGATCATAATTTGCTTCAGGCGATCGCGCGGGTTAATCGATTATTTGATGGAGATGAGAAACGCGAAGTAAAGGCAAACGGTTTTTAATCGATTATTCAAAGAATGCAAAAAATTTATATGACGCTATGGAGTTGTTTTCAAACTATGACCCTGAGGATATTGAATGCGCATTATTGAACTCTGAAGAAAAGATAGCTGAACTTGAGAGTGTATATCAGGAACTGCATTCAATCTTCAATGTGGTGAAAAATAAACAGGATATCGAAGAATATGTTCGCATTCTTGAAGAAAATGTTGAAACGCGAGAACATTTTTACGAACTTGTAAATGAGTTTGTTAAGCATTTTTCGACTTGTCTGATGTTGTATGACTTTACACAGAAATTTGATGCTAATAAATTGCGTCGTTATCAGGACGATTTAAAAAAATTCGTAGAGCTGAAGAAAATACAAAAGATTAAAAACGCGGAAGAGGTGGATTTTTCCAAGTACGAGGATCAAATTCGGAGGATTTTGGATAAATATGTTTCTTCCGAATATGTTGTTGAACTTGCAAAGCCATTGCCGATTAGGGAGTCAGATAAGTTTAATGAGTATATTGTAAACGCCAAACGCGGACTTTCGGATAAATCAAAGGCTGAGGCTATAGCGGCGCAGACAGAGAGAATTATCAAGGAAAATTATCACCGCGATCCGGAATTTTATAAGCAATTCAGTAAGAAAATAGAAAAACTGATAGCCGAACTTAAAAACGCGAAAAAAGAAGACCTAATCGTTCTTTTGGAAAACGCGCGCGAATATCAGAAACATGTTAGTGTAGTGCGTCGTAAATAACTTGACATTTACTATTTACGCATCTTGCGTCGTGGTTTTAACCCCGCGGGTTTTTTCTACAACCAAGTTTACCCAACCCACGGGGTAAAAACAAGCATTTAAATGTAAAGAAGTGTTG
>JAKLQJ010000199.1 GCA_022013385.1 Elusimicrobiota bacterium
AAACCATGTCAATGCCATAAGTTCGCAATTGTTTGAAACTAAACAAAATTCTATGGACTCTATTGAAATAGACACCGGCATTATGCCGGTTCAAGCGGATTAATTTTGACTTTAAAAAATAAAAAAAGCGGACAATTTAATTCAGCCGCTTTTTTAAAAGGCATATCCGCCAATAATTTCACTCAAACACTAGAGCTTATATAACTTAAAAATCTTAATGAGTAATATCAAAAGAATTGGAATTTTTAATTTCATCCGCAAGATTTTGAACATAAGACATATGGTTTCCGCCATATGAAAGATCGGCCATACACACTATTATGGCCATTATGGCAAATATAAAAAAAGTCTTAAATATTTTTAAGTTTTGAATATTGCTGATTTTTAGCATCACCTTCTCCCTGCTGAAATCTACTTCTTCCATACTTAAAGTTTAGCTAAAAAAACGAACTTCAAACAGGGCCAAAAGTATAATTATTTAGCGGAAAAAGACTTAATTTTTATAGGCAAAAGGACCTATAAAAAACAGGGTCTAGGGGGAGTTAATAGGATATAGAAACAACAAAAGGAGTTATGTTTAAAACGCTATTCAAATGTATTTATGGGAATTGGGCCCACAATTTAGAATAATATCCAAAGCGGATAAATTATTTTCAAAACCATCATAAACCTGCTTATAAAAGGGATACTTAAAATTCTGATAACTAAGCTTTATTCCGCTTTTAATAAACAGATCCTCGTCAAGATAATCCTTTCCGCCCGCTCCCGATATATATTCGGTACCGCCGACTTTTTTACAAAGATCGATTAACCGTTGTGTTGAAGAAGATTTAACGGAAAATTCGGATGAAAAAACCACAGGAGTTTTTATATTAAAAATCAATTTTAAAAAATCCATGCTCCAAAGCGCGGCATTTGAAAGATTGGAATAATCCAAAGAATAAAAATCTTCAAGCTCAGTTATATATCTTTTGAAATAAACCGCCCTCGCGTAATTTGATTTTATGGCTTTTAAATGCTCTGTCTGCCAATTATAAGTTTTATCTATCTCCGCATCTTTAATCAATTGGAAACCCTTCCCCTTTACAATAACGGGAATTGTCAAATACTGCCAGCCGTTTTTTGTTCTTATTTTATTCCTGTTTTGAAACTCTCTTTTCTCATATTGAACATCATCAAGCAAAATAAACAAATCGGAATTTTTCATTTTATTGAAAAATCTCGGCCCAGGCATATATTGAATTTGGTGAATGGCTATTTTCACCCTACCACCTGCTTGTTCCGCATAGCGGGACGGATGATAGAATTTCTATATTTCTCTTTGGAATCTAAAAGATTCCAAGGACTTTGGTCCCGGGAATTCCTCGAATTCCTACGGGGTAAATCGCCATTTAGGCGATAAGTAGGTGGTAGGGTCATCTTTTCCTCGCCGTTACAATAAGACTTGAACCCGTATATATTTTTCCAAACGACAAAAACCACGCGATTTGTGAAAAAATATAATAAACCGACTTAAAAACCGACACAAAAAACCTTCCCAATTTTCCTCCCGTTCCATAGGGATCGCCCAGTGTGGGCTTGGAATTAATAATTTTAATATCTTTAAAACCCGCCTGTTTTAAAATTATATTTAAGGACCGCGAATTAAAATTAAAGTTATGAATAATGCATGGATTTAAATTAAGAACGGAAAATAATTTCAAATCACAAAAGCCCGATAAATTCACATGAAACGCGGCATTAAACTCCCTGATAAATAAAACTCCTCCGGGTTTTAACACTTTATACATCTCAATTACCGCCCTTTTGGGATCTTTCATTAAACATAAAACTTCATAAACGGTAATGGCATTATAATAATTTGATTTCAAATTCAATTCTTCAATCGGTTTATCATAAACTTTTAAACTCTTTCGTTTGGCTTTTTGAACCATCTTATTTGCTATCTCTATGCCTTCAACCTGCCATCCATCTTTCAAACCAAATTCCATAAAATCGCCGTAAGCGGCTCCGATATCAAGTAAATTTCCTTTTTGCGGAAAACAGGAATTTAAAACTTTAAGGCCGTAATTAAAGAGTCCCACTTTTGATTTGGCATAAACATTCATTTCTTTATCGCCATTATAAAGCGGTTCGCCAAAATATTGATTTTCAAGAAAGCAAAGGCCGCAAACTTCGCAAAACTTTGGTCGTTCACATAGTTTCCGACACTTTATGAAGCGCATAGCTTCCAACTTTGTATTTGGATGTTTATTTTCTATTTTGATTGAACCGCAAACGGGACAAAGATTATCTTTCATTTCCGATTAATTCCTCCATCTTTCCCATTACATCTTCAGGACTTATGGAATTAAGACAAACGGGATTAGCGCACTTAAATTTATAACATGGTCTTTCGCAATTTAATAAAATATTTTTAGTAGCTATCCTCAACATGGCTTTATCAACTGACGGCATGAATCTAATTAAATCGTCAAAAGCGCTGAAAATAGCCACAACTTTTGTTCCAGATGCAGCGGCTAAATGCATAAGTCCAGAATCATTATTTATTGAAACATCCATTTTTGATAACAATGCAACAAGTTCAGAAATTTTTAATTTCCCGTTCGTTATATGAATATTATCGGATATCTTTAGGCTTTCCGCCATTTCAATTTCGCCATTACTGCCGTTTATAAATATCCGCGAATTTGGATATTTCTTATTAATCAGTAAAATCAACTTCCGCCAATTCTTTATTGGCCATCGTCTTGAATCTCTGAATGCACCAGGATTTAAAGCTATTTTAAACGATTCATTTTCTTTAATAAACAAATTAAATGCTTTTTTTTCATCATTTTCACCTATTGGGTAAAATATTTTTTTTGATGCATTTTTTATGCCCAAGGGCTCAAGCAAATCCAGAGTAATTTCGACCTCATTTTTATCGCTTATCTTTTTCTCTTCATAGAACTTATCATAAAACTTGCCTCTACCTTCAAGACTTCTTCCCATTGAAACGCTTGCTCCAATTGCTTTAACAAGAAAACTCATTTTAAGATTACCGCCAAAACTGCTTGTATCTCTCAGGTTTATCAAATAATCGAACTTTTTATTTCTCAAGTCCTTAAGCATTCTTGCAATTTTAATCAAATCAAAAATTTTAATCTTGATATTATCTAATAAATAAAATTTATTGATTTCTTTAAAAACTTTGGCGACCTCAAACACTCTTTTAAGGCATAATAGAGATATTTCGCAATCCTGATATTTTAGTCGAATCACGCACAATACCGGTGACATCATAATAATATCACCCATGCCGCCAAGATTAACAATTAATATCTTCACTTTTCATTCCTCATTTTTTCAAACCACATAGTGAAAACTAAAATAGAATAAATTTGATCATAAAGATTTCTTTTTCCGCTTTCATGTGTCTTTCTCAAAGACTTTACAAAATCGGGATTAAAGAATCCGTCTTTCTTAATTCTCTCCGGGGAAAGATATTCATTAACCATTTCTTTTAAATCCGAATTCAGCCACCTGGCCAAAGGCACATGGAATCCCATTTACCTTTGGGAAAGAATTTCATCGGACAATAATCCTTTCATACTTTTTTTAAGGAGGTATTTAAGCGTAAAATTCTTGGTCTTAAGTTTAAGCGGAATCTTGCTCATAAATTTAACAAGCCTTATGTCTAAAAACGGAACCCGCATTTCAAGAGAGTTTGCCATGGACATTCTATCCGACAAATAAAGCAAATCCTCAGGCAAATAATTGGATATTTCATGCTTAAAAATATCCGCTTCTCCTTTTAAGCCGCTACAAAACTTATTGCCAAAACATGGCATCGTTTTTGAATTTACCGAATAAAGCTCGCGCCTTTCGCTTTCAGTTAAATATGAAGTCCAATGTTCATAAGCTGCAGAAAAATTATATTGCCCGCCGTTAAAAAACCTTTTCAATCTTTGCGAAGTATTAAAAGCAGTGGCGCTTTCCGAAAAATTTCCGCTTAACCCCGCCATCATTTTCCTTAAAACTTTGGGAACTTTAAGATAATTAGACAAAAGCCTAGCTCCCGCGTACCTTGGATATCCGCCAAAAATTTCATCGCCACCTATTCCCGTCAAGGCTACTTTTACTTTTTCTCGTGCATATTTACTTATGAGATAATTTGGAATAGCCGAAGAATCTGCAAACGGCTCATCTAAAAATCCGACAATTTTTTTAAGCAAATCTTTTATATCGGGTTTTAAAACAGCCTCAAAATGTTCCGTATTAAATTTTTTGGATATAGACCTGGCTTTTTCAGCTTCATTGAATCCTTTATCCTTATTATCATAAACAATTGAAAATGTCTTTACCCTGGAATTCGAGTTTAAACTTAAAAAATATGTTAAAACCGAGGAATCAATACCTCCGGATAGTAAAACCCCTATTGGCACATCCGCGATTTTCTGCTCCTCAACACTTTTGGCGATCAAATCCCTTATTTGCTCAATACAATATTCTTCGCTTAAGTGAGTTTCAATTGCCTCATTCGGAACAGCCCAATATTTTTTAATTTCAAAAGAACTGTTTTTCAACACCAAAATACACCCCGGTTCCAGCTTTTTAATATCTTCAAAAATTGTTAATGGAGAAGGAATATAGAGAAGTTTCAAATAACTATCCAATGAACGATAATCTATTTTAGTGGATATTTTTTTGTTCATTAAAATTGATTTTATTTCCGAAGCAAAAAAAAGTGATTTTCCTTTTTGAGAGTAAAAAAGAGGTTTTACGCCTAGATGATCACGGGATATTAAAAGCTTATTTGATTTTTTATCCCATAAAGCAAAAACGAACATTCCCCTCAAATATTTTGGAGCGTCTTCGCCATATTCTTCATACAGATGAACAATTACTTCAGTGTCGGTTTTTGTTCGGAAAGTATGCCCCTTTGACTGCAGTTCACTTCTAAGTTCCTTGAAGTTATATATTTCACCGTTAAAAATGACCGCTATGCTTTTATCCTCATTAAATATTGGCTGAGCGCCATTATCAATATCAATTATACTTAACCGCCTCATTGCAAGACTTACTTTATCTCCATCAATAAAAGATCCTTCATCATCAGGACCGCGATGAATCAAACTTGAAACCATGCTTTTCAATAAAACATCATTCCTATAATTTGTAAATCCGCATATTCCACACATAAATGTTTTACTCCGTATAACAGAATATAGAATCTGGAACAGAAAATAAATATTTCACATAAATCATTTTGTTTTTTGGGGAATTTCCAAATTTATTCTCATCAAACAAACTTTGCCATATATGCTTGATTTATTTGATTAGAACGGCGTCAACTTTTAAAGCCGGAAAAATTCTAAGCGGACTTTGCTCATAAACATTGGGCATCAGATTAAATATAGGCTCTAAAATTATATTCCAAACCGAAAGCCTTTTTCCAAAAATTATTTTCACTTTACACGAAGAAAATTTAAAATCAAAATAACCGCAATCTTTCGCATAATAAAAAAAGGTGTTATAACCGAAAAAGTGTTTATGCGTGGGGTCATGAAAAGCAAACTGCCATGTAAAATGCGGAACCGAAATTTTCGCTATGCCCCTCCTTTTAAGAATCCTATAAACCTCTTTCATAGCCAAATTATGCTCGTTTAAATGCTCTAAACACTGATTCATTACAATCTCGTCCGCTGATTCATCTTTAAACGGCCACGGATACTCGTTTAAATCCCAAATTTTATCTACTTTGGGAGCATTAGGATTCACATCAACATTTATATAGCCATCCATCGGGCGAGCGCCCGAACCGAGATTAATCTTTAGCATTGAACCTCCTTTAATTCCTTTTAAAAACCGAATCAATAACATCAATTGTTTTTTGCGCTATTTTAGCCGGCACGTATTCTTTGACTTTTATTAAGCCTTTCTCTTTTAATCCGTTTTTTAAAGAAGCGTCGCATAGAATTTGCTCAATCTCCGCGCTTATTTCACGCGCATTGAGCGGATCAAAATAAATGCAGGCGTCGCCCAATATTTCCGGCATACAAGAAGCATTGGAGCTTAAAACGGGGCAGCCGCATGCCATCGCTTCAAGAGGCGGCAAACCGAATCCTTCATATAGCGACGGAAAAATAAATAATTCAGCGCCGCTATATACCGCAGGCAAATCCTCCTCCGAAACATATCTAATGATTCTGACCTCTGCCCCCTGCCCATTGACTTCGCTCCCGACACCGGCAAGAACAAGAAGATATTCTTTTTTTATAATCTCCGGCAAAAAATTATAAGCATCTATCAACCGATTAAGATTTTTATGCGGCTTGGAGTTTCCGACATATAAAATATACTTCTTACCGATATTATATTTGCTCCTGACTCTTTCTATTGCCACTTTCTCTTGCGGTTTGAATTTTTCATTGACTGAAAGATAAACAACTTCAATTTTTTCTTTAGGTAAATTTAATAATTTAACCAAATCATGTTTGGTATTATGAGAAATAGTTAATATTTTTTTTGCTTTTTTTTCTGCTAACTTTAAGAAATTTCGGCGATAAAATTTGTTTATCCACTGATTTTTATACGGCTCAATTAACAAATAGGTGATATCAAATATGGAAATTACACACGGCGCGGAACTCATAAGAGGAAACTTGTAATACGGAGAGAAAAATATATCTATTTTATTTTGCTCAATGGCCTTTTTTAACTGAAACTGATCCCATAAAATAGTCAGATATTCATCAATCACTATTTTTTTATATCCTTTAAGCTCGGGGCTTTCAAAATCGGTATGCCGGTTGCCGAATAAAACAAACTCAAATTTCCCGCAAGACCGCGCCACTTTTAAAAATTCAAGCAAAAATCTCCCTATGCCCGTCGTCTTTCCGGAAATCAATTCTCTCGCATCAATCCCTATTTTCATCGCTTTTTTCATTAAGAATTTTTTTGTAAAAATTTTCCGTCTTTCTTACGCTTTTTTCAATATCAAATATCCTTTCAACTCTTTTGCGCCCCTCTATTCCCATATCTTTTGCCTTTCTTTTGTTTTTTAAAAGTTCAACAATAGCTTCCGCTAATGACAGCGGATCTTTGGGCGGAACCAGTATTCCCGTTATTCCGTCATCCACAACTTCGCAAAGGCCGCCGACTCTTGTAGCCACCACCGGTTTTTCGCAGGACATTGCTTCGGCAACACTGCGGCCAAACCCTTCACTAATTGACGAAAGAACAAAAACATCTATACCGGCCAAAATTTCAGGAATATCTTTTCTATCGCCGATAAATATAACATTATCATCAAGTTTCAACTCATTTTTTAAATTTTCAAGATACTTTCTTTTTTCACCATCGCCGATAATTAAAAAAACCGCATCAGGCGCGGCTTTTACCACTTTCTTTGCGGCATACAAAAGATATTGATGCGCTTTATACCAGTCTAAACGACCGACACTGCAAATCACGGGTTTTGAAGAAAGCCCGAATTTTTTTCTCATTTCTTTATTTTGCAATGTATTGCTAAACTTGGCGACATCAATACCGCTATATATCACCGCAATTTTATTTTTTTCCTTCATCCATTCAAATCTTTTCTTTACGGCATTAGAATTAACTATAATCAATGCGGAAATTTTTGCTAAAAATCTATCTAATAAGCCGTCCGATTCAAGTATTCTTACATGCCATATCATAGGCGCTTTTACAATTTTACACGCTAAGCCGCCATAAATCGCGCATCTTGAGCCGTTTGCATGAACCAAGTTTATATTTCTATTTTTCAAGATTTTGATAATTGCTCTGATTGATGAAACAAAAGCAAACGGATTAAGTTTTTTTAAACTCCCCATCTGAACTATTTTCACTTCTATGCCTAATTTTTCAACTTCTTGCGCCAAATCACCCTTGAATGGGCAGATAACTATCGGATTGAAAATTTCTTTATTTAACTTTTCTAAAATTCCGCACAAATTTATTTCGCCGCCGCCGATTATATCACCCGTATTGGCAAGATATAAAATATTAACTTTTCTCATTATTTTGAATTTCCCATAGCTTTGCATAAGTTGCAAATATTACTAATGCGGAAGAAAATGAAATAAAAAACCCATAGAACCCATCTCTCCAGCCTTTCTGCAAAAAGTATTTTCTCAAAAACCAAAATAAGGGCTTGATTACAAATAATAAAAGAAAATTAGCATTATTAACTTTCTTTCCTTTTTCATACTCTTCTTTGGCAAGACGGCTTGTGTATCTGTTGAATTTTTCGAAATACTGTTCCAAAGAGCTATAACTATAATGAATCAAAGAATTTTTTAAGTAAGCCGCTTTGTTTTTTTCTTCAATTTTGGGCACATCGTGAATCTCTAATGGCCATTTGGCAGCTCCCTTTTTGAATAACCTGATAATATAATTTGGATACCAACCGCATCCTCTAATCCATTTTCCTATAAAATAATTTTTACGGTTAAGATAATAGCCATAGATTTCAGAATTTTGAATTGCTTTTTTTATTTCTTCCGAAAATTCTTTGGGAACTACTTCATCGGCATCTAAACTCAATATCCATTCGCCGTTAGCTTTTTCTATAGCTAAATTTTTATTTTTATGAAAACTTCCTTTACTATCGCTAATAAAAATATTTTTAGTATATCTCTTGCAAATTTCCACTGTTTTATCAGCGCTTATATCGTCAACAATTATAATCTCGTCCGCCCACTTTACGCTTTCAAGACATTTTTGTATATTTTTTTCTTCGTTTTTTGTGGCAATAACCACTGATAATTTTTTCATAGATAATACGGTTTTGTTAAAACTTTTATATTATATTGATTGTGAGCATATTTTTGCAATCATTGCGATTCACATCTTACGCATAGTAAATTTGTCCATTTCATTTTTTCAGGAGTATATATTTCAAGTAATTCATTGATGTCAGCCACATTCACCAATTTCTTTTTTTCGTTGCTTACATCATATAATTTGAAACCATGTGTCAATAGTAGCTTTAAATATTCAGCAGGTTCTATGCCGGCTCCCCTAAGTATGAAAGGATTAAATTCTGCAATAATTTTTATATTCTTGTTTTCCTTCAACAAATTAGACATTCCTTGAATTGCCGCATATTCTGCCCCTTCAATATCCATTTTGATAAAATCAATTTTCCCATTATAGGTTTTGAAATAATCATCTAGTGCTCTGTAAAGTTAATTCTTAATAGTATCATAGTGCCTGCTGAATTTGTCGCGGGCTTTGTTCTTTGTGAAATTCCAACATATGTTCGTTTTACGACGATTTCGGTCAACAGTCCATGCGCTCACCTGCGCTGTCA
>JAKLQJ010000200.1 GCA_022013385.1 Elusimicrobiota bacterium
ATGACGCCACATCTTATTATGTAATAGATGAAAACAGTCAGTCGGTATCGCCTGTATTATCAAGTTCAACATTAAGCTGGACTGAAATCGGGCTGTCGACCAATACAGCCTATACCCGCGCCGTGGTAGCGGCAAATCAATTCGGCGTATCAACATCTTCGTTTTTAACCAAATATACATCAGCTTCTCCGCCTGATAATCTTGTAATGGACGAAGTATTCATTACATCGGCAACATTGTCATGGTCGGCAAATGATAATCCAGCATATACCCGCTATGAAATTTTGCAGTCAACGGATAATTTTGAAACAAATATCAGTACGCCCGTTCCATTAAGCGCCGGACTTCTTTCTTTAACCACCGATTTATATAATCTTAGCGGCGGGACCACTTATTACTTTAAAGCGCGGGCATATAGCAATGAAGATACACCTACAGAATTTTCAAACATTGCTTCAACTATTACATTGCCATATCCTATTCCCGACAATCCAATAATAGATGAAACATATACGCAAGCAATATCAACGAATGCAATAAATTGGTCCTGGACTTATAATAGCACTCAGCCCATAGAAGGATTTCGGCTTATATCGTCCACAGGCGGATATATATCAGCCGAACTTTTACCGTCAACCACTTTTTTTATTCAAAATGAATTATTACCCAATACATCGTCAACAATTCAAGTAAAAGCGTATTATTTGATAAAGACTTCCACATCTGATTTCAAGACCATACACACATTGGCAAATCCGCCAATAACCAGTATTGATGAAATATATCAATCAAGCGTGACGATTAACTGGAGCGCGAACGCGAATTCAGCGATGACTGTTTATGAAATATACCGTTCAAGCGATGAAGTAAATTTTGAACTGGCGGCAAACACAACCAATCTTTACATAACGGACATTAACCTTCTAGAAAATGCAAGTTATTACTATAAAGCAAGGAGTATAAACGGCGACAACATAATGAGCGATTTTGATATAACAAAAATCGCATTTGTGCCTTATATACCGCCCATGCCCCCGACAGGCTTTATGGCCATAAGCGACCAAGCGAATAAAGTGACATTGAGTTGGGAAGCCTCGCCAACAGTTGAAGTAACGCAATATAATGTATATACCGACAGCGGAACCGGAATAATTGATTATTCAATTCCGATAATGACGGTAAGCGCGAATACATTATCATTGTATATAAGCGGAATTTCAAGCGGGACATATTATTATGCCATAAGAGCGCAAAAATACACCCGTGAAGAGAAAAACACAAATTTAAAAGCGTCGGTAAATGTAATACCCGGCGAACCTTTTCCATTATGGGCGCAGGCAAAAATAAGCGCGCCGAAAGCCGGCAAGAAAATATGGGGCAATAGATTAAATGTTTTTGGCGAACTTATAAAAGGCAGTCCGTCCTACACCAAAGAAATAGCATTTCAGTATAGGGCGTCCACAACCGGCGTGTGGGTAAACATACCCGCGGTATATTATAATAATCCCGACCCGAAACCGCCGTATTACCTGCACTGGGATGTAACGGGATTGGCAAAACAAGAATATGAAATAAGGGCGCAAGCCGTAAACACAAATAACCAGTCCGACCCGTACGCGCCGAGCCTGTTTATAACCGTAGACAATAATAATCCTGACATAAACGCGAATATAAGCGGCAATGCCATAAGCCACAGCGAAAAAATATACGGCAATGCTAACAATATAATAACGGTAGGCGCTTTAGACCAGAACCATTACCTGGAAATAACAGCGCCGCCGAATACGGTTGCGGACACCGTGATAAATATAATAAGTCCTCCGGCCATAGTGCCGAACGCTCCGAGAAACCTATCTGAGACCGGATTATTTTATGAAATAAACCTTGAAAGCGGACAGACCGCGCTGAACAAGAAAGCCACATTAAAATCAAATTACATAGACGATGATAATAATGGTCTGATAGACGGAACGCTGGCAAGGGCGGACCGCCTGAGTTTTATACATTACAATCAATTGGCGGGAAGATGGGAGAAGGAATTTGTGACAGCGATAAACACAAGCGATAAAACAATAACCATGGAGACGAATCATTTCAGCATATACGGAATATTTTCGCCGGCGGCGGCTAACCTTAATAGCGTGAGGATTTATCCTGTTCCATTCAAACCGAATGACGGCGCGGATGACACGGGAAAACCCTATAATCCGGCTGATCTAAGCAGCGGAATAATATTTGATAATTTAACGCAAGCCGCCCGCATAGAGATATACACGGTAACAGGGCAATTGGTCTGGAAAAAAACCACAAATGACACAAGCGGCAAATTACAATGGGACGCGAAGAATAATGACGGCAAAGAAACAGCCAGCGGCGGATACATAGCATTGATAATAGATACAGTCACAGGGCAGAAGGCGGTGAAAAAGATTGCGATAATCAGATAGTCATAAGCGCGCAAGTTCGAAAGCGCTAAAGCGCGAAAGTAAAAATAAGCGCCCAATCGCGGAGAAAGAATTGAGGTCAGAGGCAGGATATTATGAAACGGTCGCTTGCATACATATTGATATTAAGCGGTTTAATATTGAGCGATAAAACTTTCTGCAATGGCGCGGAAGGGGCAAGGCCGTTTAATTTCATATTTTTAGACACGGGCGCCAGGCCTTCCGCTTTAGGCGGCGCTTATGTAGCGATTTCCGATGACGCCAATGCCCTAAATTATAATCCGGCCGGACTTGGCCGGCTAAAATCAAATCAAGGCATATTTACGCATAATGAACACTTTCAGGGAATAAGTCAAGATTATATAGCCATAGGTTATATGATAAGCAAATCATATCAAGAAAAGGAAATAGAACAGAAAAGCGAAAGCATAAAAGAAACAGAGATCAAAGACAAAACCGAGACCATAAACCTTCAAATATGCAAAGACATGAGCGAAAGAGAAAGAAAGAAATATTATTTCTGCACCGGCAACCGAGAATTATTAATATCCAAAAAAAAGAAAAAAGAAAATAAGAAGAACAAACAAATTTCGCAAGGGATAGGCATAATGTATAAAAGGGTAAATTTCGGCGAAATTAAAAGAACAACGCTTTCAAATCCCGACGGCGGCATAGGTAAATTTGATATTAGCGGATATATATTGGGCATAGGATACGCGAAAGAAATAGTAAAAAACACATCTATGGGGTTTGGAATAAAACTGATAAAAGAGACAATAGAGAATGCCCAAGGCAAAGCTATCGCTGTTGATATAGGGATATTGCATAAACCTGCAAACGGATTTTCGGCAGGGATAGCGGCGCAAAACATAGGTTCACAAGCCAGTTATCAATTGGACCGCGAGAAACTGCCTTTGAATTTCAATTTAGGCATGGTTTATTTATGGAGCGAAGGATTATTATTCGCGTTAAGCGTAAATCAGCCTGCAGAAGGAGATTTTAGTTTTCATTATGGCATGGAATATAAAATAGTTTCGGAAGTGGATTTAAGAATAGGATATAATGGGAAAAACGAAGCGGGCAATGCCTTGACTTTGGGATTTGGCGTAGCGCCGTATAAAACAGCTTTTGCAAAATATGAACTAAATTATGCGTTTAGCTCATACGGAGTTCTGGGGGATTCGCATAAGATAGAACTAACAGTACAATGGAAATAA
>JAKLQJ010000201.1 GCA_022013385.1 Elusimicrobiota bacterium
CACTCATTAAGCTAGTGTAGTGTCCCTAACACTTCTTTACATTTAAATGCTTGTTTTTAACCCCGTGGGTTGGATAAGTTTGGTTGACGAAGAAACCCGCGGGGTTAAAACCACGACGCAAGATGCGTGAATAGAAAATGTCAAGGTATTTACGGGACACTACACTAGTATTGTAAAAAATACTATGAACAAATTTCTGAATTCAAATTTCTTTAAATTCCTTATAAATATTTTTTTCCCGAGAATTTGCTTGCATTGCAAAAATGATATTCATTATTTAAATGAAAATATTTTATGCCCGGCTTGCCATAAACAGCTAAAAAAAATAATCCCGCCGCTATGCGCAAAATGCGGACAACCCATAGATTCTGGGGAGCATTGCCATCCTTGCAGAAAGCTAAAAACACAGCCAAATTGCTCTTTCATAAGATCAGCTTTTATTTTTAATGACCCCATGCGTTCCGTCATCCATGAATACAAATATAATTGCAAGCCTTATCTTTCAAAAACACTCGGCCTATGGATGAGAGAGCTGTTAAAAACAAACCCCGAATTTAAGGGTTTCCGTTTTTTATTGCCCGTGCCGCTCGCGCGCAAGAAATTGGCGCAAAGAGGTTTTAATCAAAGTGAACTATTGGCCGATATCATAGCCGAAAACGGAGATTTTGAAGTTATAAAAAACGCGATTATTCGCTCGAAAAATACAAAATCTCAAACAACTTTAAATAAAGAAGACAGAAAAAGCAATATGCTAAACGCGTTCAGCGCTTTGAAACCCGAACTCATAAAAGGGAAAAATATAATATTGATTGATGATGTTGCCACAACGGGAAGCACATTGCAAGAACTAGCGAAAACGCTAAAAAAAGCGGGCGCTAAAAAAGTAGCCGCTTTCACGCTAGCAAGAGAAACATAACAAACAGCGCGGCAGTGTGGCAGTTCGACAGGCAACAGTGAACAACAAAAAAACAGTATACAAAAAATAACGACAAAGAAAACGCTGCTGTAATTAGGGAATTAGGCAACAAGGCATAGAAACAAAACAACAGCAAAGTAGTCAAATAACGAAACAGCGCGGCAGTGTGGCAGTTCAGCAGGCAACAGTGAACAACAAAAAAACAGTAAGTATACAAATCCTAATTTTACTGCCGTGCTGTTCCTTGTTGCCTGTAGCGCTACAGCGCTACTTAAAATTCCATATCCAAGATATAGGCTGAATACGGCGGTATGTTTTCTATTTTAAGCCCGTCCTGAATATCGCTTGAACTAAACGAAATAAATCTGCCCGACAATTCTTCAAACAATACCGTATTGTCGTCGGAAGATTTGATTTTAGTTCTTATTATTCCCGATGAAGTCTCCCCCGAATAATTAACAACCACAATCTTAACCGTTCTCATCTGCGACCATGACCAGCTTAAAATATTAATATTGCTTTTATTTTCCGGACGAAAACGGTCAACTTCAAGCAAATTCCATTCTCCTCCGTGAAAAGCGGGATGATCAACTATTTTGAGAAGCTTCTCATAAAATTTTCTAATGCTTAAATCCACCGGACAATCATAATCAATAAATTGCACGGGCACTTTAACAATCGCTCCGTCCAATTGAGCATCCTGATAAAATCTAAGCCCTTTAATCGTTGATATTATAATGGCCGCAGCTTGAGCTTTTTCCCTGCCGAATGATTTAACCGAAGGCATTTCATCATGATTATCTATAAATCTGACCGAACACTTTTGATATAATTTTTCGGCTCTCAAATGTCCGCGAACATCGCCTACATCGCCGCCTTTCAAGCGATCATAAATAGCTTTATCATAGGTATAATCAAAACCCATTTTCTGCAAGCGCCATTCAAGCCCCCAATAAACCTCCGCGATAAAAATAAATTTGGGATATTTCTGCTTAACTTTTTTTATAGCTTCCGCCCAAAATTCACTATCAGGCTTTTTAATCCCTTCCTTATTTAAAAGCCAACCCCATGTTCCCTCGTAAATATCATTTAATGTCAGCATTACCATATCGCAACGCGCGCCGTCCGACATATCGGCAATATCCAACAAAACTTGAAGCATTTTTTCTCTTGTTGAGGAATTAAAAAAATTAAGTTGCGCTGTATCGGTCCACGGCGAAAAATTAGGGTCCCTGCCATAAGCGATATATTTTTTTTTGCCGTTTATCTCAGTTTCAAAAAATTGTCCCGGGTGCGCCGCGCAATCTTCGGCGCTTGCATTTACAAAACATTGGGAATATTCATTGGTACAAGGATTATCTTTTGCCATATGATTTGAAACAAAATCAAGAAACAAACCAATGCCTAAAGAATTTAGCCTTTCTTTAAGCGCCCTAATTTCCCATTCAAGACCCAAATTTGAATTGAGTTTATATTCATAAATGGAATAAGGAGACGCTCCTATTTTTTCCGCATTAAAATCAGGAATAATTTCTTTAGCGATTTTTATAAGTTCAGGCTCTTTTCTTGCTATTTCAGCCGATTGCGGACTTGGCTCCCACACGCCCATAAGCCAAATTACATCAAAACCCAAATGCTTTATTTTCAACAACTCTTCTTCAGGAATAGCGGAAAGGGTTATATCTTCCGAATATTTCTTCCTAAGCTGATTTATCCAAAGTCTGGCATTGATTTCAATTAAATGAGGATTTGAACGAAGCAAAAAGCCTCCTGTATATACTAGAAAAAAATGATAATTACTTTTTCCCCCGACACTATTATATAAAATCAGCGGCTAAGATTAATTATTTTATACTCGCCGGGTTCAAGAGTTAAACTTATTTGATATTCGGGAATATTGACCGCGGCGGAGTTCCATGTTATATTGCCGATAACCGCCTTTTTTAGATTAGGATTCGTTTTGGATATCATTACATAACCTGACCAATATCCGCTATCCCGCGGCCAAAGAGGTTTAATATCATAATCGCCCATTTCACTTCTTATCTTGTTTGAAATTGAGAATGCATTTTGATAAGTTTCCTTAACCCGACTATCGCCCGAACTCCAATCAATTTTGGTGGGCACGCTAAAAGGCAATGGCTTATGTTCGGTGGGAATCGCGGCATTATATCCTATCTCAGCTCCGGAATAAACCATTACAGAGCTTGGCATAAGCATTGTCATTATAAGAGCGGCGGGAAGCCTTTTGCCATAAACCGTCTCGGGAGCGGGTTCATCATGATTACCTATGAAAACGACTGCTCCCGCGCCGCCGTTTTGCCATGCAAGAAATGCCACTCTGTTTATAGAGCTCCCAATTTTATAGCTGTTTCCGCCCGCGCTTGTTTCATACCATCCTGTTTGGCCTTCAGGCCTGCCCGTTTCATATTTGCTGTAAATAGCGTCAAAACCGCAAGCCGACAAATCTTCTTGAAAAGAATAGGCTTCCGCTATGAAGGCAACTGACGCCTTAATCGACTTGACTTCTCTTATCATCGGCATATAAAATTCTTCATAAGGCATACTTTTGTGCCATGTCTGCGAAAAAACATTGTTTAAATCAAGATGCGCCATATCAACTCTGAAGCCGTCAATATCAAATTTGGATACCCACCCTTTAAGTATTTGTGTCATCCGGCTTCTGAGTTTTTCATTACTATAATTAACCTGAGCGGTATCAATCCATGTGGATACTCCGCCCCCATACTCAAAACCGCCATTATTCACGCAATATTTCCGCCCCTTAAAATAATGCTCAAAATATCCGTCTCTCGGACAAACTCCGTCATAGCGAAAATTAAGAAAATAGTCGGGATCTTCATGCAAAAGTTTTGAATCAAGCGATGTATGATTAACAACAAAGTCAACCATGACTCTCAAGCCCGCCATATGCGCTTTTTTAACAAAATTTTTAAAATCTTCTTCCGTGCCCAAATCAGGATTAACTGTTGAATGATCGCTTATGGAATAAGGCGAACCGCCGCCGGCGCCGGTCTGCCCTCTTTTACCTATCGGCAATATGCCCATGGGCCATACAACATCAAAACCCATCCTCTTGATTACATCAAAATCGGATATGGCGAAATCCTTAAAAAACAGCGTCTTACCGGAATTTGCGGGAGATTTAAAACCGGCTACGCCTCTTCTGCCCGCGGTATTATAAGCGCGCGGAAACAATTCATAAATCCTCGCTTTTTTAATCCACCCCGCGCTGTCGTATTGCTCCATATTTTCCTGAAGCCCTTCAATATAATTTTCAAGCATTAGATTCAATCTGTCGTTTTTTTCATATACATTAAGGTCGGAATTTTTAAGATTGGTCAATGCGTCTCTAAGTTCTTTTGTCCAAGCAACGGGAGCAAGCAAATGGTCCAAGTATGTAAAATAGCCGTCAAGCTGATGAATAAACTTATCCGCGCCGTATTTGTCTTCAAGCTCCTTTTTACTCCAAAGAAATCCTTCAAGACCGACACTCTGAGATTGAGCATTCCAGCCTTCTTCGCCGTGTTTAAATTGAAAATGCCTCATAGCGGGAGTACTGCCATTCCACACTCCGGCCGACATTATTTGGCGAAGCTGTGAAATATAATCCTGCCGAGAGTATTTTAAATCAGATTTGGCTATAGCCAAATCTTCAAAAGCCGGCGCGCTACCGTCAAACAATATGGAAGCGTCCTGCCGCTTAGATTCCAAATCGGCAATGGCAAATGCATTAGTTGAAAAGTTGCAGAAAAGAAAAAAGTATATAATAGTAGTATTTAGAAAAAGTTTATAGTGCATAAAACCTCATATTATATATATTACCTATAATCTATCAATCGGCAAGTAACTTATGGCCTAATCCAAACTAAACCTAAAGACCTATGAGACAAATAACAAAGAGAGGAGAGAAATCAGATTACAATCCCATGACCATTAGAGCGGCCAAATATTACCTCTATCCGCTCTTTTAAACCTCGGTCTTGACCTGCAGTTTTTTGGGGATAAGCCAAATTTGAGCAAGTTTATACGAGATAAAAGCAAATGCCATTATCAAAATGATACCGCTGTAAACAATCCTCTTAGCCCAAAAAGAATAATCCAACAAACTTGAAGAATCTATTTTTTCGTAAACCCACCATTTTGTTCCCTGCACACTTGAAACCGATACCAAAATTTTTCTGTCCTCTACCAAAATTTGCGAACTTGAATTCTGAGCTTCGCGTTTTAATGAGAAATTTATGGCCTTGATAATTTCATCGGATACCATAATCCCCGGTTTTATTATTGCCCTGCCTGTAGAATCGCTTATGATTTGTCCTCCGGCATCCACAATCCCAAGCTCACTGCGGGATTTTTTCCCAAAAGTTCTTATGACATTATTTAAGGACGCGAGGCTTGTTTTTCCAAACACGACTAACCTAGGGTTTTCTGATTTATCGGAAAATATAGGTTCGGCTACAATCAAAGAGCATGGCGCATCTTCCGAGTATTCCACAGCTCCGACCGATATCGCGGATAAAACGGCTTTTTTAAAAAGTTCATCCAAACAATTAAAATTGCCAATATCTCCCGCCGAAAATAGTTTTTCGCAAGTTGGCGTGAAAACCGCGAAACCTCTATAAATTTCTTTGTGTTTTTCCATTTCCCTTTTGAGGAGTTTTTTTCTTTCCGAATTGGAGAGTTTTACAAATTTCTCGCTTTTAACGATTCTAAAAATTTCATAATTCGAATTTAATACGCCGGAAACCACTTTTGAAACGGCTTTTGTCCTAAGACCTATACGTTCTAAAGCATTCTTTCTGACTATTTCTCTAGTGCTGTTAAGAAAATGATTGCTCAATATAAGAAACGGAATTAAAAAAAGAGCGGTTACGACCGCCACAAATTTACATTTATTCAAATCTATTTTCAAAACCTTCTCCTTAAATCCTAAACGGCCAAACACTACAAAAATAATAATACCAAATAATTTGACGCAAGTCGTCCTTAAATTTAACAAACTTTGCGCATCAGACACCAAACCTATAGCGTGCCGCTTGCCGCCGCGCATTACAGCTATGCCTATCCCCGCCTTAAGCGGGGCAAGCAAACAACCAAACTTATTTCTTTACCGCAAGCTTTTCAAGTTTTTTATTGGCATACACCGCAACGGTATTCACGCCTAGCCCGGCATAAATTCCCAATAGCCAAAGCACATTGATATAAAATCTAAGCTCTATGCCGCTTCCCTTGGAAATCTGATCAATACCCGCTATAAAAACCACCGGCAATATCATTATGGGAAGAAGGCTAGCCAAAAAATATTTTTTTCTGAGCACTGTTACGATGAAGCCTAAAATAAATAAGAAAAAAGCGGTTTTATAATACAAAATCCTCGGTATATAATGAAAAAAACTCTTAAAATATCCCTTACCCAATGACAGCGCTGCGCCGGAAATACCGTCCCTGAATAAAAAACCGCTTATACTCATAGGGCCGTCTTTATATCGTTGAACGGATCGCGGACCATTTTTTTCGGTATTGGTCCAAAACCTAGCCGCCATATTATGAGAATGCGTCGGACTTTTATATTTATACGCCTGGTGTAAAGGATAAGGCAAAACCGCAACAAACGAAAAAGCAAATATCAGTAAAGAAAATCTTAGTTTGGTTTTTGAAAAATTAATCAAAACGAAAGATGCCAAAATCAAGAAAACAATTAATATATTCTCAAGTCTTGTCAGCATACTCAAAGCGGCAAACAGCGATGTATAAATTAAATTTCCGCGACCATATTCTTTCTTGGTAAGGAAATAGACAAAGAGCATTAAGAAAAATCCGCTTGTAAGATTGTTTACGCCCTGCAGGCTATAATAGCCCATATACGGATTTGCCGCAAAAACAAATCCCGCTACCATAGAGGCCGTAAAACCATATCTTTTGAAAATAAATCTAAATAAAAGAACTCCAAAAAAAGCCGCTATCAATGTGGTGGCCGCTCTTACGCTCAAAATATCGTTTAAACCAAAGAGCATGAAAAATTTGACAATGTATATCTGAACAGGCTCTCTTATGCCGGTATCGTAAAAGAATTTTGAAACCTTAGCTATTTCAGGATATGAAGCGGGATCTGAAAGCGGAATATTTGAAAACACTTTCCATGAAACCGTCAAATTATAAATTAAGGCAACAAAAACCAAAGAAGAAATAAACCTATTTCTTATCTTCTCCACTGAAAATTTTATATCTGTTATTTTCATTTAGCTTCCCGCTACTCGCAGGAAAATTCCTTCTTGAAGATTAAAGGGACTCAAACTTACTAATCCGAATTTAAGCCGACAAATCAAACCACCCTCTAGATTATATTAAA
>JAKLQJ010000202.1 GCA_022013385.1 Elusimicrobiota bacterium
CCGTTTAGTATCTTGCGGGAAAGCTGTAGTTGCGCGCTGATGTCTTTATTATGCCTGTTCTTTAGCTCAAAACTTATACTGTCTCTGGCGGACAGCTTGGCTTCCGCTCCAAAGACAATGGCATTGATTTTTTTATTTTCGCATTCTACTTCAAATATCAAGCCTATGTCTTTTTTTATTTTCCATTTGCCGAATAGAATAAGCACGCGCTTTACTGTTTCCGGTTTACCTGTGCCCGATAGGGTGCGGGAAGCACCTATGCCTATTTCGTATTTAATATATTTATCCTTAAATATCCCCGCGCTAGTCTTGACTCAATTCAAAAACAGAGTCAGTTTGCGCATCAAGCACATAACTTATGCGGCCTTTGTCTTTTATATTCCAATAGCCTTGGAAGATCAGTGTGTGAATTTTTTTGCGTTTGCGGATGAGCTGGGCTTTTTCATACTGATAGATAATCTGATGCTGTTTACCTGCCCCGCCGTTTCGCCCAGTGGCGGGGGTTATTTCCCAGGCGCCTCTAAAAGTCAGGATATCGTGGCTTCCTTTTTCTTTTTGAACTCTGAACGTAAGACGATTATTTTTATCTGCTTGCCATGCTCCCTTAAGCTGTAGAATATAGATTGATTGCATGTTTTCTTTAGTGCGAGTTGTAAGGCTGAATGCTATAGAATTTTTTGAGGTGTCGATAATATCCGCTTGCAGAGTTAATTTATCGCCCAAGGTTTCTCTACCCCATTTATTAAGCGTCAAGCACAGGTTCTGATCTTCAGATAAAGACCATTTCCCCTGGAGTTCAACCTGATACGGCATTTCCGTACCTTGAGGCGTCGGAGCTTTTATATAATAGGATACAGTATTGTTTTCATCAGTTTTAAAGCGACCGTCAAGAACTTGCCTGAACCTTGAGAGTTCACTTTCTTTACCGGATTTGTTAATGATAAGTCGATTGTAAGGGTCTATTTCGTAGGTGATTTTTTCGTTGTTTTGTTTCTTGTCCATTATAAATATCTGTTGGTTAGTATTGGATTTATTCTTTTTTTATAATCTTCCCGCACTCCGGGCATTCGACTTCGTTATCAAAAAACAAACTGCACGGCACGTCAGCCCCGCAATGCGGGCACTTCACGACGTCTGCTCCCATGGCAAAGTCGAATTCCATGAATTCATCCCAAAAGTCTTCCTTATTCTATAGCTGATACTTTCAAGGTCTAACTTTGTTTCACCAATGACCAAAGCTGATTATCCTACTTCATTATTTTATCTCTCAATGCCTGATATGAATCAATGACATCGTATTTAATATCTGCATGCCCCAGGGCTTCAAAGTGTTTTCTCGCATAGCTGATTTTCTTCTGCTCTATTTCTTTTAATTGCAGGCTTTCCATGCTGCCTTTTGTTTCCGCGATAAAATAGACATACTTGTATTTATCGGTATCAAAAACTATCGCCCAATCAGGGGAATAATTTCCCAGCGGAGTTGGTATTTGAAAACCTTTTTGGCCTCTCGGTAATTTCGCGTAAACCAATACATCTTCTGTTTCAAGCGCCTTCGCGAAATCTCTTTCTATTTTAGAATCGGTTTTAACATAGTCATGCACATGTTTTTTCACTTCGAGGATATTGTCCGCGAGAGAACCTTTAAAATTGTTTATGGTGAATATTTTGTCATCGTAGGATTGGTCTGTCTTTGAATAGACAATATTATTGATGAGGGTTGCCGCTTTTTCACTGTTGATAAGATTTACAACTCCGTGTATAAAACTCTCCGGATTTACTTTGAAGTTATGAAAAGTATCAACGCGCAGACTCTGCAATATCTTAACGACCGTCCTTCTTGTAAGGTTCGTCTCTTTCGCGATTTCAGCCACTAAATCATACTTCAACGAACCAAGGAGCGAATCGGCCTTTTCAGTAATATTCTTTTGTTTTTTCATGCTTTCGCCGGATTTGAGGCTTGATTCGTCAATTTTGTCTTCTTGTTCACCCGAAGTAATATGCACCAGAATCTTCTTAACCGTTAGATTCTTATCAATGGCTTCCGCGCTCTTTTTAATCAGTTCGTCGCTATCAAAATCCACCTCATAAACAGTTTTGACTTTTATTTTTTTCCATAAATCCTGAAACTCTTTTTTAGCGAAATTCTCGTTAGGTTTTAAAACATCGGCAGTTACATTGTTCGCATTTTCATTTTCTGACGCTTTAAAATTAGCCGTTGTGTAGATCTTGCTCATCAGATCGGCAACTTGTGTTTCAAACCCTTTTAACTTCTCCGGTACCTTATATTTTTTATCCGAGATATCTTTAATCAGCGTATCCGTTATCTGGTAAGCCTCGTTTACGTACCCTTTTGTTTTGAGGTCAAAAATCAGATCCATCGACGTCTGATTGTCAAAAATAAACTTCTCACCTTTGTCATTGTTTAAAACAAGGTCTTTCAATACATCGATGGTCAGCTTAACCGGCCTTTCAGAAAGCGACTCAACGATCTCGTTCTGCAATTCTCTCGCAAAAGAGTCATACGATTCACTGGCAACAACGGTTAACTTATTCACATCAAAAAACTCCCCCTCGAGCACTGATGTGTCCATCCTGTCACCGTTGGAATTAACGCAGATTCTTAAACCCCGGCCAATCTCCTGCCTTTTACTTATGGTTGACTGGCTGTGCTTTAGAGTGCATATCTGAAAAATATTTGGATTATCCCAGCCTTCCCGAAGCGCCGAGTGAGAAAATATAAACCTCGTCGGCTCCTTCAGATCCAAGAGTTTCTCTTTATTCTTCATGATGAGGTCATAAGCGCTCTCATCATCACTCCCGCCTTCACTCTTTTTCTCTTTAGAATCAACAAAGTGGCCTTTCTTATCGATCGAGAAATATCCTTTATGAATATCCTCAACCGGATGCCCCAAAAGATATTTATTGTATTCTTCTTCAAAAAGGTTAAGTTGGCTTATGGCTTCCCTGTACTCCTCTTCGAAAACTTGCGCGTAATCACCCTTCTGATCAGGATTAGAGTAATCACGGTATTTCACCACCTCATTAATAAAGAACAGCGACAACACCTTGATCCCCTTCGCGAACATGATCCGTTCTTTTTCAATATGCGACTTTATTGTCTCCCGTATCTGAATACGCCGCACATGTTCTTCATCGACATGCCCTGCGGTCTGCCCGACGGATAATTTAACGCCATTTGTAAACGTTACCGTATTACTCAATCCATTAATTTCTTTTACAACAAATCCTTTGTATTGCTTAAGCTCATTGGATAAAACAAACAAATCATCCTTTTCCTTGATCTGCCTGATTTTCTTCTGAATACCACTCGCCTGCTTTACTTCAAGCTCCACATAAGCAACCGGATATTTATCTGTGCTGATCTGGATCCGATCCATAAACAAATAGCTGTTGGTTCCGCTGTTCCCCACGACTTCAATACCCTTCACGCTAATCTTTTTAACTAATTTCTGGTTATAGGCATCAATAGCGTCAAGGCGGTAGATTTTATTAAAATCTCGTCTGTGGGTCGCGGAATAACGCAAAGTGAACAACTGGTCAAATTCCCTGTCGGAAAAAATCTTTTCCGCCTTCTCCCCAAATCTTTGCGGCTCATCAATGATCAAGATCGGACGCGCTCTCTTTATGATATCGATCGGCTTCTCGGACTGCAGAGTATCGAGCTTCTGGAAAATTTTTCTGGATTCCTGACTGGTTGTGGCAAAGGCCTGATAATTCATAATGATCACTTCAATATTCGAGGTGTCCGCAAAGCTCTTGATATTAATGAGATTTGACTTGTTCTGGGTGTTGTAAATGGAAAAACGGATCTTTTTGCCGTATATTTCCTGAAAATGCTCTGCGGTTATTTCAAGGGATTTATGTACACCTTCACGAATAGCCACCGATGGCACCATGATAATAAACTTGTTCCAGCCATAATGCTTATTCAGCTCATACATAGTTTTGGTATAAACATAGGTTTTGCCGGTTCCAGTCTCCATTTCAATGGTAAAATTAAGACCATCTAACCAATCAACTACCTTTAACCCCTGTTCTTTTTGCAAGGTTTGAACATTCTTTAAAATATCACTATCGGTGATTCCCAGTTTTTTGTTGGAAAAAATCTCTTCAACTTTAATCTCTGTGCCAAATAGACCTCCGTCAATTGTTTTTCTGCTGACTACTTCTTTTCTGCCACCTTTGCTTTGCCCTTCAAAACATCTGATAACTGCTGAGGCGGCATCGGCCTGATACTGCTGGTGTTTAAATTGCAGTTTCATGCTTCGCTCCCATTCTTGCCAATCCGTTTTTTGATTTCTTTATCAAAATCCGATTCAAAAAGATTGTCCTGAATAGGACGGTATTTTTCAAATTCGCCTTCCGCAAATGCTTTGGCAATTTCTGCAGTAACTTTTCCCGCATCTTGCAAAATTTCTTCTTCGTTAAACTGTAAAAAAGCATCCAATTTTGCAACCCAGTCTTCCATAGTCATGGGAATTCTTTTTTCTGCCTGATGTTCGGCATAATCAAGGTACATGGTAACAAAACGATTTAATGGCGTTAACTCTTCTTCATTAAGGTAATTTTTAGCTATGTTCACATCAGATTTTCTAATTTTGCCATGAGGAGAATTTTTCCATGAAGTAAGACCCATCTTGTCTTTTTTATGATTAACTCGTGAAACTATGATTTCTGCCGCTGTTTGTTTGGTTATTGCCCAGTGAAGTTTATTTTGCACAGTAGCAAAAAACTTTTGCGTTATCTCTGAGCTTACATTGTAATCAATACTACATTCCGCATAAATATCAGTGATTTTCTGATACAACCTTCGTTCACTACTGCGAATATCTCTAATTTTTTCAAGCTGTTCATCAAAATAATCTTTACCGAAAACAGGTTTTGGATTTTTCAAACGCTCCACATCCATTGTGTAGCCTTTAATGATATACTCTTTGAGAACTTGTGTCGCCCAGATACGGAATTGAGTTGCCCTCATTGAGTTGACTCTGTACCCAACAGCAATAATCGCATCAAGATTATAAAATTTTGTCTGGTTTACCTGATATTTGCCCTCAATCGCCCCATGCTGGGTGGGTATTTCCAAAATGGAAACAACCACTTCTTCATCAAGTTCTTTTGTTGCAAAGATATTTTTTAAATGTTTCGATACAGCGGGTACTCCAACATCAAAAAGCTGAGCTATTTTCTTCTGCGACAGCCAGATAGTCTCATTTTGCAGGTAAACATCAATTTTTACATCACCATTGGGATTCTTATAAAGCAAAAATTCTGTTAGTTTTTGATTTTTCTCTATATCTTTTTTCATATCATATCACCGTAACCTTTGTTTCAGGTGAGAGCCTCTTAAACCGTTCTTCCACATTAATACGGTCTTTGTCATCTTTGAAGCTGGCATCTTTGAATACAACTTTAAATGGCTTTAAAGCTGCTATAGAATCCACGATCTTGAAATCAATATCATTATCAAAGCAGGCCACAAGAGCATTGGTCTGAACAATGAAAACGGTATTTTCCAGCATTTTCTTTGTTTCAACCGGCAGAGAGAGCTCCAAACCCAGATCAAGAATCACCTGAGTTAAAAGATCTTCCGGGGTACGGTCTTCTTTGATGTTGCTTTCAAGTTTAAAAAGTTCTTCTTGTTTAAGTTTAGCCGGATGATAAAACACATCTTTCATGTTGGTATCAGCGGTTTTGTAAACACGGAAACCGATATCAAGATTTTTTTGCCACGAAAGGCACGAAAGGTCACTAAAAGTTTCTTCTTTATTTTCACTGAATAAACTTTTCTGGCTTTTCCCTTCTTCTTTTTCGTGTTTTTTCGTGTTTTTCGTGGCTAATTCTTCCAGTATCTTCTTCCCCGCGCGGCGGATACGTTCTTTGCCTATTTCGGCGATGGTTTTATAACCGGCTTTATAAGCTTCGCTGTTTTCGTCGGTTTTTTCGGGGAGCTGAACCATGATGAATTTGCGTTTACCCTTTTTTTGCCACGAAACACACGAAAGGTCACGAAATTTTTCTGAATCGGCATTCCCTTCATTTTCGTGTTTTTTCGTGTTTTTAGTGGCAAACTCTTCCATCAGTTCTTCGGCGTTGAGTTGCATTACTGCGTGGGCGGTGGTGGCAGAACCTGAGAAGAAGTCGAGAATGACTGAATCGCTTTTGGTAGAAATTTTAAGTAACCGTTTAATTAGATCTACAGGTTTAGGAAAATCGAAATATTTTTTGTTATCGAACAGTGCCTTTGTTTCGAGTGTACCTCTATCTGTTTTGATTTCTTTATCATTCCAAATTGTATTTAACGTATATGTAACAGCACGGTATTTTTTTACAATTTGATAACCTGCCTCATTCTTAGCTTCCTTAGCGAAGAGAACAGTATTCAAATTATTTGCTGCTTTTTCTTTACCCCATCTCCAAACAGTTTTAATTCCTTGAGATTCTTGTGGATATACTTCTACCCACCCTTGTTTATTAACAAGTGAAATTTCAAACAGCTTGTTTTCATCCATATTATTTGGATTAACATAAAACGGATAATAAAGATTTGGCCGATTTTCAACATTAAAGGTTATATTCCTATTTCTTAATTCGTACAAATCAAATCCACCTTTATCATCTTTATCATTAAACTCTTTTTCTGTATCTTCTAGAATTTCATATATAAAATCCTGATATTTAGAATACACAAGGATATACTCATGGGTTGTAGCTAATGAGCCATAAGGTCTTGCGCGCGAATCATTTTCTAAACAAATTGTATTTAACAAATTCCCCTCACCATAAATTTCATCGCATATTTTTTTTAAATTATCTTGTTCACCATCATCAATACTAATAAAAATTACCCCATCATCCTTCAACAAATCCCTCGCAACAATAAGCCTCTCATACATCATACTCAACCAGTCGGAATGAAACCTACCATTGCTATCGGTATTCCTAAATAGCTTTCCGCCTTCTTCATCAGTAGTTCCCAGTTCTTCTTCATACTCTTCTTTACTTTTCTTAAAATCATCTTTATAAATAAAATCATTTCCCGTATTATAGGGCGGGTCAATGTATATCATCTTTACTTTACCCAAATAGCTCTCCTGCAAAATCTTCAACACTTCAAAGTTATCACCTTCAATATAAAGATTTTCCGTAGTATCGAAATTTACAGATTCTTCACGGCAAGGGCGCAAGGTTTTGGTAATTGGGATATTAGCTTTTAGTAAGGATGCCTTTTCCCCCGGCCAGTCAAGGCGATAGCGTTCGTTATCATCCTCCACCAGAGTTTTAGATAAAGCTTGTTTCAGCAGGTCAAAATCCACCGCTTTTTTAACCACGCCGTTTTCATCTCTTGTTTCGGTTATCACATTGGGAAACAATTGTGCGATCTGTTCAATATTCTTATCGGTTAAATCGGGTGTCTGCATTTTTAGTTTATCCATTTATTTATCCCCTTTATCAACCATTTTCCCGGCATCGGGAAAATGGTCTTAAGTTTTTTTATAATTCATAATTTACAATTCATAATTATATCCAACTGTTTCTTTCTTTCCAGTAATACCTTATTTATCTCAACCTTACGGTTAAACTGTTTCTCTTTTGATATTTTGTTCCGTAAAACACTGATCTCGTTTTCTAAAGCCTTGATCTTGTTATCAATATCTATGATCTCATTAAAACTGCTTTTAGCTTGCGCTTCAGTTCGTATAAAGGTTTTTACTATCTTTTGATATACCTTTTCAAGATCAATACCGGTAAAATCAAAGTGCTTCTCTTCGTTCCAATCAGAGAAGTAATAGTTTTCGGCGTTTTTGTTCTCTTTTAATGTGATCCCGTATGCCTCGTTTTCTTTGTAGATAAAGCGGTACAAAATCTGATACGGAATGGCTTTATCAATGACCTTAAGGACGTTTTTGGGTATCACCTGTTCTTTAAGCTCAATTTCAAATATCTGTATCTCGATTACCTTGTCGGTTTTCGCAATACCGACGGTGCTTTCAGCCAGTTTATATTTCCAGGTAATCTTCTGTATTTTATCAACAAACTCTTTCTGCAGCTTCGCGCTTAAAACCGCCTTCTCATAAAACTTGTTCTTTGGAATAAATTTATTTACAAAAGCGGCCCTTGGTAATTTAAAGTTATCATTCACGATTAATCCTTTTTTTTGCCACTAAATACACAAAAGGTCACGAAAATTTTCTGTATCATTTTTTTTCTTCCTTTTAGTTTTTTTTCGTGTTTTTCGTGGCTATCTCTTTATTCCACTTGCTCATAGTATGATTCTTTTAATCTCAACCTTAGGATATGAACCAAAATTAATAACCAGGCCGAGTTTTAGACCTGTTGCTTTCAAATAATTTAAAACCTGTGCCTGATGCTCTTTTGCAATTATTTTTACACCTTTTATTTCCACAATTATTTTATCAAACAAAATAAAATCAGGCTTATACGTTTGATTTAACTTATCACCTTTATATTTTATTTCTAAGTTTTTCTTAGAAACAAAAGGTATATTATTCTTTGAAAATTCTATTTCCAGGCACTCTTGATAAACAGCCTCTAAATAACCATTTCCCATTTCTTTATATACTTCAAAAACAGCTCCCTGAATCAAATAGCTCTCATCCTTATAAATTAAATCCATAATTATAAATCCTTTTCGTGTAATTTCGTGCCTTTCGTGGCTTATTCTTATTTTATCACCACAAAGGTAAGCAGTTCAAAATCCTCCAGCCCCTTTATATTGTTCATAAGAGCCGTTGTTCCGCCTGATGCAAATAGGCTGTCGACATCGCTTTCGTCCTTCATGCGGAGCGCTGATTCGATGGATTTATTTAAAAGATCGGAATACTTTTCCATATTCTTCCCATCGTCAGTCTCATCGTTAAATAATTCATAAACATCTTTTATCGCGTCACTATTTCCTTTGCAAAGCGCGCGGAGAATATCCAATGTGTTTTTTACATTCAAATGATTTGATACTATTTTCCCCTCCGCGCTTATATACACCAGATAAAACAGATGAAGCTGATTGGTTTTATCAATATTAACTTCGCTGTTTATATTTTTTAAAACAAAAACCACGCCTTCTTCAATCCCGCGCTCTATGTCTTTTTTGCAAACAGCATGCATTCCATTGGCAACGCTTGCAAGGCTCCCGTTGGCTTTTATGTAGTTCACCAAATCCATGCGGAAATCATTTAATCCTAAGTCGGTTATGGAAACCCCCGAACCCATCTCTTCAATATCCACTATCTCTTCCTGCAATTTTTCCAGTTGTTTTTTTCTGAATAGTAAATCCGAAGATTTATTGGTCAGGACATTATCTTCGCCGGTTGCCGTCGCGTCAACCATAAACATTTTGTTTTCAACCCGATTTTTCAGATTTATATAATCATCAAGAGATAATTGAGGCCAGAAGTTAATCAGCTGGATATCTTTGTTAATCGACCCAATTCTATCTATACGCCCAAACCGTTGGATAATACGCACGGGGTTCCAATGGATATCATAATTGATCAGCATGTCGCAATCCTGCAGATTTTGCCCTTCGGAAATACAATCCGTGGCAATTAGAACATCTATCTCGGGAGCGGCTTTATCTTTGCGCTCTTTGGATCGGGGGGAAAAATTGGTCAGAATATTATTGAAGTTGTTATTTAATTTCAGGGTTGTCTGATTTTCATTTGAGCCGGTTAGCTTAGCGGTTTCCAGATTAAGAGTTTTATTGTATCCGGCAAGGTTCTCGTATAAATAGTTCACCGTATCCGCAAAAGCGCTGAATATCAGGATTTTTTTATTTCCCGGATTTATAGGGGCTTGGGGTTTGTTTTTAATAAAAGCCTTCAAATCTCTAAGCTTTGTATCGCGCGCGGGTGTTACTTTTTCCATCTCTCTAAATATTGCCTTAGCAATAAGAACATCGGCCTCCAAATCCTGTTTCCATCCGGAAGTGTTCATATCCTCTAGATTGACTTTTACTTTTCCGCCGACATTAAATTCATCATTCAGCCAATCATCGCTGTCAGCATCCAGATTGATATCATTAAACTGGGTAGCCTCGACTGAAGTTTGAACGCCGGTCTTTTCAAACGCTTCGATTTTGTCGATAATCCGCTCAATCTCTTTTATAAATTTACCAAGAGTGATCCTGAATGAATCAACTGAACTCTCTAATCTCTTGAGAAAATTTACCCTCATTAATGTAGTAAGACCTTTTTCTCTATTTGATAATCTTGAGACAAGATTACCAGCAACATTAGTATCATATAAACCACTATAAAATTCCCGTTTACTTTCAAGGATATACTCAGTGGGTGAGTATATAGCTAATGTTAATTTCGAGAGTTCCTTATAAAGTTCTGATATTTCAATAAACCCTTCAAGGTCCGTTATATCCGCGTGATGGGTAATCGGCTTTAACCTGTTGGGGAATTTGCCAATCTTATTTATATCATAATACTTCTCGATATGTTTTCTGCTTCGGGCTATTGTGACACTATCAAGTAATTTGAAGAAATCAAAATTCGCATTGAGCCGCTTCAAGAGATCTTGGCTGGTTCTTTCTTTTACCGGCAGTTTAGACCATGTGTTAAATATCCTCTGAGCATTGGTCAAAATAGTTTCGATTGATTTATCCGCATCCATTTTCCCATCAGCTATACCTGTTTCACCTTCACAAGCCAAAGCGATCTGATTTTTTAGATCAGTAAACCTGTTATTGACCGGCGTTGCTGAGAGCATAAGGACTTTAGTTTTAACCCCTGCCTTCATCACATCATTCAAAAGTCTTTGATATCGGGTTAGCCTATCTTTTCGCGGGTCATTATTTCTAAAATTATGCGATTCATCAATTACGACTAAATCGTAATTACCCCAATTTATTCTTGATAAGTCTATTCCGTTTGATTCACCACGATCACGAGATAAATCTGTATGATATAAAACATGATAATTCAGGCGGTCTTTGATTAAAGGATTGTCATCATAATTATTCAAAAATGTTTGCCAGTTATCCCCCAGTCTTTTGGGACAAAGGACAAGTACGGTGCGGTTTCTCTCCTGATAATATTTAATAACGCCTAATGCTGAAAAAGTCTTACCAAGTCCGACGCTATCGGCAAGAATACATCCATTGTGCCGCTCTAGTTTATTAATAATTCCTAAGGCGGCGTCTTTTTGGAAATCGTAGAGTTTATTCCAAATCACAGATTTCTTAAATCCGGTTTTTTCATTAGCAAGTTCATCTTCGGAAATGTCTTCTAAAAACTCATCAAAAATATTGTAAAGCGCCAGATAGTAGATAAATTCAGGGGAGTTTTCCTTATAAAGGTCAGCAATGTATCCGAGAACTTCGTCGGTTACATTTTTCAATACCTTCTCATTGTTCCAAACTTCTTCAAAACTTTGGATGTATTGCTTAGTCGCTTCATAATCATCTGTTTTGATGATCTGGTGCAGAATAGAATTATCTTTTTTATAGCCAAAACCAGCGCTGCTAAATTCGTTTATCCCCATGTACACATATTTATTATCACCATTTTCAAGCGTTATATGTGGCTGGATATATTTGTTCCCTATGTTGGCCTTGAATACTGCTTTTTGTTCTATCCATTTTTTACACTCCATGGCAATAGCTTTTCCCTTGAGTTCATTTTTCAACTTTATTTCAAACTCAGACCCGCTAATGGCTTTTTGCCGAAAATCAGCCTTAATTTGAAATTGTTTT
The DNA here is from genome assembly GCA_022013385.1 of Elusimicrobiota bacterium. Taxonomy (GTDB): domain Bacteria; phylum Elusimicrobiota; class Elusimicrobia; order Elusimicrobiales; family UBA9959; genus JAKLQJ01. The sequence goes on from JAKLQJ010000202.1 coordinate 11,744, forward strand.
TTCTCTCGTCTATTTTTATCAACCTCAATGAAGGTAGGATCTGTAAATATGAAGCTTAACTTATCGATCTTTTTTAATTCGGTGTTGAGACATTCGAAACCATATATAGAAAAAATACCAGCCGCAACTTGCAGTCGGCTGTCTTTACCGATATTCTTTTTAAAATCATCACCGACTTTCTCGGTTTTATTATTAAAGCTTTGAATCATAGCCATATATTACAAAATATATAATAGGGCTTTCCTTCATGTCGGACTGAGGGTAATTCCGATGTATCGTAATTCGGGTGGGATTCTCCCCCCAATAGCATTAAGGTCAAATAAAAGGAATTGGCAAAGATTTTGTGGCGAACGACTTTGGGTTTTTGACCGAGGATTTGGTCGTTCGCAGAGCTTCCGACACCTTATGTGGCATAGCCACCTTGTTTGCAGTGAATTCTACTATGAACAGCGAGGATGTTTGAAGGCAAAAGCTATGCCTTTTGACTGAGTGGACTGGGCTCTCGGAAGGACAGCTGTGGACACAAGTTCTCGAGTTTCTATCCCGCAGTGTTCCGGAAACTGACGAAAAATCCGAAGGTCACATAATTAAAAAACCTGCGAGGAGTGAGTGCAAAACTTTGCCAATGACTAAACATGACTGCATAAATATAACCGATTCAACCCCGCGGGATTCCTTGACAGCAGGCAACCCACGGGGTTTTATCAATCTCGAGTGTGTTTGTAATTATTTTCATTCCAATCCCCGCGGGTTCTTGGTTAAACACATTGAACCTAATCCGCGGGGATGCTAAACATTTGCGTCAAAGCAAAATTTTACATGTAAATATTTGCTTTGACGCAAAAAATATCATACTTTCGTAATTAGTTAGCGGCAAGGTAATTAGGCAATCCCGCCTATGGCGGGACAACAAGAAATAAGGAATAGTTTCCTCATACAAATCGGCATTAACCCTTACAGAAACTTCATTACATTTCCCGCGAATAGGTCATTCTCAACGGTTTAAGCTGTCATTTTCACATTAAAGTTTAAATTAGTCCCGCCATAGGCGGGAAGCTACACTTTGAAATTTCTCTAATAGCGTCTATATTTTGTACTACGGGATGGAAGTATACTTCTAATCGCCAGCTAATCGCCATAATCGCCAACTTTTCACCAACTAATTGCCAGCTAAGAGATAACAATTACTAAGTCTCTTACATTTTGTTATTGGCTTATTTTTGACTCATAAAGAATATAAAATAAAGATCTCTTTCCTACGCCCTTTAAAGTAAAAACTTTTTTTTTATGTCAACTCCGTTAAATCGCGAGACGCTGTTATTTGACCACTTCCCAGTGTCCCCCTTTATCAGGACCTACCCTTTTAAGAAGCTTCTTTTTCCTGAGCGCGTCAATGTGTTTTCGAATCGCGGATACATTGATGTCCAGTTTATTCGCAAGCTCATTGCGCGATATTGAAGGATTTGCTCGAATAATATTTAAAACAGTTAATTGCTTAGAGGTGATTTTCTGGCCACCTTTTCTGGCCACCTTTTCCTGTGGTTTCCTGCTTTAATGCGCTCATCGTTCGATAAAATGTTACTATAAATCCGCTTTTGATTTTATTGAATTCCACTTTCACATTATATAACATTGAGATTAGAGTCCGAGAGTCTTGATGCTAAGCGTCTGAGAGTCCAAACAAATAGAGAATCTCATTATGTAGGGTGGGTAATACAGCGTATCAATGATTAGGGAGCGGACATATTTCTTCCACTTAATATAAAAGTCAAATCAAAAGCATGGTAGTTGTGTTTGCTCAACAGGGATGTTCGGAACCCGACTTGGGCTTATTCGGAGGGTGAGAGACATAAGGGCGACCTCTAGGAGACCCTGGTCCTGTGAGTAAATACAACTGGTATGCCATGCAAGACAATTCAAATATTTAGTATATAAGAAAGGTTACTTTCATTTTGGCGCCACACTCCCACAAGATAAAAGTCAAATAAAAAGCGGGTGAAAAAATTTAATGAGAGGAATTTCGCCATGGGCATGTCATGGGTTTATCCCATGGTTTATCCCGTGGCGAAAGGCCTCTAATCACAGTGACCCGCTGAATAGTTACAATGACAAATCATTAATTGTAGTTCTTTACTCCATATATGGGATAATAGGTATATGACCGACGATACAACAAGACCCGCATCAGCCGATAGTTTTTATGGCCTAGGCATCGCGCCTAAACTCATGGAAACTTTAGATAAACTCAAATGTAAAATTCCCACGCCCATACAGAAGAAAGCCATACCAATTGCCTCCCAAGGCAAAGACATAGTGGGCATAGCCCAGACCGGCACCGGTAAAACCATAGCTTTCGCCATACCAATGGTTCAGAGATTGGCGGCCGCCCAAAGAGAAAAAGGTTTAGTGCTCGTTCCCACGCGGGAATTGGCATTGCAGGTAGCCGAAGTTATAAAGGAGTTCTCGTCGGTGATGGGTATTCGAACCGCTGTGATAATAGGCGGCGAGAGTATTAAACATCAGCTTCGGGAATTGCGCAAAAAACCCCGCATACTAATAGCCACGCCGGGCCGTCTTATAGACCATTTAAACCATCACACCGTGAATCTTTCAGATGTCCGCGTACTTGTGCTGGATGAGGCCGATCGTATGTTTGATATGGGTTTTGCCCCCCAGATAAAAAAAATAATTGAATACATCACGACAAAGCGGCAGACCATGCTTTTTTCCGCCACCATGCCAGGCCAAATAATGAAACTAGCCGCAGAGCATATGAAAATTCCCACCCGCATTGAAGTAGCCCGCTCGGGCACTGTGGCAGATGATGTGAAGCAAGAACTTTTTATAGTAAGCCGCGGCGATAAGCCCGCCCTGCTTGCCAAACTATTGGACAAATATTGGGGTACCGTGCTCTTGTTCGTGCGCACCAAGCGCAGCGCAACCAGAATTGCGGCCGCCATACGCGCACTGCCGCATAATGCAACCGAAATACATTCAAATCGTTCTCTCGCTCAGCGCCGCAGAGCTCTTGATGGTTTTAAATCAGGGCAATTCCGCGTGCTAGTGGCCACCGATGTGGCGGCGCGAGGCATAGATGTGACAGACATAGAACTGGTAATAAATTATGATCTTCCCGATGAGGAAGGTAATTATGTGCACCGCATAGGCCGCACCGGCCGCGCCGGGAAGCCCGGCCATGCCATAACATTTGCCGCGCCGGAACAAGGCAGAGAGGTAAGGACTATTGAAGGTATGATGCGCATGGACTTGCCAATTTCTATGCACCCGGACATCGCATCGTGTAGAGAGGGCTTTGGTTCAAATTATAAAGGCAAGGGAAAAGGCAAAAAACAGAAGCATGGAGAAAAGCGCGGTACGGGAGAAAAACACAGTCACGGAGAAAAGCGCAGTCCCTCAGCGCATCAGAAACCGCGACATAGGTCAAATAATAATCCTTATGCCAAACAGCGCGCTAGAGCGCGCGCCCGCCGCAATGCGGGAATCGGCCGCTAAAAAATAAATAACAAAAAACGGAAATAAGTAAATATAGAGGTATGGATGTGTAGAAGAATAGAGGCATGGATGTATAGAGACGTGGAGGCGTGGAAGAATAGAGGCGTGGAAGAATAGAGGTGTGGAAGCGTGGATGTATGGAAACATAGAAGATTAGCTTGGCAGTAACAATATTAAAAATCCGAGAGTCCAAACTCAACTCTGAACTCTAAACTATTTGGAATAATCCGGTAGTTTCTTGCCGACTTTATAAAGCAAGCCCGCCATTACCAGAAGGCAAACAATATTCAATATCCAAGGGTTTAGTCCGAAGCCCGCCGGCAAATAACCCAAAAGAAGACATACCGCAGCTGTTGAAAGGGCATAGGTTATTTGCGTGCGGACATGGTCTATATGGTCTACCGCGCTGCCGATTGAAGATAATATGGTAGTGTCCGATATCGGCGAGCAGTGATCTCCGAAAACCGAACCCGAAAGAACGGTTCCGACTGTGGCATATAAAATATTCATGGATTGCTCGGGCGAAAAATCGACGGCAATTGCCATTGTATGTGCGAGCGGAACGGCAATCGGAAAGATTATCGCCATAGTCCCCCATGATGTTCCCGTTGCAAACGCGATAGAAGCCGATGCGACAAATATAGCGGCAGGCAATGCCCAGACGGGCAAAGCGCCGGAAAGAAGCTGAGTTACATATTGCGCCGTTCCGATTTCCTTTGTAACGCCGCCGATAGCCCAAGCAAGCGATAAAACAAGCACTGCCATAAGCATTGATTTTACTCCTGAAAACCACGCGTTCATTGATTCTTTAAATGAAAGAGCGCGCAATGCGAGAGCTAAAAGCAATGCTGTTAAACTGGAAGCTAAGGATGCCCATAATAAAGCTTTAAAAGAATTGGCATTGCCGAGTATATCGCGCATACTTATATTTTTAGCGGCTTCCCCCCCTTTTGCCGCTATCTCATGAAGGCCGCTGCCGATAAGCCCGACTATAACCGCGCCGATAAGCACAATTACCGGCACAATGGCGAGAGCCGCCGTTCTTTGAACAGGCGGTTTTTTATTATCAAAATCAGTACTTTCACTTAAGGGGTTTGAACCCGGGCGAAGCGGCTGGTTTTTATTTATTGCTCTTTGTTCTGCTTCTAACATAGAGCCAAAATCCCGTTTCATGAATATTGTAAGAGGAATAAACAGTAATATTATTACCACATAGAATCTATATGGTATGGAATTCAGAAATACCATATAAGCGTCGCCTTGAATTTGAGCGCTTTTCATAGCGTCCGATATAAGGCCAAGTTCAAATCCTATCCATGTTGATACCAGAAATAATGAAGATACAGGCGCGGCGGTAGCGTCTATAATGAAAGAAAGTTTTTCTCTTGATATTCTGAATTTATCCGAGAGAGGTCTCATCATATTGCCGACTATCAGGCAATTTGAATAATCGTCAAAGAAAATGGCTATGCCCATCATCCATGTTGCCAGTTGTACTTTTACTCTTGAGGATACTTTTTTGGCTATTGCCGATACAAAACCCTCAAGTCCGCCAGAACGCGCTATTAAGCCGACGGTGCCGCCTATTACAAGGGTGAACAATATTATGGAAGAATGGTCGGAATCGGCAACCGCTTTAAGTATATGCGTGTCTAAGGCGGTGAAAAGTCCGATGCCCGCGGCTTTTACCGTTTCAAAGGCATTTGTGGGTTTTAGCGCAAGTGCGGCTCCGACCCATACGCCTGAAAAAAGTGAAAATAAAACATCGCGTGTTATAAGAGCGAGGGCTATGGCTATTGCCGGCGGCCAAAGAGGAGAGGTGCCGATAAGCGCTTGATGCCCGCCGAAGATAAGTATTAAAAACGCCGCAGCGCCGAATACCATTAGTGATATATAAAATCTTTTAAGCATGATCTTTAATGTCTAATATTATATAACAATAGATAGAGGCGGGGAAAAGAATAGAGGCGAATAGAGGCATGGAGGCGTGGAAGAATAGAGGCGAATAGAGGCGTGGAGGTATAAGAGGCATGGAGGTGTGGAAGCGTGGAAGAATAGCAATAACTTGGCGGTAACAATATTAAAAATCAGAGAGTCCAAACAAAATTAGGCTACAAGGTAATTAGGCAACAAGGCAATAAGGAACAGAGTCAAAACACAACCCTACACTTTACAACTTTACCCCGATATACATCAGGGTACCATGGGCATGTCATGGGTTTATCCCATGGTTTATCCCATGGTAAACTCTAAACTTTTGTCAAGGATTGTTCGGTGTATTTGATTATTTTATTCATCATCTCTACTGATTCAACCGGATATTTTCCCGCCGCGCTTTCGCCCGATAACATAACATAATCGGAGCCGTCTAAAATGGCGTTTGCCACATCTGAAACCTCGGCTCTTGTGGGCTGAAAGCGTTCGGTCATTGATTCCAGCATTTGCGTAGCCGTTATGACGGGTTTCTTTTTTAAATTACATTTTTTGATAATGAGTTTCTGAATAATGGGTATTTGGTAAATGGGAAATGATATGCCCATATCTCCGCGCGCTATCATTATGGCGTCGCTGGCGTCGATTATTTTATCTATATTTTTCACTGCTTCTCGGGCTTCTATCTTGGCTATTATTTTGCAATTCGGGAGTAGAGACTTTAATATGCTTTTGGCGGCGATAATTTCTTTTTCAGAGCGGACAAATGAAAGGGCGATATAATCCACTTTGTGCTTTATGGCGAATTTCAAATCTTTAATGTCATCTTCATTAAGCAAGGGAAAATCCAAGCGCGCTTCGGGGATGTTCACTCCTTTGCGCTCTTTTAAATAGCCGCCAGCCACAACTTCCGTTTCAATTTTTGTTTTTAAGATTTTTTTAATTTTGAGGCAGATATTGCCGTCGTCAATAAAAATAAAAAAACCTTTTTTAAGCGGCTTTAATGAGCCACGATAATCAAACGGGATTATTTTGCCAAAGCCTTCCAGATTTTCTTTAGTAAGATAAACTGTTTGGCGAGTTTTCAAAGATAAAGGTTTCGCCCCTTTAAGGCGGCCTATTCTTATTCTATTTCCTTTTAAATCCTGAAGAACTTTGATATGGCGGCGATATTTTTTATTGAGCTTTCTTATTATTTTTATTTTGTCCAAATGGCTTTTGTCTGAGCCGTGGGAAAAGTTAAGCCGCGCCACATCAAGACCGGATAGAATCATTTTTCGCAAAATGGTTTCTGTTGAAGAGGCGGGGCCAAGGGTCGCGATTATTTTTGTTTTTGGCATAAGTCTATGAGTATTTGTTTTGTTCCGTCCACGACATCGGCCATTTTATTATAATCCAGTTTCTCAATAGTATCCTGCGGCGTGTGATAATGCGGGGTTCTGAAAAAGGCGGTATCGCATAGCATAATGGCTTTGTAGCCGCATTGCCAGAATGCCCATTGGTCTGAAAGTGTTATAGCGTTCACTATGGTCGCGGGAGCCCATAATTTTTCAATCGGCAGTTTTGACGCGCTTCTAAAGGATGCGGTCGATTTTTCAAGGAGTTTCCTTGAAGGCATATTTGAAACCATGCTGAGAAAGTTGCCTGCGCTCGGATAGAAGAATTTTAATACATGAGGATAATTTTGCGATTGCGGCTTATCCGAATAATAGCCGACCGATTCAAGGCATATCATGGCTTCTATATTTTCGCCGAGTGTTTTGCACATCTTGGCATAGCGCAGACTGCCCATGTCTTTGGTTTTGAAAAAAGGAGGCTCTTCATTCGCGAAGGCCACAAAGCGCAGTGTTTTATTTGTTTTGATATTTGCAAATAATCTTGCAAGTTCCAGAAGGACAGCTACTGCCGAAGCATTATCATCAGCGCCGGGAGTGTCTGAATAGGTGTCATAATGCGCTCCGATGACTATTATGGAGTCTTTATCGGATGAGCCGGGTATTGAAATAATTATATTTTCAAAATCCATATCCACCGAATTCGCTTTATAAATCTGCGCATCAATGCTATAGCCGTATTTTTCAAGTTTATATTTTATGTAATTGACGGTTTTCTTGAGGCCGGATGGATTTAAGTGATTTCTTTTGCCGATATCCCTTGCCAGAATGTTTAGATGTTCGGTGAGATTTTCGGCGACGGAATTCTTTGGAGTATTTATGGTTGCCGCGCTTATTGCGCTTATATTATTTTTAATCATTCTCTTATTATAATAAAAAAAGAACTGTTTTTGATAAACAGTTCCCCTTACAAATTTCCATTAATAATGAAAATTCGCTAATTAGAATATTTTATGTGAGCGCGAAATTCGCGCTCACATAATTTTTTGAGAGAGTGTAAAAAACGGTCAGTTTATACTATCTTGCAGCGTCGTTTTGTTGAAATGATATACTGTCCGTTTGTTTTAGTCATTCTGGCTGTTAATTGATGAGTGCCCGGAGTATAATTTGTCCAGTCATACCACCAATAACCGTCGGAATATCTGCAGGTTTGCCAAGGCTTGTCATCTATGGAGATATCAACTTTCTCGCAATTTAAACCTGTTCCGATTCTTACGGCATAATGCCAAGAGTTTATGGTTTCAAGATTTTTAGGATAATCTATGACCACATACTCGGTTTTATTCGTCGTTGTTTTTGTGTTCACGGGTCTTACGGTTTTGTCTGTGTTTCTAACCGTTGTCGTCGTTGTTTTCTTTGTATTTGTGTTTCTGTTTTTTACTGATAGTCTAAGCATTTTTTTCCCCTCCATTATTTTTTGAGATTTTTTTTTAAGTTTTTTCGGTTTTGAAATCATATTAAGTACATGAGTTAGCGATTTATCGGCCGGGCATTTCAGATCAATCCAAAGCGCGCGTCTTTTTTTGGCTTCCAAGGCATTAAAATCTCCGATTGCCTGAGCCATCTCAAGTTGGCCGAATGTATAGCTTTCACCAGCTATAATGATGTCTTTTTTTGGCCTGTTTGTCAATATGAGGAACACTCCGTTATCAGCGCCGCCTTTATGCAATTGGCCTGATGAATGAAGATATCTTGGGCCATAGCCGAATAATGTGGCCGAAAATGAGCGATCTTTAACGGCTATTCTTAATTTTCTTAACAGGCTGTCAATTTTTTTATCATAGGGAAGATAAGGGAGGATGCCGATATATTCCTTTCCTTTGACAGCCGAAAAGAATCTTTCAAGCGCATCGCCCGAGTTTCCTGTTTTTTCATTTGAATTTAGGGTTTTAATCTCCGGAGAGAGAAATGCGTCAAAAAATTTCCCTGAATAATCGGGATTACGGGTTTTAAGTTCGCCTGTTTTCTTTATTGTCTCCAATAATTTCCCCGCAAGCAACTTAGCGTCTTGAACATTTGGCTGGTCAAAGGGATTTATTCTCATAATGGCGCCCGCGGCCGCCGTGGCTATTTCCCATCGCATAAACTCGGCGCCAATATCATTTAAATTTTCCACTCGCGTTTCAAGAACAGGTTGTCCGGCTTTAGCTAGGCAGGATAAACCGCGTGAAATGGATTTATCTAGGAGCTCTGTAAGTTTTATGTGAATAAAAAATCTATCCGCCTGATATTTTTCGGGCTGGGATATTTCTTCCTGACATATGGGAACCACTCCTTTTCCTTCTTTGCCGAGGCTTTCAGCCACCAATTGTTCTATCCATAGAGTAAAGGAGCTTATTTTAGCGTGAGTAATTATGGTTAGTTTATCTCTCCTCAAGTCCCATGCTCCGGCTATTATGGCGCCAAGCATGGCGCCGGGGTTCTGTTTTATTTCGGAAGTTTTGCAAAGATTGGCCATATTAACAGCGCCGTCTATAACGGTTTTTATATCGGCTCCGCATATAGCCGCAGGCACCAGGCCGAAATATGAAAGAGCGGAGAATCTGCCGCCGATATCCGACGGATTGATGAAAATTTTTCTAAAGTTTTTGGCTTCCCCCAATTTTTCAAGCGATGATCCTTTGTCAGTTATAGCCACGAAATGGGACCCGGGATTTTCAATTTTATTTTTAAGCAGGAGATTAAAGAAGTGTTTAAATTGGCTATTGGGTTCTATCGTTCCGCCCGATTTGCTGGAAAAGATAAACAAGGTTTTTTTGATGTTTATTGAATTAGTGACAGTTTCTATTTGAGCGGGATCGATAGTATCCAGAACAATGAGTTTTGGATTTTTTGCTTTCTGGAATATAGAAGAGAAAACTTTCGGCGCTAAACTTGAACCGCCCATGCCCAAGAGAACCGCGTGTGAAAAAGAGGATACTTCCTTGGCGAATTGTTCTATTTCGCCCACTTTATCCCTCATTTTATAGGGTATATCCAGCCAGCCTAGAAAGTTTTCAATCATGGTTTTATGATTGATATCATCCTTCCATAAGGACGCGTCTTTAAGCCAGAGCCGTTTTGGGAAATTTATTTTTTTTAGATGTTTTGCCGAACTGATGATTTCAGATATATTTGCGCCCGAGTATTTTGACATATTGCCTCGTATTGCCGAAGATAAGGCTTGAGTTTTAACAAGAACATACCTAACGACATGGTTATAAGAGCGGATAAATTTTTTAACACCCTCTTGCTCTAGCGTATTAAATATAGTTTCCAAATTGACGCCCATATCGCGCAATTTAATTAAAATTTTTTCGGCTTCCGCCACGCGAAGTTCTATTTTTTCTTTATTAACGGTTCCATGGTTTATGAAAGCTTCAAGCGTGGACACAGGCAGAGTATTTACGGTTTCGGGTAGGGCAAGCTCATCTATATAGAGGGTATCTTTATAATCGGGATTCTTGGTTCCCGTAGAAGCCCATAATAAGCGCTGAGCGCGCGCGCCTTTATCTTTGAGAGCTAAAAATTCAGGGCTTGAGAAAAAAGCTTTATATTTTTCATAAGTGAGCAAACAATTCGCGATGGCTGTTTTGCCTTTCAGTCTTTTTGCTTTTTCTCTTGCGGTTTTATTTTTTTTGGATATTTTATCCAGCAATTTATCGATGTGAGTGTCTATTCTGCTCACAAAGAAACTTGCCACTGAGGCAAGTTTGGATATGGGAAGATTATTACTTGTTCTGTATTGCAGAGCCTGCAAGTAGGCGGCCATGACTTCCTGATATCTTTCAACGGAAAATATCAGCGTTGCGTTTACATTTATGCCGCGTGATAAAAGATGCTTAATCGCTCTTACGCCTTCAATAGTCGCCGGCACCTTTATCATTAAATTTTCTCTTTTGGTTCTTTCCCAAAGTTTTTCGGCTTCTTCTATGGTTTTTTCATAATCGTCGGCATATAGCGGAGGTATCTCCATGCTGACATAGCCGTCGGTATATTCCGATTTTTTATAGACATCCGACAATATGTCCGCGGCTTTTTTGATATCTTCAATCATGAGATTTTCAAATATCGCTTCCGCCGATATATTTAGTTTGGCCAGTTTTATAATTGAAGCGTCATAAGCTTTGGATTTAAGCAGAGCGTTCTCAAAAATTGTCGGATTTGAAGTTAATCCTTTTACGCCCATTTCTTCTATCGCTTTTTTTAGGCTACCATCCATTAAAAAATCTTTTTGGATATTGTCTAGCCAAAGACTTTGATTGCTTGATTGGAGTATTTCCAGAAAATTCATTTTAATTCCCCCACTAAGGGAGTAACGAGTAATTAGTAATGGGAATTTCCCTAATTTATTTGTTGTTAATTACTCGTTACTGCTCACTACTTCTAACACTCTCCTATTCTTTTACTTTGCTTTGTTTCAAGTTCGAACTAAATTCAAATCTGATTACTTTCAAAATCGTTTACTTTTGCCAATCTTCTTTTATGGTGCTCTTCATTTGAAAATTTTGCGCCCAAAAAAGCTTTGATTATCTCTTCGGCAAGGGCGATGCCTATTACGCGCGCTCCCATGCAAAGAGTATTCATATCATCATGTTCCACCGCTTGATGCGCCGAATATGTGTCATGACACAGACCCGCTCTTATGCCTTTAAATTTATTTGCCGCTATAGAAGCGCCGACGCCGCTACCGCATATTATTATTCCTCTTTGGGCTTTGCCCGAAAGTATTTCAAGCGCGACTTTTTTGGCAAAATCGGGATAATCCACGGATTTATCTGAGGAATCTGTTCCGAGATCTATTGCCGTATGGCCGAGTTTTTTTACAATTTCTAAAATTTGAGATTTAAGGATAAATCCCGCATGATCGCTGGCTATGGCTATGTTCATGGGTATATTTTAGCATAAAAAAAGAAAGGGTATAGTTGTTAGGCGACAAGGTAATTAGGCAACATGGCAACAAGGAACAGCGCCAAAGCTGGTTGCTAAACTACTTTAGCAATTAGTGCTCTCTGCGGACTAAACCGTCTTGGCAGTTAGACAGCGAGGCAGAATGAGAGCCTAAGTGAATAGCCTCCCTCATGAAGCTTTTTATACTTTTAATATAAAAAAGAGCGCGTTCGAAATAATTCGAACGCGCTCCAGTGACTTCTTGTAAAACAGATTATGGAAATATCCCTCTTTCCTTGTAGACTGTTTCAAGATGGCTTAAAGCTACTATATAAGCCGCCGTTCTCCAATTGCATTTGTGTTTCTCTGCCATTTCCTGAACTCTTTTGTAGCCATTGATAATTTTTTTGCTTAATTTTTCATCTACTTGTTCAATGTCCCATGCTTCACTTCTCTTATTTTGTAGCCATTCGAAATAGCTGACTATCACACCTCCTGAATTGCATAGGACATCGGGAATCAAATGTATTCCTTTTTCTTCAAGTATTTTATCTCCCGCCAAGTCTGTCGGTCCGTTTGCTCCTTCCGCGATAAGTTTGACATTGAGAAGATGGGCTGTTTTTTTTGTTATCTGTTTTTCCAAAGCCGCCGGAATAAATATATCCGCTCTAGTTCTCAAAAAACTGTCATGATTTAGGGGTTCTGATTTTTTAAATCCTTTTACCCCGCCGGTTTTTTTTACATATTTGGAAAGTTCATCAGGGTCAATTCCATTTGAATTGAATATTGCTCCCGTCATATCTTCGATGGCAACCAATTTAGAGCCATGGTTTTTTAATAATTTCGCGCTCCATGAGCCTACATTGCCAAATCCCTGCACCATATATGTCGCTTTTGAAAGATCAAAATTTGTTTCTTTTGCCCATTGCTCTATAAGAAACACCACGCCTTGTCCTGTGGCTTTATCTCTTCCCAAGCTTCCGCCCAAGCCAATGGGTTTGCCGGTGACTATATGGAAGCAATGCTGTCTATTATTGGGCGTAATTGTTGAAATATAAGTATCCAGTATCCAGCCCATAATCATGGCATTTGTATTTACATCGGGAGCCGGTATATCGTATTCGGGTCCTATATTGTTGCCAAGCGCGAATGTGAATCTTCGCGATATTCTTTCAAGCTCCGTTTTGCTGTACTTGCTTGGGTCTATTTGTATCCCGCCTTTTGCTCCGCCAAAAGGTATTTGAACTATGGCGGATTTCCATGTCATCCATGTTGCAAGCGCGCGCATTTCATCTATATCCACATCGGGATGGAAACGAAGCCCCCCTTTAAATGGTCCAAGGGCATTATTATGTTGAACGCGATATCCTGTAAAAATCTCAAGTGAACCATTATCCATTTTCACAGGAAAGTTAACTACCAATTCATTCATTGTTGTTTCAAGTATTTTACTTATGCCCGTATCCAGTTTTATTATTTTTTTTGCAAGATTAAACTGGAGTTTTACATTCTCATAAAGACTTAATTCTTTTTCAGATTTTTTTAATGTTTTTCCCATATACTGCCTCCATGTAGTTTAGTTGCCTTATTCATACTCTTCACAATGCCATATGACCGATGCGGAATTTTTATAAATACAATCTTTTCTTTTTGCGCAGTTCTTACATAAACCGGTATCGGTTTTCTTGTCTTTGAAGATATTGTGATTTGTTTTTTTGCTTTCACTTTTCTTATTCAATGTTTCGGCCAATTCAAATTCCTCGCATTGAAAAACAGTCTTATTATGTTTATTTCGCAATTTACAACTGCCGGCAAATCGGCAAGATTGACATAAGCCGCTGAATGCGGATGGTTTTTGAGATAAAACTCTTTTTTCGTTCATCTTAATTCTCCTTTGTTCCTTTGATATATTTTTTGCCCTTCATACTTTTATATAGCAACATTTTTGCCATTTTCTAATTTAAATCAATTTAATGTTTCTCATTGGGAAAAGTGAAATGACTAGGAAATATAAAAGAAAATAAACCGAGGAAAAAAAGGATAGTGAGTATTTTTTCCTCAGTTTTCAAACAAGAAGAAAGCTTGTATTATGGAGTAATATTAAAGATGTAGGGGATATATAAATATTATTTGGAATTTAAATATTTAGCTAGAGTTTTTCGGTCTATACCAAGTGTCTTTGCGGCTTTTGTTTTATTGTTTGCATGATTTTCAAGAACTTTTTGAATATGATCTTTTATTACATAACTAAGAGGAGCATTGAAATAGTCATTTTTTATTGTAGATGAATAAAATAGTTTTGGTAAATCCGAGACATTTATAATTTCGCCTTCGCTCATAATCGTTATTTGGTTTATTACATTTTGCAATTCTCTAACATTTCCAGGCCAACTGTAATTTTTAAGAATATCCAATGTTTCGTCGGAAAATTTTGCCAGAGGTTTGTTCAATTCTTTTGAAAATTTTTCAAGAAACAAATTTAATAAAAGGAAAATATCATTTCCCCGTTCTCTAAGAGGAGGAAGTTTTATATTGACCACATTCAGTCTGTAAAATAAATCCTTGCGGAAAGAACCGCTTTCCACCGCTTTTTCAATATCTTTATTGGTTGCCGCTATGATGCGCACATTTACTTTTTGAGATTTTCTAGAGCCAATCATGAATATTTCTTTTTCCTGCAAAACCCGCAATAATTTTACTTGTATGGACAGGGGTGTTTCCGCAATTTCATCTAAAAAAATAGTTCCCCCATCCGCGGTTTGAAAAAAACCCGCTCTGGTTTCATATGCTCCTGTAAAAGATCCTTTCACATGTCCAAAGAGTTCATTTTCAAGCAATTCTTCCGGTATGCCGGCGCAATGAATCGGTATGAAGGGATCGGAAGATCTTGAGCTTGTATAGTGTATTGCCCTGGCGGCTAATTCTTTGCCGGTTCCGCTTTCTCCGGTAATAAATACCGTGGCTGATGATGTCGAAGCGGCTTTGCAAATTCGAGCATAAACTTTTTTCATAGGATGTGAATCTCCTATCATTCCGGTTATTATTGAATTTGTCTGTTTTTTAGCCGCGCTTCTCCTGGTCTCAAGATTGGCCAGCACCTTTTCTATCGCCTTAAATAACTCTTGATCGGTAAAGGGCTTGGGAATGAATTCTTCCGAGCCGGCTTTTATTGCTTTTACCGCGCCATCAATTGTGGCAAAGCCCGTTATCATTATTATGCCCAGATCATTGTAATTTCGTTTTACATGTTTGATAAGGTTAAGCCCGTCAACTTTTGGCATTTTTAAATCTGTTATAAGTAAATCGATTTTATGGTTTTCTAAAATATCAACCGCGCTTTGCGCGCTTGACGCGGTAACAACAGTATAGTTTTTGCTTTTTAAATTTCGCTTAATAAGTTCCAGTGTGTCCAATGAATCATCTACAATCAATATATTTTTTCCATTTTTAGAAGCCATCTTTAGACTCCTTATCATAATTTAGAGGAATAAAAACTTCAAAAGTTGTTCCATAATTCTCTTTGCTTTTGTAAAGAATAAAACCATTGTAAGAGCTTATTATCTCATTGCATACCAGTAAACCAAGACCTGTTCCTTCTCCGGATTTTTTTGTTGTAAAAAAAGGTTTAAAAATATTTTTCTTTACATCTTCACTCATGCCAATGCCGGTGTCTTTTATAGATAATAGGATATGTTTGTTTTTTAGACTTGTTTTAATTTCTAGTGTTCCGCCTTTTGACATTGCTTGTATGGCATTTACAATTAAGTTTATCAAAACTTGCTTTAATTGTGTTTTATTGGCATTTATAACGGGAAGTTTAATCTGTTCCTTGACTATCAATTTTATGTTTTCTTTCTCGCATATTGCTTCAAAAATATAAAGGTTTTCTTTTATGAGAGTATTTATATCTAAGGCCTCTTTTTTATTGGCAGAGTGCGTTTTTGAAAATAGCAATACTCGCCGAATAACTTCTCTTGCATGCATTGAGGATTTTTCAATTTTTAAGATATCATTGCGTAAAGTTTTTTTGAGAGATTTTGATTTAAGTATAAGCTGAGAATAGCCCAAAATATTAGTAAGCGGTTCATTTAATTCATGGGCTATACTGGAGGATAATTGTCCTATGGTGGCAAGGCGATCGGCATGACGCAATTGTTCCTGCAATAAAAGACGATCTTGTTCAATATTTTTTTGTTCAATTATAAATTCAATTTGTCTCGTAATAATTTTCAGTAGGCTCATTTCTTCTTTTAAAAATGGACCTTCATCGGATTTTGGCATGAGTTTTGTGTATCCTACTTCAACTTTGCCTCTAGTTTTTTTGTTTATTATAATAAACACTTCTTGTTTTTGTTTGCATTTTTTGAAATTTTTAGCGCTGCAATAATATGAACCGTCGAAAATAATTTTAGCCGCCGCGATATCCGTGTATTGCCATGCCAATGGGATAAATTCCACTATTTCCTGCAATATTTCGCTTAAGGATTTAGAGCTGTCACCCGCTATGGTGTTTATTTTCTGCAGGCAGGATAATTCCTTGACTCTTTCATTCAATTCCGAATGTGTTTGCCAATTATTTATTCCAAGCCCTATTATTTGGGCTGTGTTTTCAAATATTTCAAAGTTAATTGCGCTAAAAAAATTTTTGGAAAGGCTTGCCAGCTCCAAGATAGCCGCGCATCTTTTTCCTGATAATACGGGTATAATCGCTATGGATTTAAACTTGGTGCTTAGCGGTATATCTTTTTCCACGGAACGGCTATTTTTAATGTCAAGCGCTCTTGAAGTATTATTTGTACAAAAGCTTCCGGTTTGGGTGAAATTGGAAGAATCCTGCTTGATATGAGCCCAAAATATTTTTTCCTTTAATTTTTCCAGTGAAGATAAAGATTTTTTTGCTTTATCGCTTATAGGATTATATTGAAGTATTTCAAATTTCCCGTTCATTTTCTGCGGAAATATTTTTTTGGTATTAGGCAAAGTCTCACTTGATATATAAAGTTTTATTCCGTCCAGATCAGGAAAGGTTTCAAGCAAGTTTAAAATTTTTTCCAAAAAATTATTATTTGCCGTAGCGGCATAATGAAACATCTTATGAAAGATAAGAGAAGGCTTTACTTTTGAATGTGGGAGTTGTGGAAAATTAGGAAACATACAAACATAATTCTACAAAAAAAATAGTGGAGTTAATAATAGCGTTTTGTTACATTTATTATTATCGGTAACCTGTAACCTGAGCCCTGTAACTCTCCAACTCTGTGACCTGTAACCTGTAACCTGCTGCCTGTAGCCTAATTCCCTTGTTGCCCAATAGCCTTGTTACCTAATTGCCTTTTCTTGGTTTCTGTTCTCTTTTTAACTCTATATCCTTTTTATATCGGTTTTCTCTACCCAGCCTTTTAGTCCTTTTTCGGGAAGGCCTATTTGGACATAGACACTGCCGGGAATATCGGCTATTTTAACTATTCTGCCCGCCGGCAAGGACGCATAGGTTTTAAAATTTTTACCAGGGCCGCTTAAAATGGGAGTATCGGACTCAATGATTATCGCGGCATTTTCAAAACGGGAATTGGCGCGCATTGTGCCCCAAATAAAAAATACCGCAAACAGGGCGATTGAATAAATAAAAATCGGCCATAATTTAGACCTGATATCTTTTTTTAAGATCGCGACTGTCAGTAATAAGCATAAAATCCAAAAAAGAATATATGTCATCGCCTTTAATTCGCCGAGCGCGAAAAAATAGAATATTTTATGCAACAATATGGGCGTTCCGTCCTGAATTAATTTTTGGCCTGTTTGATTCATCGCGAATTCCAAATTATGCCGTATATCGGCATTTCTTGGAAGCAGATTAAAAGCCTTCGTGTAATAAAGAAGGGAAAGACTCAAATTGTTCATCCTGAATTGGCAATTGCCAATATTATATAGCGTATATGGATTATCGGGCTTGGCAATATTTTCGCGTTCGTAAATTGTTAAGGCTTGATCAAACTTTTCATTTTTATAAAGTTCTGTCGGAGACGGTTCAATAGCCTTAAGACTTGCCATAGGCAAGAGCGAAAAAATAAAAAACGACAGAAATAGTTTATTATAACTGAATTTCAAAGTTTGGCAGTTAAAAAACTGTTTGTTGTCGCGCTGCTCCCGCCTTTGGCGGGACAAGTCGTATTGTCGCGCTAAGTTGTTACTCATTGTTTAAATTCCTTTTCAAAAAATTTTAGTATCTCTTTATATTTTAAAATAAGCGTGTCAATTTTCTCTTTGTTTATTGATGTTGGAGCGAAGCGCAACATCTCCAATTCGTCCGAAAAGGTTTTTAATTCTTCTGTAAATTTCGACTCTATATTCGGATTTTTTTGTTTTATTTCAGTGATAACCTTTCTTATTGTGAGAGAGCCGATATTATTTCGCAGTTTTGCCGATAAATAAGCGTTTAATGAATTATGAAGCAATAAAACGGCATTTGGATATTTTTCCTCGCGCGCGAGATTGGCCGCAAGCGACATTTCTTTCAAGGATTTTTTATACGCCTTTTTACTTTTTAACATGTCCGGATTTTTCGTTCTTAAACCGTTTATATAAGCGAATAAAACGGAGGCTAGCAAAATTAAAAGAAAAGCAAAATTCAGCCAAAGAGCGGAAGCCAGCTTTCTAGACAGTTTAACTGATGACGGAGTCCTTTTATTTTCAAGGATATAATGGATGTCGCTTGAAATTGTTTTTATTTGGGAATATTCCCCCGTCGAATTTTGATAATAATCGATGGCCGGCGGTATAGCGCCGTTTTTTGCGACTTTTATTTTAAGCGGTTTGGTTTCTATCTCATTATAAATTTTAGTCTTGGGATTGAAAAAAGAAAATTTTATAGGTTTTATTTCATATTCGCCGCTTATTCTGGGCATCATTATGTTTGTGAAAACTTTTTTGCCGCCGATGATATCATTTGTTTTGTTCATTGAAAGAGATGTCACGGTGTCATATATTTTAAAGTTCGGCATTTCAGGCAGAGCGGGCATTGTAATTGTTTTGAGGTTGCCCTCTCCGCTTATCGTTAAAAGCAAATTTATGGTTTCCCCTGCTTTTACTTCTGTTTTCTCAAACATTGCCGAAATTTTATAATTTCCTACCGCGCCGTTAAAGGAATCGGGTTTTCCTTTTTCGGGCAAAGGCAAAAGTTTCACTTTAAGCCGCGGCGATTCAACTTGTTTGTTTTCTCCTTGTCTGATTCCTGAGAAGAAATGCTGAAAAAAATTAGAGTCAAAAGGATCCGCCGAAGGGCGCGAGCTTTGAATTTGAGCATTTATAATGGCCGGATTTATAATGCCGACTCCTTCATCCATTGGGAAAAGCGCGGTTTTTATTTCATTGTAATAATAAAGCCTGCCGTCTATGGCGACTTGGCCGTTTCCAATCGGAGGCAAATCTTCAGATATGAAGCCTTCAAGCTTTGGCGGCGAGTATTGTGGATTATTGATTAAAGGCAGAGCGGTATAAAATTTTAAACTTAAGTTTATTTGTTCATTAACATAAGCGCTTTTTTTATTAACTTCCGCTGTTAGAAATATCAATTTGTCCGTTTTAGGAGCGCTGGCGCCGGTCTCATTAATCGTTTGTCTTGTTTTTGCCGCTTTGCTCCCGCCTTTTTCGCCAATACTACTTAGCGAACCCGCCGATGCCGTAGTGGAGGGGGCGGGGCTGTTTGCTGAGGTATTTGCGTTTGGTTTTATAACCTCAATATCTATTGGGGATGTAAAGCGTTGTTTATTTCCCTCAAATACCGTTATGGATGGAATTTGGGCTTTGCCTAGTGTTTTAGGCGTAAGCACATATGAGAAATTTAGCGAATATGAAAATTTTCCGTTAATAAAACTTATATTTTGGCTTTGTCCCGATGAATAAATATTAAAATCTTTCATTGCCGGAATTACGGGATCTTTTACGCTGTTTGAGGATTGAATTGTTATGGTTAGCCTTATTGTGTCGTTTATAGCCACCGTTTCTTTATCAACAGACGCGGATAATTTCATTTCCGCTTTTGTTAAAACCGGCAGACTAAAAAATATAGCTAAAAAAATAGTTGTAATTTTCATAATCCAACTCGCCAACTCTTTCAAGTCATCCCGCCTTTGGCGGGACTACCAATCTTTCCCCTGCGGCTTATCTTCTTTATCGCTTTTTTTAAGCATTCTTAAATTCATCGTTTCAGGTTTTACGGAAGATTTTTCTTTTTCTTTAATCATCTTAAGCAACCTTTCAGCGTTTTCTTTGGACATTTCAGGTTTATCGCTTTTTTGCTTGTTTTTTTCATTTTCTTTGCTCTGTTCATTCTTCTTTTTATCTTTTTTGCCGTCCTTGTTTTTTTTATCCTTATTATCGCAGGTTTTCTTTTGTTGACGAATCTTCTTTAAAGCCAGCTGAAGATTATGTTTAAAATTTTCATCTTCAGGATTTAATAGTATCGCTTTTTTATAGCTTTTCGCGGCGTTTTCATATTTTTGGTTTTTTAAATAAGCATTGCCTGCATTATAAAAACTTTTCGCTTTTATTTTTTTATCTTTTGCCGCTTCTTCAAAAGAAGCTGCCGCGCTTTCATAATCGTTTAAGCGATAAAAGGCATTGCCGGTATTATATTTTATCCTAGCGTCATCAGGAGAAATTTCTTCCGCCTTTTTATAATATTCATAGGCTTTGGGATAATCCTTTTTTTTATAATTGGAGTTTCCTTTATTAGCCAAAGAATTCGCGCTCGCGCAATAAGTTGCGGGGCGCGGCGCCATAATAGAAAATAAAAATAAACTTAAAACTGTCAGGATTTTTTTAGTTTTAATTTGTGCCACAAATTTCTCCAAAATAATTTAAATCCTTGTTCAGGCAATATAAATTCTAACAAAAGAAGCAGGAAAACAATAAATAAAACAAATTGGTATCTATTTTTGAAACTCGCGCGGTTTGAAAATTTAACTTCTGAAAGCTGGGAAGTTCCGATGTTTTTATATATTTCATTTGCCACCGTTTCCGGCTGGCTATAACGGATATATTTTCCCGAGGTTTGGGCGGACAGTTCCTTTAGGACTCGTTCATTAAGTCGGGTAACCACCGTTTTTCCGTCTTTATCCTTTTTATAGCCGGCGGCATTTCCTTTGGAATCCGTAATGGGTATTAATTCTCCGTCAGCGCTTCCTATTCCGATCGTAAAAATACGCGTTTGATTTTTAGCCGCGTATTCGGCGGCATCTTTGATATTTTCAGAAAAATCTTCTCCGTCGGTTATTATAATAACGGTTTTCTCGCCCCCTCGATCTTTTAGCATATCTACCGATTTTGTGACAGCTAGCGCTAAATCAGTGCCTTTTTGTTTTATCATGCCGACGCGCAGAGACGAGACAAAATAATTAAAAGCGTCTTTATCGGTGGTTAGAGGGCATTGAACAAAGGCGTTTCCGCTAAAGGCTATTATGCCCGCGCGATAATTGTCAAAGGAGCTTATTAAGCTCTTTATCATAAATTTGGCATTTTCCATCCTGGACGGTTTTAAATCTTGAGCAAGCATGGACGCGGAAGTATCAACCGCTATGACGATATTGCCGTTAAGCTCGCCCACAGGCGCGAATTCCACCCCCCATTGTGGCCCGGCGGCTGAGATAAAAGCCAATAATAAAGCCGCTAAGAAAAACCAGTTTTTTATTTTTATTCTTAAAATAGCCGAGCTTTCGGTAAGCCTCGTATACGCTTTTTCCGGCATTATTTTTTTAATAATATTTTTCTTTGAAGCTTCGGATTTAAAAAATACGATAAGCAATAAAGCGTAAAGGGCAAGAGAGTAAAGAAGAATATTTGAATATTTGAAAAGATTCATTTTTTTGTCGTTTTTTTGTTTCTTCTTCTGTTTCTCCTCTTAAATATAACTTGTCCCGCCTATGGCGGGAGTGACTTGTCCCGCCAAAGGCGGGGGCGACTTGTGACTAAAAAAGCGCTCGGCGCTTTTTTTACGGTATCCTCATAAAATAAGTTTTCTCAAGCAAAAAAACTATAAGTAAAAGCGCTATTGCGGGAAACAAGAAATAAGGGTATAAATCCCTATAATTTGAAAATATTCTAATATCAAATTCCGTTTTTTCAAGAGAGTCTATCAGAGAGTATATTTCCTCCAAATCCTTATGGCTTTTGGCTCTAAAAAATTTTCCGCCTGTGGTATTGGATATTTCCATTAAAGTGGCTTCATCCAAATCCTCGTTTATATAGCCGATGGGATTAAAAGGGTCATTTGTGGGTATTTCAGCTTTTCCTTTTGAAGCTGTGCCTATGGTATGGATTTTGATATCGAATGTTTCGGCTGTTTTCGCGGCATAGACAGGGTCCGATATTATGCCGGTATTTGATCTGCCGTCCGTAAGGAGAATGATGATTTTGCTTTTTGCCGAACTTTCCTTTATGTGATTTATAGCAGTCATTATAGCGTCGCCTATTGCCGTGCCGGCATTATCAATCATATTAAGATAGACCGTATCTATAAATTCCGTTATGGCCGGATAATCAAGCGTAAGCGGACAAGTCATAATGGCTGTTTCGCCGAAAACCACAATTCCTATTCTGTCATTTGAGCGCTTTTTTATAAAATCAGCGGCCGCTTTTTTAGCGGCTTCAAGCCTATTGGGTTTGAAATCCAAAGCCGCCATGCTGTAAGATGTGTCCAAACATAAGATTATATCCACACCTTTCGCTGGAGGAATATCGCTTTTTGAAACTTCCTGCGGCCGCGCGAGCGCGATTATAATGAGAATAATGGCTATCAATCTTCCGCCATAGCCGAGAATATTGGATAATTGCGCTTTAAGAGTTTCTATCTGAGGGATATCAAAAGATATTTTTAAAGCCGCTTTTTTTGCGATTGTCGGCGCTAATTTTAAAAAGATTGCGGCAGCTAAAACTGCGGGTATCAAATATAAAAATTGATAGTTTTTAAAAATCATTTTGCTTCCTTGGAATTTTCTTTTTTTTCGATTGCTTGTGCGTGTTCGCAAGCAGTCAGACGATAAGAATGAAAACTTTCTATAATTTCTTTTGACGCCGCAATATCCCTGTCTTTTTCCGTATCGGACGGTTTAAACTTGGCGAATTTTACAAGATCCGAAAATTGTAGAAGCTTCTTCACTTTTATCAATAATTCTATATCGTCGTTTGAAGCTTTTAATTTTTTCAAAAGGGTGTTTGTCGTCATTAAGGGAGCGACGATTGAGAATTCATCCATGATATAAAGCCTTAAAATATCTGAAAGGCGTATATAGAATTTTTTTTGTTTTCCTTCCGTCCATAATTTGGACGCTGCCAGAATTCTTATGTTTTCCATGGCTTTTTGATAAGGAGTCTTAATATCTTTCATTTTAGTTTTTGGTATAAGAGAAATATTTTTTTTTCTTATTATGGCAATGGCTACCGCGATAATGGCCGCGATTATTATGAAAATTATGATTGCCTTCCATATTGAAAAAAATTGAAACGGCGGATAAATATCTCGCACATCCTTATCTTCTTTTTTTAGATATGGCAGGATATCAATGGTAATAGCAGGGCTTTTAAACTTAAATGTTTTCTCCTCTTCATTTTGAAAAGACCATGAGAGGGCGGGAAAAGTGGCTATGCCTATTTCAAACGGGATAATATTAAATTCAAATTTTTTGTTTGCAAGATTTTTATCCTGCGGCGTTTCGATACCGAGTTCTTTGATTGAAATTATTTCAAAAGGCTGAGTGTCTTGCTCTGTAATATCTATTTTTATGTTTTTTGAATACGAGCTTTGGCTTATTTCAAAAATCAGTTTAAAGGGCTGGGCAAGCTTTATGTTTTCTATTGACGGCGATAAAGAATATTTTATTGTTACGGCCTGCGATTTGTCTGCCTGCGCAGAGCCGGCTGATTCTTGCCCCCGCGCCTTGTTTTCGGAAGAAATTGCGGGGGCGGCGCAATATAAGCAAAAAAACAGGAATATGGAAATTGTTTTCATTGAAGAGTTCATTTACATCCTCGTTCTTAAGTGTTCTCTTCGCTTGAAAAATTGCATAACGGGTTTATAGATTTCTTCATCGGTGGATATGTTTATAAAATCAATGCCGGCCTTTGAGAATAATTTTTCCGTTTTTTTTCGCCGCTCGTCGTTGAGATTGAAATAATCTTTTAAAAAGCGCGGATTTGAAAAATCCGCGAGAAATGCCGAGGATTCATTTTCCAAGTTTTCCGTTTGCGCCAAAACATTAATCGGCTTAATGTTTTTTTCCAGTTTATCCGATACCACCACGGGGATGATATCATGTTTCAGTTTTGCCAATTTTAATGATTTTTGGAAATCATCGTCTAAAAAATCGGATATCAGGATTATTATGGAGCGCCTTTTTAAAAGTTTATTAACTTCATCTATGGCATGGGCTATATTTGTTTTTTTGCTTTTGGGTTTATAGGCTATCAGTTCGCGTATTATTCTTAAAATATGGTTTTTTCCTTTTCTCGGCGGAATATACAATTCCGTTCTGTCCGTAAACAGCAACAGTCCCGTTTTATCCCCGTTTTTAAGGGCCGAAAAAGCGAATGTGGCGGCAAGTTCCGCGGATACATCATTTTTAAATTTTGGTTGTGAGCCGAAAAATTGCGAGCCCGAAATATCACAAACCACCATAACCGTCAATTCTCTTTCTTCCGAATATTTTTTGACAAAGGGTTTTGAAAACTTGGCTGTTACATTCCAATCTATATCGCGAATATCGTCGCCCGGAACATATTCTCTCACTTCTGAGAATTCCATGCCGCGCCCTTTGAAGACACTTTGGTATTCTCCCGCGAAGGTTTCGCTCACGAGTCTTCCGGTTTTTATTTCTATTTGGCGGACTTTTTTTAGTATTTCTGCGGTATCCATAATTCAGGTCTCAAGTTGCAAGTCTCAAGTCTCAGGCAACTGGTGACTGGTCTCAGGTCTCAGGCAACTGGTGACTGGTGACTTGGAAACTGGTGACTGGTTACAGGTTTTCCCTCTCTTAAACCCTCTTCATAAACTTCTTGCGCAACTTGCTTTTCTGATATCCGTTTTCAGTAGTTTGTTACCTGTGACCTGCAACCTGCGACTAAAAAGGCGCATAGCGCCTTTTTTATGGCACTTCAATTGTTTCAAAAACGGTTTTTATTATGGTTTCAGCGTTTATATCTTCGGCCTCTGCTTCATATGTCGGCAGAATTCTATGTCTAAGAATATCATAGCCTATGGTTTTTATGTCTTCGGGCGTTACATATCCTCTTCCATCCATAAAAGCGAATGATTTTGCCGCCTGAATCATAAATATTCCGGCTCTGGGGCTTGCGCCATAAAGTATCCAAGGTTTAAGCGAAGGCATACCGTATTTTTCGGGATATCTTGTGGAATGGACGATATCCAGAACATAGTTCTTGATTTTGTCGTCGACATAAATTATATCGGCTGTTTTTCTGGCTTCCAAAATCTTTTCTATACTTACAACTTTTTTGGCGGCCGGGATCTCTTGTCGGCTCATTGTTTCAAGAATTTGTTTTTCTTCTATTTTGCTTGGATAGGTTATGTTCAGCTTGAGCATAAACCTGTCTACCTGCGCTTCGGGAAGAGGATAAGTCCCTTCTTGCTCAATGGGATTTTGAGTGGCCATAACTAAAAACAATTCGGGAAGCTTGTATGTTGTATCCGATATGGTTACTTGCCTCTCCTGCATAGCTTCCAGCAACGCGCTTTGCACTTTCGCGGGCGCTCTGTTTATTTCATCGGCGAGAATGATATTTGAGAAGACAGGACCTTTTCTGATAGAGAAGGAACTCTCTTTGGGATTGAAAATTAAGGTGCCCACAATATCTGCGGGAAGAAGATCGGGGGTAAATTGGATTCTTTGAAAATCGGAGTTTATGGTTTTAGACAAGGTATGAACGGTAAGCGTTTTTGCGAGCCCCGGCACGCCTTCAATCAAGATATGTCCGTTCGAAAGCATTCCGACCAATAAACCGTTTATCAAATCTTCTTGGCCGACTATAACTTTGGCCATTTCTTTTCTAAGGTCATGAATAAAAAGGCACTCTTGGCCGACTTTTTTATTTAACTCAGATATCTCAATATCCATAGAAAAAACCTCCGAAATAAGTTTTAAAATTCAAAATTGTCGCATCGAATTTTATTACTCGATCTTAAAAATGGGTTTCATTTCAAGTTCTTGTATTAGTTTTTCTTTGTCTGCTTCCACATCTTTCCGGATGGAATTTATGGCTTTAAGCGCTTCAATCTTTACATCTTCATCATAATCGTTTAGGGCTATATTCAGTATGGGAATAGCTTCTTTATTCCCGAAGCCGCCTATGGCTTTAACGGCGCTGATTTTGGTTTTTTTATCATAATTACCAAGCGCCTCGGCAAGAAGATGAAGGCTGATTCTGGTTTTGTCTTTTCCGAGCATGTTGATTAAATTTTGTTTAACACTGCTTTCGGTTTCCGTTTCAAACATATTTTTTATTATAGCGGGAGATTGTTCATCTTGCATTTGCCATAAGAGTTCCATGGCTGCGAATCTGACATCGGGATTTACATCCATGGTTAAGCCTCTCAGTATGACAAGGGTTTCTTTTGAGAATCTCATAATATAAACTCTTTCGGGCTTTGTAGGCAGAACTTCTTCCTGTTTTATTTGTTTGGTTTTTTTAATTTCTACTTGCGTTTTTTTCTCTTTTTGTTCGTTCAGATAGTATATGCCCGCAATGAAAACAAGAATCATTAAGAACCATTTCATATTTCTAATCCTTCTTTTATCCCTTAAACTTGAATATTATTCTATCATTTTTTTGTTTGTTTTTTGCAAGGGGGCGCAAAAAAAATCGATTAGCTGTTTTTGCGTATTTTGCGGCGCTAATTTGTATAATAATAAAAACTTGCCCGATTAGAAGTTTGATTGATTGAATATGTTAAAAAATGCGATTGTCAAATTATCTGCTGTTCCAAAGATTTGTTTTATGTCGGCCAAACTTCTAAAGGGATAGCGAGGTTAAATAATATGAACGATAAATTTGAATTTGATCCTTCCGTCGTTAATAAAGACCGTAAACCGATTCAACTGAATTCCGAGCCTGTAGATTCAGAAAATGACGATTATCAGCGGGATAATTTTGACATTTTAAAGCCCGCGGGTTTTAATGAAAGGCTTATTGCTTATGTTATCGACGCTTTGCCTTTTGTAGCGGTGTGCTATTGGACTTTAGTCAAACTTGTAAGCGCTGAGTTTATTGTTTTTAATCCGCGAAATGAGCTTAAATGGAAGCTTATTTGGATATTCCTATATTTGGTCTACGAGACAATTTTTTCTTCCGGCGGCAGAGCCACTCTCGGAAAATATATTATGGGCATAAGAGTGAAAAACTCGGATGGAAATGATTTGAGTATAGGCAAGGCATTTCTAAGATCCATTGCTTATTTTATCAGTTCCATCCCTCTTAACGCTGGTTTTTTGATGGCGCTTTTTACCGCTAAAAAAAGAGCTCTGCATGATTATATCGGCTCTAGCAGAGTAATAAAGGTAAGAGAGAATGGGCCAATGGCGGAAGGATTTATTATTGTTGTCGCTTGGGGATTATTGGCTTTTTTTATAGGCAGCTGGGTAAATCAAAGTTTCTTAACGCTTGCTCCTTCGGAAAAAAAGCAAATTATTCTTGCCAAAAGAAGTCTTTCAAGAATAGGCCGGCTTGAAGAAATTCATAAACAAAGATACGGCGGATATACAAGTGATATAAAAAGGCTTATTGTTTTAAGCCATGACGCTCGCGCTATAAAAGAAGACCTCGTAAAAAATATACAAATAGATTCTCTTCTAATTTCATCAAACGGCAAGGATTATATCATTTCGGCCAAGGCAAAAAATTGGCGAAAAAGCGAAGTTAAAATAATATCCGCCCGTCGCTAGCGCTCACGCATTTGTCTTATTTTCATTCACGCTTTGGCATACCAAGCAATATCTTGTCTGCGGAATAGCTTTAATGCGGAGTTTTTTTATGGGTTTTTTGCAATATTCGCATATACCGTAAGAGCCATTATCTAGTCTTCTCAGAGCCGCGTCCACATCCTCAAGCATGCCTAGTTCATTTCCGGAAAGTTCAAAAAACATCTCTTTGTCCAAACTTTGATTCGCTATGTCTATAACATCACCCGTATCGTGTTCAACCAGATCCAGTTCTTTTTTTGTTTTTACGATATTAGCGAGAGATACTCGCAGTTCTTTAAGTTGTTTGGTTAAGGCGTTTAATTCCTTAGCGCTGAATATGTCTTCGCTTTTAGCGGTTTTTTTAATTTTTACCGAGTTTTTGCTTTGAATTGTTTTTTTAGTTTTAGCGGGTTTTTTGGTTTTAACAAACTTTTTTACAGGATTGTTCTTTTTGCTTTTTAAACTCTTTTTTGAAGAGGTTTTTTTTAGCTTTTTCTTAGTTTTCAATTTTGACATGTTTTTTCTCCTCTTGTCCATACGATGTTGTAAAGAACATCGGCTTATTTTTTCTTATGGTTTGTTTGTTTTGTGAAATAAGTTTTCTATGATATTTCGGGATGCTGAACATTCCGATTATTGTTTCACCGTCAATAAATTTTGGCTCATTTTTAAATTTTTGAGATATGAGTTTATCTATTTGAGGCGCTTTCATTAATAACGGGTCCAATGCCCGATTATCCGCGCAAAAAGTAAAAGCCCAAGGCATATCATAGGACGGAATATAAATCATATAGGAACGGACAACTTTAAATACCTTTTTTAAAGTGTTGTTTATAGCGGGGTGCAACTTGAATTGCAGAGGCGTGCCGGGTCCGCTTTGCGCGGCGAAGATGCCGTTTTTATTAAGCTTTTTTTTAAGGGTTTTATAAAATTCAAGCGTATACATTTCAAAGGCAGGACCTCCTTCTATGGGGCTTGGCAGATCGGAATAGATAATGTCAAATTTGTTTTTTGTTTCTTCTACAAATTTTTTAGCGTCTTGCACGAGAAGTTTCATTCTTGTGTTTTTAAAAGAACCGCGATGCCATGAAGGCATGAATTTTTTTGCGAATTCCACTATTTCCCGATCAATATCAACCATGATCAGATTTTCTATGCTTTTGGCATTCAATATATCTCTGGCGGTCGCTCCTTCTCCTCCTCCCAATATTAAAGCGGTTTTGGGATTTGGATGCGTTATAATCGCGGGACAGACAAGAGATTCATGATAAAAAACTTCGTCAAATTTACAGGATTGGGTTTCCGAGTCTATTACCAGGCATGTGCCGAAAGCATTTGTTTCAAGCAATGTCGCTTTTTGAAATTTTGTTTGAGATGATGCAATGACTCGCAAGATTTTATGGGCATGGAATTCACCTTCGCTAAACCATTCCACAAACCATTTCCCCTTAGGAAGTTTTGTCTCGCTCGTTTTCAGCCAATCAAACTGTTTGGCCGTTTTTTTAGCCATAGGCTTTGATAATCCCTTTGTGTTTCCGGAGGAAACAATGCCGTGGGGACGCTGAGGCGCTGGCATAGACTTAAAACTATTGGATATTTTTTTCATTTGCCTATTATTCCCCGTTCCATTTTCATCACACTGAAATGTTTGGATTTGAAAAGTTTTTTTATCACTTTAAACGCTTTCCACGGCATTGTTTTCGAGCCGCAAGTAAATAAATCAACTGCCGCGTATTTGTGCTCCGGCCATGTATGAATGGCAAAATGAGATTCGGCTATTACAACCACGCCCGATACTCCGTGAGGCGTGAAATGATGGAAGAAGGAATCTATTATTGTTGTTTCAGCGGCTTTTGCCGCTTGTAGCATAATATTTTGAACTTTATCCACATCAGAAAGAGTTTTAAAACTACAATCATAAAGTTCCACAATAAGATGTTCGCCCAAAACCTTCATTTATAATCCCATTTGAAATGCCAATATCATTTATTTTAGTGTATAAATCTATAAAATTTTCATAGCTAAGTCAAAGCAATCGAGCCGGCATGGCGTTTATAGCGTTCATAGAGTTTACAATATAATGCGCAATGCTCAAAGCCGTTAATAGCGTTAATAGCGTTTGGTGTTTGAGAATCTAGGTAATTAGCAACATGGCAACAAGGTCATTACCATAGTTCATGACACCAGCTTGTCCCGTGGCGCCATAGGCTTCGCCACGGGAATAAGCCATAATCTCGCTGTTCCGGAACAAAGTTGAAACTCCAATCGCCAAAATCCTGATGTGTCCCAATCCATGTAGTTGCAAAACTTTTTTGTCTAGAGGGAGACAACATGGCAGTAACGGACACAGTGCAACAAGATTTGATTGTTTGATGTCGCTCTCTCCGCCTATGGCGGGATAAATCGCGCAAGAACAAGCGCGGCACTAATGTACCATAATGAGGTTGTGTTTTTTGTGCATGGGGAGATATAAATGTGTATGAATGGGGTTTTCTACCACTACAAGCCTTGTAAAAAGGCCATGATGTTCTTGATTGTCTTTTGATTTATTTACTGCCCTACTGATTTATAACCTATTTTATCAATCTTGGTAAAAATAGTCCTGTCTCTGCGTTCAAAAACGGGGCTTCGGAAGGGGAAGTCAAATGTGATTGACATTCTGTGCGCTGTTCCCAATTCCCCCATTGGAGTAAAGGCGTAATCCAAACTGAAAAAATGAAGAGTCGCTCCCAAACCGAAGCTGAATCCGCCTAAACTATTATCAAGCATTTGACTGTTTAAACCGCCGCGAATACTTAATTTTGTAAGTTCATTCGGTTTAATATTAAGTTCGGCGCCGAGAATAAAATTTGGTTTATTTTGTTTTGGAAACACTATATCGGCGGCAAGCATAAAATTTTTAAAAGGATTTAGAGCGCCGGCCAGTTTCAATGTCATCGGCAGGGCATTGGATTCCGTGTCAAATTTTAATCCTTGTCCAAAATTAGTAAGCATTATGCCGAGCCTATAGGGTAGCGAAGTAAAATTATATGTCATTATTCCAAAATCACCGGCGAAAGACGATGTCTCTGACACTATTTTTGATTTTATATGCTTTACGGAAACACCCATTGATAAATCTTTCTCTTTATCTGAAAACTCCAAAACCGCTCTGCTGTAAGAAAGGGTAATAACTTGGTCTTTAGGAGTAAATGTTCCCAGCCTATTGCCGGAAATATCGGTTTGATTAATGGCTCCTATATCTGTTACCAAAGCTGAAGCGGCAAGAACGGAATCATAACTCATGCGATGAGCATAGGCCATATATTGATAATTTATATCCGCGACATAAGATGTTCTCATAAATATTGCCGATAATTTTGAAATTTGAATAAGACCTGCCGGATTCCAGAAAATGGCGGACGCATCTTCGCTGATCGCGGTATACGCTCCTCCCATGGCGGCCGCCCTAGCGCCTATAGGAAGATTTAAGAAATCCGCAGTTGTAGTGCCTATGGCTTCTTTATTAAAGTAAGTTTCAGCATTTGAAATTGAAATAGAGACGCACATTAAAAGCGCCGAAACGCAAAATCTTAACCAATACAACCTACGCGGTTGTACTGGTTTATTTTTATTTTTTCTCATAAACAATTTCATATCCATTCACCGGCGTTTTCTACTTCTGCCACACTGTATCGCTGTATCTTTGTCGCTCTGACTTTATCTTTCCTCTTCTGCCGCGCTGTATCGTTGCCGCGCTGCCGCTCTGACTTTATCTTTCAACCGCAAGTTTAATTATCTTCTTGCCGGCTGAGGAGTCTATAACGCATAAATATATGCCGCTGGCTACGAGTTCGCCATATTTATTTGTTCCATCCCATATTGCCAAACCCGTCGGAGTAGCGTTTCCTTCCCATACTTTAATACCTGATAAAGTATATATTCTTATCTCGGAACTAGCGGGAATATTATCTATCGTAACAAAACCGTGCCCTCTATTGCTGTAAAAAGGATTTGGATATATTGAAATATTATTAAGGTCTGCGGCTGCTGTCTTCTTTATAAGTTGAAATATACTGAAATGGTTTAAAGTTGCGGTAATTGTTTCCGCTCCGACATTTACCGTTGTTTTTAAAGGCAAACATTGTCCCGATACAGGATTGTATCTTGCCAATACCCATTGGGATTGAGTAGGGCTAATGATATTTCTTTCGGCCTGATTCATTGCAAGTGTCAATGTTATCGGAACTTGCGGTTGAGAATTATTTTCTGAATAAATAGCCACTTCAAGAGGTTTCCCCGTCGTTGGTGGTAGGAGATAATTACAGGAGTTTGTTGCCGAAGATGATATCGCTATGTCAGTTGCCGCAGGGAAAGAACCTGAGGGAATGCTCATAATCACTCTTCTTCCGTTATTATTGTCTTTCCAAATACCTTCAACCGGCAAAACACCGTCAATAATTGTTGTTTTTGACGGATCACTGGTGCCGGCTATTGAACCTTTAGGAGCGCCATTTGGCCCGGCTAGAGTAAGAGCGTTGGGAACACATTGAATTTTAGCTGTTTCAAGGAGTTCTCCGTTTATAGCCGTCACATCAAAATAATATGTGGTGGATGTCATTAAACCGTTTATTTCTATTGATGAAGCGGTATGACAGTCGGAGAATGCCACATAGGTTGAAATGGTTACAAAATTATCTGTGCTGCCTCTTATCTCATAACAAGTGGTATCAGGGTTATCGCCGGTTTCCCACTCAATAATCACTCCTGACATTGAAATTGATGTGGTTGTTACATTTATAGGAGGTTGAGCTTTAGTATATTTTGAGCCAAGCTCTAAAGTTTCAGTCGGATTTTCATTTTCATCATTCTCATCCTCGTCCTCATCCTCGTCCTCATCACTTCCCGCTCCATTATACGCTGTAATCTTTGCCGTATATTTGGTATTAGGCGTTAATCCTTCCACAGAAATATTAGTGCCTGTTGTGTAAAATATATCGGTATTAGAATCATCAGAAATTGCAATGCTGTATTCCGTATAGTTGGGATTGCCGTTCGCAATCCAATTAACTCGCATACTGCCGGTAGATATGTTTGTAAGGGCGTTTGGAACTCCCGGCAAGGGAGCTACAGCAAAAGTATAAATATCCGGAGATATGGACGGAGGGCCATAATTGGCGCCTTCAAAAGCGATTACCCTAACGATATGGGGCGTATTAGTGGATAATCCTGTTTGATAAGCATATGCTAATGAAGCGGTAGTTACGAAAACTGCGGATTCCGTGCCATCGGTTACATCATAAACAGTATAGGAGGATGCTCCAACAGTAGGATCCCATGACCATCTTATTTCAGAGATGCTTATCGCTGTGCCTTGTAGATTAGTTATACTTCCTACAGTAATAGTTGAAGCAGGGGCGCTAAAATCTGTTATTTCTCCGGCGCCATTTTTGGCTCTGACTCTGAAACAATAAAATTGATTGGAGGACAATTGATTTAAAGTTGTGCTTGTGCTCGTATAATTATCATCGAAGATAATAGGAGTTGATATATTTGATGTGAAACAGTCGCTGTCATTCGTGGACGCGGACATTGAGAGTTCATATGTGGTAATGTCGGAATTAAAATTAGGCGACCATTCCAAATCTGCTGTTTCAAAACTGGCATTATTTATAGTTAAATTTTGTGGTACGGCCGCAAGGGTATAATAAGTTGCCGATTTTACGAATTCCCCATATCCTCCCGTATTATAGCCCGCCACTTTAACGGAAGACATTGTATTTGGCGTTAAAGTCGCTTGCGAAAATATTTCGATATCTGATATAGCGATAAAAACATTATTGCTGGATGAAAATATCGCGTAACCGTCTGAACTAGCCACTGTTCCAATATTCCATGACCAATTTATAGTGGTTGAGCTCGCTACCGTTCCTAGAAGATTAGCCACTATGCCCGTCGGGCGCTGGCTTGTAACCTGAACGGTATAGCCATTAGAGAAAACGCCGTTATTGGCTACCCAAAAATTATAAAAACCATAGGGCAATTGATTGGAAGACGGAGGCATTATGAGAGTGATGGAGGATGTTGTTTTTTTCCAATCAGTGTTTTGACTGCCGTATAAGGTATAAAGGCTGGTGGTTAAATCCGTTAGAAAGCCGCTTGGATTATCAATTTGCTGAATATAAACCCTTGGATTATGATGGGAAGAATTCATCGGGCCTGCGCCTCCGCCCGATGCTTCCGTTATGCCGTGAAAACTGGAAGTATCGCTCAAAAGGGTTATCCTATCGCCTTTATCAAAAGTTATCGTGCCTGAAGATATAAGCGGTTGTCTGTCTATGGCTGTTTCGCGTCCGAAAATATCGGGTCCAGAGCCAAAATAAACCTTTTCAGCGCTGTCTAAATAATTTACTCCGTCAAAACCGCCTATATTCATCAGATAACCGTCGCTCATAAGCACAGTGGTATGAGCGACCCTTTTCTGCATGGTTCCTTGAGATTGCCATGTGCTGAAATCAACATCAAAACCTTCCGCATATCCCTGCGCTATACTTGGTTCTTCCCCCCCCGCAACCAGAATTTTTCCATTGGGCAAAAGCGTGCTGGTATGGTTTGCTCTTGGCAAACACATGTCATTTCCTCTGCCGATTGCCGGAAAATTTAAGGTATAGGTCCAATTACTGCCATTATAAATTTCCGCGCTTTTTAAAACCTGAGTGCCGTCACTGCCGCCGGCAATAAGCGCTCTGCCGTCTTTAAGCAAATTCGCGGTGTGGTCATACCTTTGCATATTCAAGTTGGGGCCGGCGCTCCATTGTCTTGTTACTCGGTTATAAATTTCAGAGCTGTTTAATGCCCCGCCGTTTATTCCGCCTATTACCAATACATTGCCGTTTTTCAATAAGGTTGCCGTGTGCTGAGATCTGGCTGTAGTGAGATTATCGCTCACAGTTTGCCAAGCTGCTTCGGTGGTTATGTATATTTCCGAAGTGTTTGAATAGCCGCTCATTGTTCCGCCGGCGGCTACTAAAACATTTCCATCCGGCAATAAGGTTGCAGTATGATTTGCTCTGGCATAAGTCATTGACGCTGTTTTCACCCATTTTTCGGTATCCGGATAATAAATTTCGGCGGTATTTATGGCGGCGGTGGAGGAATTAAGTTTTCCTCCCGCAACCAAAACCGTCCCATTGGCAAGCAATGTGGCGGTATGATTTGATCTTGTATAATTCATCGGATAGACATAGCCCCATTCTTTAGTCACCGGGTCTAGCAATTCACAAGAGCTTAACGGCTTGGTTCCGTCAGAGCCGCCACAAGTTAGAATACTATTGTCAGGCAAAAGGGTGCTTGTATGAAAAGCTCTTTTTGTATTGAGAGTTTCATCTTCTTGCGTCCACATATCGCTTTTTTGATTAATATACACGATTCCGTCGCTTATAGGTCTGAATGCCTTAATGCTTCTTGAGCAATCGTTTGTAGGATTTGCTTCGCAATTTTTTCCTCCGACGGTTAATAAGTCATCAGCCGGGGTTAGTATTGAGTTATGGTTAAATATCGGAAGATACAGAGCCTCTTCATCAAATTCCCATATACTGTCTTTGGGATTGTATTCAAGTCTATCCGCAAAAACCATTTCTCTAACCACCACAGTTGAAACATCAAAACTATACGAAGTATCCGTATCTTCCACTGTTAGTTCTATTCTACTAGAGGTAAATTCCATATCCAATGCGAATCCATCCGTCTCATCGCCAGCCGCATTTACGGGAGATGATAGGGTGTCGGTGGTATTTACTATCAATCCGTCAAGAGATGAAAAAACGACATTTGTTTGAGTAGCCAAACCGTAAACAATACCGCCTATTGGAAATGCCGTAATGAAATTAGTGGTAAAAGTAGCGACTCCTCCCGGTGTTCCGATATCAACATTGGGAGCCAGATTCACAATATAAAATTCACCATCATCGGTTATCATTCCGCCGGTTATTTGCGCCGAGGCGGTTATTTGTCCGCCTATGTAAATTGCTGGGACCATAAAGGAAATGTCCAATGTTAAAGTGGATGTGGGAAGTAAGTCGGCTTGTCCACCTTCATCGATAATACCTGCAAAATTTAATGTTGAGCCGACTACATTAACGAAGGAGAGGCTTACATCTAACGGAGGAAAAATTACAAGCGACGGAGGACTTGAAGCTCCGATATTATCAAGCTGAACAATATTTTCAAACACTCCTCCTACCCCGGTATCAGGGTCTTTTACTATCGGCATTCCGTCGATTACGGATGTGCTCCTTTGCATATATATTTCCACATTCTCTATCGTAATTGACGGCTGTTCAGGATCAAAGGGAAGCGAAAAATAAATATTTCCGTCTACCAGTCTTCCCGAAACTTCTCTTGAAAGTTGAATATCCAAGGGAAATTTTACATCGCCCCCTGCCCCTGAAATATTGGATGAACTAATGCCCACAGCTGTTAAATCCAAATAACTGCCTTCTTCAATGACAGGCTGGGCTTGAAAATAGCTTACGGGAAAATTACCGTAACCGCCCAACAAATTAACTTTACCGTCCGGCTTAAGAACCGCCCCATGACTGCTATTTCTATACGGCATTACATCATAGTCCTCTCCCGAAACAGGAACTCTGGCGCCGCCGAGATCAAACATTTCAACACTTCCCAGAAAACCTTGACTTAATTGGTTCTGATTGTATTGGGTTGTGGTAGTATCCACGCTGAATTTATCAAGCTGGTCCACAGCATTATAACCGCCGACTATCAACACATTTCCGTTGTTTAGTACTGTTGCGGAATGTTGCGCTCTACCTTCGGCCAAACTGTCAACGGGTGCCCAAATATTATCAACCGAATCATAAATCTCATTATCCGGCAAATAAATAAACCCTCCTTTATAGCTAAGGCCGCCGGAAACAAAAACTCCTCCCGATGAAAATAGATTTGCGGTATGACCCATCCTTGAATTATTCATGGGTGTTACGGCAGCAAAACTATTTCCCGAAGTATCAAATACTTCGCAGGTGGCTGTTATGCTGGTAGCGTCGGCTGTTTGGCCTCCGCAGATAAGGACATTTCCTGAATTTGGCCCGGTGCTTAAAAGTGTGGCGGTATGGCCGCCCCTCTCCGTTTGCATAGCTCCGGATAGATTTGTCCATGATACGGTTATGGGATCATATACTTCCGCGTCATCAATAGGAGTTCCGTCATTAAATCCTCCTGCTACCAAAATCCGTCCGTCAGATAATAATGTGGCGGTATGAGATGACCTTGCGGTATTCATCGGATTTCCCGCAATCCATTTGGCTTCGGACATGGAATAAATTTCTACGGTACTTGAAGGAGTATTGGGATAGACTGTTACGCCGCCGGTAACCATTATGTTTCCATCGGCCATAAGTGTAGTGGTTTGGCTATGTCTTGCCGTCAGAACGGCTGAAAGCGGGAAATTGCATAAAAAAAAGATAATTCCCAGAAATAGTGAAATGGTTTTCACGGTATTCATAATTTCTTAACTTAGTGTACAAATGTTTTGTTACGGCCTTGTTAAATTTTCTTTACAAGCGCTTCTCAATTTATTATTTCCTTACCGTTACTTTTTGCCGTTCCCTGTTACCATAGTTGCTAATCACCTAGTGTAGTGAGTCGTAAATAACTTGACATTTACTATTTACGCATCTTGCGTCGTGGTTTTAACCCCGCGGGTTTTTTCTACAACCAAGTTTACCCAACCCACGGGGTAAAAACAAGCATTTAAATGTAAAGAAGTGTTGGACGCACTACAC
>JAKLQJ010000203.1 GCA_022013385.1 Elusimicrobiota bacterium
AATACACTTTCATATAAAACTTGTCCGCCTGAAATATTCAGAAGTCCGACTTCCGGAACAACGAGCTTATAGCTCAGCAAGTGTCGGGAGTTATACGAACGACCCAGCAAGAAGTGAAAAGTATATCAGCGGAAGACGGACTTCTTTTCCTTAAGACTTTGCGTTTCTATTTGATTTACGCGACAACCTACGGTTTTAAAATACACTTTCATATAAAACTTGTCCGCCTGAAATATTCAGAAGTCCGACTTCCGGAACAACGAGCTTATAGCTCAGCAAGTGTCGGGAGTTATACGAACGACCCAGCAGGAAGTGAAAAGTATATCAGCGGAAGACGGACTTCTTTTCCTTAAGACTTTGCGTTTCTATTTGATTTACGCGACAACCGATAGTCTTAAAGCATATTTTCATCCGCCCGTCTCAATATAAACGAACTTGCCACTATCGCGGCGGTTTCGCTTCTTAAAATATGTTTTGAAACTTTTATAAAAAAGGCTTTTTTAGTTTTGGCAAAAGAAATTTCTTCTTGAGTAAAACCACCCTCGGGACCGATAATAATTTTCGCGCGCTTAATATTTTTAAAATCCGCTCCGCAATTTTCTAAACAATCGCTTTCAGGCAAAGCAAAAAAAACAATATCTTCATCTTCAAAAACATCCTTAAACGCCTTGGGCGCTAGCAAATCCGGGATAAACGCTCTCTCGGATTGCTTTGAAGCTGAAAGAAGAATTTGTTTAAAGCGTTCTTTTTTACGAGTCCATTTATCCAGATAATTCGATTGGCCGTCTGCTTGAGTTCTAGCTGTAATTATCGGCATAAAGGAACTCACGCCTATTTCGGTGCAATGCTCCAATATCTCTTCAGCCGCCGTTTTTTTAGCGGTAGCAAAACACATCGTAAGTTTAATTCTATAAGCGGAAGAAATTAATTCGCTCTTAATTGACCCCGAAACTCTTTGGCGTTCATATAAATCTATAATCGCCGAATATCTTTTGCCAAAACCGTCAAAAATTTTTATTTCATCGCCAATTTTATGTCTGGCGGCTTTCATTATATGACGCGATTCTTCTATATCGGCTTCAAACTTATTGTTTTTTATATTGCTCTGTTCTATAAAATATTGGGGCATTATATACGCGGATTAGCCAAACATTGGCGCAAATGCGGGCTATGATAAAATTAAAGAACCTCGGATTTTTTCAAAAATACTTTCAGGTTTTTTCTTTTTTACAATTTTCTCCTCGCCGTCAATACTATTTGAAAGCTCTTTGAAAAGTTCTTTTTGTTTGGAACTCAACTGCGTGGGAATTTCTATTTTGACATTAACAAGCATATCGCCTCTTTTTTTACCATTCATGGCGGGCATGCCTTTATTTGAAATTCTAAATACCTTGCCGTACTGCGTTCCGGCCGGAATATTAAGAGACACATTGCCTGATTCTATGGTGGGAACTTCCACATTCGCGCCAAGAACCGCCTGAGGAATGCTCAAATTCACATAGTAAAGCAAATCGTCTTCCACTCTTTCAAAACGGGAATGATGTTTTATATAAACCTGCACATATAAATCGCCGCTGTCTCCGCCTTTTACTCCGGCGTCCCCGGCTCTGGAAACTCTCATCAATGTTCCGTCATTTATGCCGGGAGGAATTTTAATATTAACGGACGCTTTTCTTCTTTCAGTTCCGACTCCATGACATTGCCGGCAAGGCGAAGTTATAACTTCTCCTTGTCCGTGGCAATCAGGACAAGTTTGGGCGAAAGAAAAAAATCCTTGCGCGTATTGCACCCTTCCCGCTCCATGGCAAGTAGAGCATTTTTTAAATCCCGTTTTTGGTTTGGCGCCCGTGCCGCGACAAAGCGAGCATAGTTCCGTGCGTTCAAAATTTACCGATACCCTTGCCCCGTTAAAAGCCTCTTCAAGGCTTATCTTGACATCATGTTTTAAATCTCCGCCTTTTCGTGAACGGCTTCTGCCCGAAGCCCTGCCGCTTCCGCCAAAGCCAAAGCCTCCCAAAATATCTCCGAATATATCTCCCAAATCCATATTTTGAAATCCGCCAAATCCGCTAAAGCCGCTTCCTGATCCTTTTAAACCTTCTTCGCCGTATTGGTCATACATGCTTCTCTTCTCGGAATCAGCAAGGACATTATAAGCCTCATTTATCTCTTTAAATTTAGCTTCAGCCTCTTTGTTCCCGTGATTCCTGTCAGGATGATACCTAAGAGCAAGATTTCTAAATGCGGATTTTAATTCCGTATCGCTCGCGTTTCTTGGAACTCCTAAAATTCTGTAATAGTCATTAGATGCCATAAGTATTTTAACTCCAAATAACAAAGTCGCAAAAAACGCAAAACAAATTGAATCCGAGCATAAAGGACAGGCAAGTCAGCAAATTATAAAAGATAGTGATTAGTGGCAAGTGATTAAGAGAATAGTTATCACTAAATTTCTATTATTCTATTTCTTGGTTTCGTCCACAACTTCAGCGTCAACAACATTGAAGTCCGTCTTCCATGGCGCTATAAGCGCCATGACTTCCCGCGGCGGAAGTCGGACTTCCCAATATTGTCTCCGGCCACTAACTTATTTTTTAGTTTCGTCCACAACTTCAGCGTCAACAACATCTTCTTTTTTCCCTTCTGAAGATGTTTCATTTCCGTCCGATGTTCCCGTCTGAGAACCGCCGGCTGACGCGGAAGCGCCGCCTTGCTGCTTGGCCTGCGCTTTTGCCTGAGCCTCTTTATAAATAGCTTCGCCAAGTTTTTGAGACACCTTGATAAGCTCTTCTTTGGCTTTCTTTATTTTCTCAACATCCTCAACCTTTAAAGCGTCTTTCAACCCGCCAATGGATCTGTCAATCGCAAGTCTTTCATCCTGAGACACTTTATCGCCGTGCTCTTTTAAAGATTTTTCCGTAGCATAAAGCAAAGAATCGGCTTCATTTTTAACCTCAACTTTTTCTTTATATTTCTTGTCTTCTTCAGCGAATTCTTCAGCCTGCTTGATGAATTTTTCTATTTCCTCTTTAGACAGCTTATTGGGAGCGCTTATGGTAATATGCTGTGCTTTATTTGTTCCCAAATCCTTAGCCGTAACATGCAATATTCCATTAGCGTCTATATCAAAAGTAACTTCAATCTGCGGCATGCCTCTTGGCGCGGGAGGAATTC
Source organism: Elusimicrobiota bacterium (assembly GCA_022013385.1). Lineage (GTDB taxonomy): Bacteria > Elusimicrobiota > Elusimicrobia > Elusimicrobiales > UBA9959 > JAKLQJ01. Next base: position 3,175 of record JAKLQJ010000203.1, read on the forward strand.
CGTCAAGATCAAACTTGCCTAAAGCAACATTGTCTTTAGACATTGACCTCTCGCCTTGAAGAACATTAATGGTTACTGCCGGTTGATTATCCGCGGCGGTGGAAAACACCTGAGTTTTTTTAACGGGAATAGTGGTATTTTTATCTATAAGCCTTGTCATAACGGCGCCCAAAGTTTCAATACCGAGAGAGAGAGGCGTAACATCAAGAAGAAGAACATCTTTTACATCTCCCGTCAAAACCGCGGCTTGAATGGCCGCTCCGGAAGAAACGCATTCCATCGGATCAATGCCCCTTTCAATTTTGCCGACATGTTTTTCCACGAACCGTTGCACTATCGGCATTCTGGTAGGACCACCGACCAAAATCACCCTTTTCACATCCGAGGTTTTGAGTTTAGCGTCCGCAAGGGCTGTCTCAATGGAATTCTGACAACGCTTTACTATATCCTCAACCAAATTCTCAAGTTTAGCCCTTGAAAATTTCATAGTCAAATGTTTTGGGCCATTACTATCGGCTGAAATAAACGGTAAATTAATATCCGTTTCCATAACCGTGGAAAGCTCTATTTTTGATTTCTCGGCAGCTTCTCTTACCCTCTGCATAGCCGTTGTATCGCCTTTCAAATTAATTCCGGTGTCTTTCTTAAACTCATCGATTATAAAATCTATGAGAACATTATCCATGTCGGTTCCGCCAAGCTGGGTATCGCCGGAAGTGGATAAAACATCAAATGTTCCTTCTTTTCCCAGTTCCATAACCGTAACATCAAGCGTTCCTCCCCCAAAGTCAAAAACCATTACCTTTTGATCTCCGCCTTCTTTGTCTATGCCATAAGCAAGCGCCGCGGCAGTAGGCTCGTTTACAAGCCTTATTACTTCAAGGCCGGCTATTGTGCCAGCGTCTTTAGTGGCTTGCCTCTGATTATCATTAAAATAAGCCGGAACAGTGATAACGGCTTTTTCAACTTTATCACCGAGAAAAGCTTCCGCGTCTTTTTTAACTTTCTGAAGGAGATATGCCGACAATTGCGGCGGAGTAAACTCTTTACCGTTTATTTTATATGTGTGTCCGCTTCCCATTTTTCTTTTAAAACGGGCCACTGTTCCGTCGGGATTAGCCACAGCCTGCCTTCTTGCCGGCTCCCCCACAAGCATTTGCCCGTCTTTAGCAAAAGCCACATAAGAGGGAAATGCCTTTCCCCCCAAACTAGTTCCTTCCGCCGAAGGGATCATTGTAGTCTTACCGCCTTCCATAATCGCGGCGGCCGTATTTGAAGTTCCCAAGTCAATTCCTATTATTTTTGCCATATTGCTCCTCCTTTAAAGTTATAGAAGTCAGAAATCAGAGGTCAGAAGTTAGAAGTACAAGGAACATCCTTATAAATCTTGTTTCTTGCTTCTTGTTATTCATTGTTTTCAGCGTCACTTTTCTTTTTTGCTATTTTAACACAGCTTGGACGAAGAACTTTATCTTCCATGTAAAAGCCTTTTTGTAGTTCTTCCACCACCATGCCGTCGTTCTCGTCATCTCCGTCAACAGTACCCATAATTTCGCATGTCATCGGATCGTAAAGCTTGCCGACAATATCAATCTCCCTTATATTTTCTCCCTCAAAAACTTTTTTAAATTCCTTAAATATCATTTCAAGACCGACGATAATATCTTTTATCCCGCTCTTATTCTCTTCGTCTGTTTTCATATTCGCATCGCTCATATGCAAATGAGCTTTCATTAAAAGGTCATAAAGAGGAAGTAACTTTAAAATAATTTCCGCTTTACCCCACTTTATAAGATTCGGCCTTTCCTTTTCCATTCTTTTGCGATAATTCTCAAAATCAGCTTTAAGAACCAAAAGCTGATTATAATAATCGGGCTTGTCCGTCGCAGCCGGTTTAACATCGGCGGGCTTGTCCGATTCGGCCGATTTGTCACTGCCTGCCGAAACCTCGGCGCAGGCAGGCGTCACGACCGATTTTACGCCGGCATCATTCTCGTTTAACTCTTCTTTTTCCGCGTTTAAATCATTTTCTTTTGTTTCGTTTTTCTTAGCTTTCATAATATATCCTCAATCGTCAAAAATCAGTTCATCCCACTGCGACAATATACCTTCAACCATATAGCTTACAGAATCAACTATTGAAATCATTCTAGGATACTCCATTCTTTTATAACCGAGTATCCCCACCAATCCGACAACTTTATTTTTAACGCAATAAGAAGATGAAATAAGGCTAAAATTATTAAACTCTTTGATATGGGTTTCAGAACCTATTGTGACATCCACGATTCTATTACCGCCTTGATTGCTTATTTTCTTTTTTTCAACACATTCTTTAAGCCTTTTCTTTATCATATGCGAAAAACTGTCTCTCTCCTCAATAACCCGCATTATATTCCTAAAATCTTCAAAATTATCTTTCTCGGCATATTGAGATATCTTAGATAAACCTTCAAGATAGACCGATTCTTCTTCTTTGGAAATATTTACAAAGTAATCATAAAGCTTTTCAAGCACTTCGCGGTTCATATTGTCAGCTTCGTTTATATTTATGAACTCATCCCATATTATGCGCGCGACATCGGATAAAGGAATATCCCTTAATCTTTTGTTTATACCGATGGACAATGCCCTTAAATACCTTTTATCCACCTGTTGCTTTAGAATTACAGGAAAATGTTTTACTATGCCGGAATGAGTTACCACAATAATCAAAACGCCCTTAAAACTCATCGGCACAAAATCGATTCTTTTTATAACATCATTTTCCATATCCACGGATAAAGTAAAACCGGCGCATCTTGACAAATCAGCTATTACCTTTGAGGTATGCCTCATTAAAACATCCAATTGTTCTATCCTGTTTTCATATTCCTGTTCTAGCCTCTCTTTCTCAACCAAAGCCAATCTTTGCAATTGCAAAACATTATCCACATACTCTCTATATCCCTTATCTGTCGGCACTCTTCCGCCCGATGTATGCGGTTGCTGGAGATAATCCGTTTCTTCCAAATTTTTTAAGACGCTCCTTATGGTCGCGCTTGAGATATCCAAACCGCTACTGGAGGCTATGAGCTCTGAACTTACCGGCTTGCCCGTAAGCACATAGTTATAGACGACCCAATTAAGGATTTTCTTTCTTCTATTTTCAGCTGTTTCAGGTTTCAATACTCTCATATACTAGGTGAATACTATATATATATATATTCTCCACTAAATTAGCAATCTGCCTAATTGACTGCTAAAAATATTATATTCCTTATTTAATATTGATGTCAAGAATAATTTAGAGTTGGAGAGTTTTCGCCATTACTACTTGGCGGGAGAGACAAAATAAAAAAAGGCAATCAGACAAATTCGGTTTACGCCTTAATCTCCATATATAATTTCAATTCCGTTGAAATCAATCCAATCCAAAGATAATGGGCTAATAATAGCGTTTGAAGGAACTCTTAAAATTTTTTCTCCCTGAATAATCATCTTCCGAAGCTCATAATCGCTCAAAAAAATTCTTTTATCAGTGTTTTTTTTTGCCGTTCTGGGATTTAATTCAGTCGGTTTTTTATCAACCAATAAAAAACCGGCTATAACATCTGTTAAATCATTAGCCGTTAAGCCCATTGAATAATCCCAATAACACCTATAAATTACATAAAGTCCAACAGCTTCTCTAACACTATCATGCTGTTGCTCTGTCGCGTTGCCGTGCTGTCGCGCTTATTTAGACTTTAATGGATATCTTCGCGATATACTTATCCAAATCATCATGAGGTCTGGGAATAACATGAACAGCAATAAGCTCTCCCACTTTCTGCGCGGCGGCCGCTCCCGCTTCAACAGCGGCTCTAACAGCTCCGACTTCTCCCGTGCATAAAGTAGTCATATAGGCCGAACCTATTTTCTCATAGCCGATTAATTTCACATTCGCGGCTTTTCCCATAGCATCGGACGCCTCTATCATTCCAATAAACCCCTTGGTTTCAATCATTCCTAATGCCGGTTTTGGTTCTGTCATTATTTTCTCCTTTATTAATCGCAAAAACCTTCATACATCTTGCGAGAGAACTCTTGCCTATGCCATATTCTCCCGTTAAAAATATCGATTGCGATTTACCAAGCGCTACTTGGTTTATGATTCTATCAATTTGGTACATTTCCTCTGACCGTCCAACAAAAAAAATCTAATGAAACCGGTTGACCGGGATAAAAAGGCATTTTCCTTTATCAGCATTATTCATAGATTTACCGATTATGTTTTAGCATATTCTAATCAACATTTTCCACTTTTTATTGCATTTATTGGGAAAAGATTTGTATATTATCTGTAAAGGTATTGAACTTAAAACTATGGGAGGATATAGTAATGCTAAAAATTAGGAAAGGTTTTACATTGATAGAACTGCTTGTCGTAGTTCTTATTATCGGTATTTTAGCTTCAATAGCAATTCCGCAATATTTTAAAGTCGTTGAAAAAGCGAGAGTCGCGGAAGCTATGAGCACGATAGCCGCCATTAAATCGGCTGAAGAAAGATTTCTCGCCAGAGGAGGAAGTTATTCAGCTGACTTTACTCAGCTTGATATCCAATATGCGGGCATGACAGCTACCACTATTGTCGTAAAATTTTATACGCTAACAGTCGCTGCCGGCATTTGCACAAGCGGCCCTTGCTACGCACTTACCGTTGCAAGACATATCAATAATTCAACTGTAGCGGCGCGTTACGGCAATTATTCGCTTAATGTGAATGTTCCCGACAGCCCTCAAGTTCAAGTTGCGACTTGCCCCGGTGGCGGTACAAACTGCGATGAATTACTTGATTAATCCAAGTTCTACAGTGCTCAACTCGGCAGTATCTGACAGCACAACAATAACTGTTCTGTCAGATATAAACTTTGTTGAGATTTTAAAAACCGCGGTATTATAAATGCCGCGGTTTTTTTATTAGAAATGTAATTTAATCACGCAAACGAATTTACCCTGACTTTGAGGCCGAGTTTTCCTCTATATGGGCGAAAAAGGCGAGATGACTTGTAACTGGTGACTGGTGACTTGTAACTGGTGACTTGCCTTTTTTTACCTAATCATCGGTTTTTAAATAACGCATGCCCATTTGCGTGATTTCTTTAATACCGTCTCTCACAATCCATAATTTTCCGTCTTTCCACGAGAATGAAGACAATGGAGAATCTCCGGGCAAATCTTTTATTTTATAAGCCTGCGCAATTGAAAGTTTATCATCAAGATTATGTTTATATATCTTCTTGGTGGAGGAGATAGCCGACCAAAGATTCTTTTTTTGTTTAAAAATTTGGTCCGGACGATTAGACAGCTTAAACGATGATATGACGCTTAAAGAATCATCCATTCTATGGACCAATAATGTCCCGTTTGTATCGCAAGACCATAAATACTCCCCATCATAAAATATATTGATTATTTCTTCGGAAAAAGAATACTTTCTCATAATGGTAAGATTATCGTCAATCTTTCTTTTTTGTATGTTTTTCTTCCATGAATCAGAGATATATATTATTCCGTCCGATACTGCAATTCCGCTTATATGAACGCCGGCAAGCTTATATTTTTTCTTCAACTTTAATTCGTTTTTTGAGAACCGGTATTGATAAATCGTTTCCTCAACCCAATCACCTGTCCAAAGATATTCTTTATCCCATGCCATGGATGAAATATTGGAACTTTCAATGGAAAAAACTTTATGATAGGAAAGCCGCTTCGCCAAGATTGAAAAATGAATGAATAACGCTATTGCGGCAACAACAATCGCCGCATAAATTTTTTTGGCAAAAGGTCGTAAAAGTAAAGAACTCCGTTCCTCGTTTTTTTCCGCTAAAGAGACTTTCATGTCTTGAACATATTTTTTGCCTTCTAAAGAGGTATCAATATCCTGAACATATTTTTTATCGTCTAAAAATCTTTTAACCGTTTTTACAAGCTGAGTATTCTCAAAAGGTTTTTGTAAATATTCATTCGCTCCCAGTTTCATTACATCCACAGCGCTGCGAATATGGCCATAACCGGTTATCATTACCACCGGCAATAAGCGGTTAATCTTCCTTGTTCTTTCCAATACCTCAATACCGTCCATGCCCGGAAGCCTTATATCCAAAAGCATAAGATGAATATCATGTTTGCTTATTATATCCAGAGCGGCAAGACCGTCTCCCGCTTCAAAAATTTCATAACCTCTTAACTTTAAAACATTCTTTATGGCAAGCCGCATATCCGGCTCATCGTCAACTATTAAAATTCTGGGCATATTTTCACCTTATTTTCCTTCGGGAATCAACAAAATAAGTTCGGTTCCATAACCAAGCTCACTATTGATTTCAATATCCCCATTATGCGAATTTATAATATTCTTGGCTATAGCCAGGCCTAAGCCTATTTTTCCGGGCTTTGTTGTAAAAAACGGTTGAAATACCGTTGACAGATTTCTGCTTTCTATACCGCAACCTTTATCGGAAATTTTTATCATTTGCCGTTTATCACTGTGTTTTAATTCAATTTTTAATTCACCTTTTCCGTTCATTGCTTCAACAGCATTAAGAAGAATATATTCAATAGCTTCCTGCACGCGAACATAATCAATTTTTAACGGTTTTAAATTCTTAGCGCAAGAAATTAAAATTTTAATATTCTCAAAATCTTCCCGTTCTCTCAGGAAAACAGCAGCATCATTAATAGCGGCTTCAAGATAGGCCGTTTTGCGCTGCATAATACCCGGTTTTGAAAAATTGGATATCTCCTCAATTCTTTTCTGAAGACCGATTATGCTTCTAACTATGGCCTTAAGAGATTCTTTAATTTTTTGTTTCTCAGGCGCTTCCAAACAATATTCGGCATGACTTCTTATGATACTTATGGAATTTGAAATTTGATGAGATATGCCGGCAACCAAATCTTCTAAATTGCCTGATGAACGCGTAACATATCCGGCGCTTATAATACTCTGACTTTCCTTTAGTTTCTCAAATTCGTTTTCTATATTCCCGAGTTTCAAAACAAGCTTCTGAATCTTATGCTCTTTTTCAATAAGCTTGCGTTCAGCTTCTTTAATTTGCCGACGATATGGTTTTTCACTGAAAGAAATTCTCAACTGCCTTTCTTTGCTTATTAACTCGGATTTTTCCGCTTTAAATTTTTCAAGCTGTTTATGCAGATTAATTATCTCGCTTTCTCGTTTTTTTAATTCTCTTTCGGATTTTTTGCGAAATTCGTCTTTTTCAGCTTTTTTAGCGCCTTTTAAATTTAGTTTCTCATTTGAAGCTTTTAAACCGGCATAATCCCTTTTAATATTGAACGCTTCATCTTTAAGAGATTTTATGATGTCCAAAAGTTTTTTAGACTCATTATCTTTGTTTTCAATTCTCTTTTTGGCATCTTCAAGCATGGCATTTTCAGCGGCAAGCTCTTTCGCGTATTTATTACTGATTTCTTTTTCATGGCTCAAAACCGCATTATACTCTCCCCTAATTATGGAAAGAGCGGAATGCGCTTCCTGAAGCTCCATTTCTTTTTGAGTTAAATTGACGCTGACATCGCGCATCTCTTTAGTTAAATCCTGATAACGCCGCCTATCTTCTCCAACAACTCTGTTAAACTTTCTATTAAAATCTTCATCCTCTCTGCTTATTTGCTCCAAAAGCTTTTTAATTTCCGCGTCTTTCGAAGCTTCAAGAGAAGAAATATTTTCTTTCAATTGCTTATTTTCACCGGTAAGATTAGTCAAAGCATTGTTTAAATTTGCGTTTACTCTGGAAAGCTCATCCGCGCTTAAATTGCTTTTTTCAAAACGCGAAAGAAGATTATTATATTTCTCCATTTCTTTTTTGAGAATCCTGCTTATCTCCGCTATCTTCTCATTTTCCGATTTTTTGCCATACTCCGTCAAAGAAATCATCGTTTCCTCATATCGCGCGGATGTTTCTTTATGATTATTCAGCTCAGATTTCAAAGAAGAAATTTTGGCTTTCAAAATCTCTGTCTCGGCATTCGCGCTTCTTAAATGAGAGGCGGCATTTTGAAGTTGAGCCGAATCAAATTTCCATTTCTCGGAAAGCTCTCCCAATTCACTCTCCAAAGCGGACACCTTACTGCGCAAACTTATAACCTCCTGTTCCTTATGCGCTAATTTATTGCTTATTTTTTCTCTTTCTTCGGATTTTTCTTTAAACGCGCTATTGTATTCGTCGCGCTGATTTTTCATTTCTTTACTGAGCAAAGCTATCTTTCTGTTTAAATTATCGATTGTTTCTTCTTTATGACGCACGATATTCATCTCTTTTTCAGACTTATCGTCTTGCGGCATTCGCATTGAATTAAGGAATTCTATTTTGTCTTTGAGGGCTTTTGATTCTTTCTCTTTAGCTTTAAGCAATTCGGTTTTATCAAATATCTCAAGCTTGAGATTTTCCGCTATTTTTTCCGCTTTTGCCAACTCATTGGCATTTATTTCGGCTTGAGAACTGTATTGATTAACTTTCCTTTCTAAATCCGTGTTCACTTTGTCCTTTTCTTGAATTTCTTTCTTCAGTATCTCTATTTTGTAATAGAACCCCTGTTCGCCCTTGTCTATGCAATTATTGAGCTTTTGCAGTTCAACTTCCAAATTCTGTTTAATCCGATTCAACTTTTCAATATCTTTTTCTCTCTCTTTCAAAGCCGAAAACGAAGTCTGAGCCAAAACATTTATTTCTTCTTTCCTCTTTTTTTCACTTTCATATTCATCACTCACGCGCTTATGATTTTTTTGCGCCTCATGAAGCTTATCAGTCAGTTGATTGATTTCTTTTTCCTTCTCCTTTATTGCATTATCTTTTAAAGAAACCTCTTTTTTCTCTTCATCAAAAAACTTCCAGAGCTTTTCTATTTCACTTTTTTTGTCGGCAAGAATCATTTTAAGATTTTGAATATTAACTTCCTGCTCGGCATTCTTTTTATTTTCCTTTTCAAATTCTATGTTTTTTAGTTCCAAATCTTTTTCAAGCTCCCGAATTTGGGCAAGATATCTCTCCTCCTTTCCATTAATCTCTTTTAAAAGAGTTTCCACCTCTCCGTGAAGACTTAATATGTCCCTATCAAAGCCTTTCAGCTCTTCTTCCATAACTTAATCCTTTCTTTTAATTGGTCAATAACCTTTCGTCCTTGAATATACTCTTTTTTGAGTTTGTGTAAATTGGACATCTCGGTTGATAAATATTCAATAGCTTCATCTTTTTCTTTCATAAGCTTAAAATTTAAAGCGAGATCTTCTTTAACGCGTTCAAGCGTTCGTTTTAAGTTTTGATTTTCTTCTTCTTTCTCTCTTAAAGCGGAAGACGAAGTCTGAGCCAAAACATCTATTTCTTCTTTCTTCTTTTTTTCGCTTTCATACATATATCTTGCGCGATTATATTTAGCCGTAAAAACATCAAGGTTATTTTTCAACTCTTCATTTTCGTTCGTAGCCTTATTATAAGCGTCTTTAGTTTCTTTTATTCTGTTTAAGCTTTCAGTCAAATCGCTTTTGTACGTTCCTAATTTTTCAGCGGTATTTTTAAGTTCACTATTAAGCCTTTCCACAGCCATTTCTTTAGACGCCAATTTTTCTTCCAAAGCATTCATTTCAGCCATAATGACATTTTTATCTTTTGCAGCATTGTTAAGCTGAGCTATAATAGATTCCCTATGGTTAATTCCGGCTTGCAAATTTTCAAGTTCGCCTTTATGAATCTTCTCTTTTCTTCTAAACTCCTCAATAACTCTTAAAGAATCATTCTTTTGGTTTTCCACTTCGCTTTCAAGTTGTCTGACACATTCTTCTTTTTTATCGGATTCAATTCTCTTTAGCTCAATCTCTCTTCTCGCTTCATCAAGTTTATCCGCTATGCCTTTAAACCGTTCTTCGGTTTTTCTAAGCTTAATCATAGCATCATTCATTCTTTTTTGACTTTCATCCGAATAAACCGCAAAATTATTTTTCTGCTCTTCGTATTCTCCTTTAACTTCTCTCAATTGCTTGTGATAATCATCCGCTTTATTCTTGAGCGACATTATCTCATGCTCATAATTCTTTTTGGCTTCAGTCATTTCCATGTGAAGCGATACTATCTGATTTTGCCTGTCATCGGCGACATGCTTAATCGTTTCAAGCTTGCCCACCGCGTCTGAAAGTTTGGATCTGAAATTTTCAAGAGACTTTCTATAAGACTCTTCCTGATTCTCTTTAATAAGTTTCATCGCCGCCATTTCACTTTCTTTTTTATCTAAAGCATTATGGAATTTTTCAGCTTCCCGTTTTATAATATTTTCAAGTTTCGCGTGATGCTCGGTTTCGCTCTGACTATATTTATCGGTAAGCTCAAATATTCTTTTTTTAAGCTCTTCTCTCTCTTTAGCGAATTGTCCGAGTATAATTTCTTTATTGTGTTTGGCATGAAGCGCCTCTTCACGCAACAAAACGACTTCAGCTTCTCTATCGGAAAGTTCTTCTTTCAAGCCTTTCTCTTTTTCAGTAAAAATCCTTTCCGCCCGGCCGCGTTCAAGCAAAAGCAATTCATCTCTTTCCTTAACAAATTGCCCCAGTGTACTTTCTTTATCGTGCTTAGTATGAATCAAATCTTCTCGCAATCGCGCAATTTCCTCGTCTTTAGCGCTCAATCTTTCATCAAGAACTTTTTCTTTCTCTGTGCAAATCTTTTCCGTTCTATCGCGATCAAGCAAAAGCGCCTCTTCTTTTTCAAGCCTTACCGCTTCAATGTTTTTAGACAATTGAACGATCTTGTCTTCATAAAGCTTCGCTGTATCGCGAAAAGTTTTTTCCTGCAAATCCAAATCAAATTTAATTTTCTGTCTTTCTTCAAGAATCAAAACTTTCTTTTCTTCTTCGCTTTTCTGCAAAGCAAGTTTAAAGCGCAAAATTTCCTCTTCTCTTCCTGCGAGAATCGCGTTTATATTATCAAGCTGCCTTTCAAAGTCCGATTGCAACTTGGTTTTTTCCGCATTATAAGTTTTGCCCATCTCATCAGCTTTCTCTATGAGTTTAGCTTTGTAATCGTCTTTTTCTTTTGCCTTAATAAAAAGAATTTCTTCCCCATGTTTTTCATTAAGCGCGTCAATATTCCTGCGCATTCCAGAAACTTGATCTTTCAGGCTTACTTTATCAACAGAAAGTGTTTCAAGTTCTTTTCTAAGATGGGATATCTCCTCAACTTTAAGTTTTAAATTATCGGAATAAATTCTCTGAGCTGTATCTATTTCATGCTTTAGCCCCAGCATGTTTTTTTCAAGTTCAACTTTAAGCCTTATTTCAAATTCCGATTGAAGCTGTTTTTCGCGAAAAGAATGCTCGTCGTTCTTAATATCGCGCTGGCCCTGAAGTGTTTCTATTTTTTGGGAAAAATTATTTCTTTCGTCTTGAAGAGCCTTTATTGTTCCTTCAAATGTTTTCAAATTATTGCTTAGATAATCTGTTTCTTCCTGTTTTTTTCGGACATCTTCTTTATAATTGTATTCTATCTCGCTCAATTTGTCATGAAACCGCGCTCTCTCATGTTCTATGGCTATTTTAAGCCTTTTCGGTATCTCAATTTCTAAATCTTTGTAACGAGACTTCTCCGCCTCAAGGGAATTGGACAAAGCAGCGTTTTTGCTCTCATAAGACTCCGTTAAATTCTTTTTCTCATCTTCAAGCGTTTTAATGACGCCCTCAAGACTTTCCAAAGAACTGCGATACCTGTCAATATCCTCGTCCCTTTTCTTTAAGGCGTCAGGTAAATCTCTAATCTGTTTTTCAAGCAATCCAACTCTGACTTTTGAATCATCAATTTCCTGATTTTTCTCTAAAAGCTTTTTCTCAATTTCCAGTTCTTTTACTTTAAGCTTTTTCTCTCGTTCATCCACTTCTTTTTGCCAACTGTCTTTAGCCCACTTAAAAACAGCTTCTTGTTTTTTGAGTTCTTCTCTCAATGTATATTCTCTTTTCTCCAGTTCCCTAAGTTTAATTTCATAATTTTTCTCAAGACTTTCCTTAAGAGAATTCGTCTCTTCCGATAAATTATGTTTTTCATCTTCAAGCTTGCCGCCATAAATTTTTTCATATTCCTGCTGTTTAAGAATCTGTTCCTGGCGCAATTGCCATAATTCCGATTCTATATTGGACCATCGTCCGCGAAGCTCATCGGATTTTTTCTGATAATCCTCAAGCAGTTTGGACTCTTTATCTTTAAAATCATTTTCTTGGCGGGCTATCCTTTCCTCAACCTCTTTCTCCCTCTCGGATAATCGTTCAAGCTTCGCTTTGAATTGATATTCAAGCGAAGAATGATTTGATTTCATTTCTTCATCATGAGATTTAAACAGTTTTTCGATTTCCCCGTTCTTGTTCTTAAGCTGGTTTTCAAGAAAATTTATCTGACTGTTTTTTTCTTGCACATTCTGTTTGAATTTTAAATTATCCTCTTGAAGGTATTTGATTTTATCCAAAGCCCATCTCAAAGCAAGTCTGGCGGTTTCTATATCGCCTATGGCCTGCTCGTTAAAAGTAGATTCATCCCATTGATTTGCCATAATTATCATCCGTCAATCACAGATTACGCATATTTTATATTCTTCGTGCTTTGCTACCCGTTACTGATTACCGATTACTGATTACTGATTACTGGTTACTGGTTACTGATTACTGATTACTGGTTACTGATTACTGGTTACTGATTACTATTTTTCTGCGCCCTTTGCGCTTTATGGAACCGTTAATATCTGTCCTTTTTCTATCCGACCGCTTCTTCCCACATTATTTGAATTAGCTTTGTATATTTCAATCCATTTTGAAGAATCGCCATACACTTTTTCAGCTACACTGCGCAATGTGTCGCCGCTTTCAACCACATATACCTTTTTGCCGCCAATTGTTTGAGTCTCAAACGCTGCAGATTTTTTCTCAATGTCTTTTTTACCGGCAAGCCTTTTTTCTAGTCCTGAAATCTTATTTTTGAAAATCTGAACTTCTCTCTTTGACTTTTCAAGCTCTCTTGCAATATCCATCATTTGAACTTCAATAGTATTTAAAGCGCCGCTTGAAATGTCTACTCCTTTAAACTTAGCGCTACGCTCAACACCTTCAATGGCTAAAGAATCTATTTTATCATTTTGATCTTCTACCTTTTTTGATAGCTCTTTAATCTGTTTTTCCTGACTCGCCGCTTGAGCCCTAGCTTCATCCATAGCCCGCAGAGAACCTGATAATTGAACGCGCAAGTCCTCAATATTTTTTGCGGCCAAAGCGGTGTTAATGTCATAATGAGCGCCAAATCTCATTGAAAAAGAAAATCTGTGAGATCCGACTGTTTGCGCTATACCGCCTATGGGCAAACTAAAAGCATAATCAAACTGAAAAGAACTAAATTTGCTGCCAAGTCCTAAACTGAAATTTCTTCTTGAATCATTGCCGGCTAAAAGCCCGAAACGCAATGTGAATTTATTGCTTAGCCAATGTTCGATTCCCATTGAAATATCATAATCGGAGTCCGAATAACTCATATCCAAATCTATAACTCCATTATTTTTCCAATAGGCGACTCCGCCTCTTATTTGCATGGGAACCATATCTTTATTCGCGATTCCCATATCAGGCTGATTGATATTTCTTACCGCTAAACCCAGTGTGTATTGAGAATTAACTCTATATAAACCGCCCAAATCAAGAGCTATTGCCGATTTTGAATAACCGTTATTAAAGAGCGGATCCGCTTCTGTATAAATATCCGAAGAGTAGCTTTTGCGCAACATTTTTAAATTCAAACCGGCAAAAATATTTTTATAAACTTCCGTTCCATATGAGAGAGTAAAACTTGTTTCGGAATAAGCTTCAGTAAGATTAAGTTCTTCCCAACTAAAGCCTAATGTGCCGGGAATATATTTTTTCACGGGATAAGCAAATCCAAAATGTCCCTGCCCTATCTCAGAATTGTCACTAAGCCCCTCATACATCCGTCCATAAAGAGCTGATATTTCAGGAACAGTGATAAAGGCAAGCCCGGCGGGGTTTGTATGTGTCGCATTAATGTCATCGGATATAGCTGTAAAAGCCTGTCCCATAGCGACAGGCCTTGCGCCATAACCGATATCAAGAAAGGCGGAATTAGCGTTTATTGAAGCCATAACAATACCTAAAAAAAGGACATAACCCGTTATCAGGCGTATTTTAAATTTTGCGCATGCAGGCTTAATTTTAGTATTTCTATGTTTCATAATTATTTCCATAAATCGCAGATTACGCAAAATCACTCGCAAAGAACGCAAAGTATTGAATCACAAAGAACACTTTTTGCCTCTCTTTTGTCCGGCGGTCAGTAAATCGCCCGCTACTTCTTGCTTGCCAATAACCTTGTATGCTATCTAGCCAATACCATCGTGCCGCTATAATATTTATCCCCGGCTTTAAACTGGTAAACATAAATACCCGACTTTACCACACTACCGTCTTTTTTCCCGTCCCATAAAAGAGAGGCTTCACTATTATAAGTCCCGCTTACAAGCTTTGCTATTTCCGTTCCTCTTAAATCATAAACTTTCGCGCCCGTTATGGCTAAACCTTCCGGATTTTCAAATATAATATGAAAATCGTCCCAAATACCGTCGCCATTAGGAGTAAATATTTTTCTCGGTACGGTTTGAGTAATAACAAAACCCTGCGCTCTTATTACCCTTTTAACTTCAAAAGTTCCTGTTTTTTTCGTAATTATGCTGACAGTTCCGTCGGAATTGACCGTGCCTCCAAGCTTTACATCTTCAACTCCATTGTCGTGATAAATCGCATAGTCGTAGGCAGAATATGAAGCCAATGTTTTTATTGAAGCGGACTGAGGGCCGGAAACATTTGAAACCGGCAAAACCAAGGTAACATTATCTGAAAAATCTCTATTCAAGATAATGTTTTCCGATTCGTCCTTGAAGTAGAGTTTGTAAGAACTGAGAACCGACCCCTTCTCTTTTTCAGGCTGATTAAGCACAATAGGCAAAAGCTTATTATTTGAAAGAACATTGCTTACGCTCTTGGGAATATCCAAATAAGCTTCTTCATCATCTGAAACCGTCATAGCGACTTCATCATAATTTTTGATTCCCCAACTTTGAGCGCTTTCATTATTGTAAATATCAACCGCGCTTACCCAATACCATTTCGCTGCCGATACCGTTTCGCTATAACTTAAGGTATTGCTTGAAAGCGATACTAAAAGCTCTTTAACGCCCTTGGAAGCCGTACTCGTATACAAATCGTATCGCGATATGGCAGTAGTATTTCCGTTTATATTTTCAACAATCGCATCCCATGAAATTGTAAAATTAGAACCCGAGCGAGCGCCTGCGGAAAATGGAATTTTGGGCTTATATGTTCCGCTCACGCTATCAAGAACAACAGAACCAAAATCGGCAAATTGAGTCTCAATATTGCTGAAATTTCTGGATTTTCCCCTAACATAATAAGTTGTCTTCGGAGTAAGTCCGCCAAAATTGATACTTATTGAAGCCTGCCAACCTGAATTTATCACAGAACTAAAATTTGAATATGTGGAAATTTCAAGCTGATATTGCGTGCCGGCATTATTGTTAGCCGTAAAATTAGCGGTGAAACTGCCCGTGCTTATGGCTGAAAAACTTGAAATGGCGGGAGGATAAGCCATAGTAACAATTTCCCCTATTGAAGAAAGCCCCGAATAAACTGAAATCTCATCGCCTATATAAACCGTGGCAAAATAAGTAACATTGCCCAAAAGGTCGCTTAAATGATAAAACTGCTCGCTCAAAGCCGCGGCGACGGTGTCAATTTGGACAACATACATATCTTTGGAAAAAGAATGAAGAGGATCGGACGAATAATCTATTCTAAAGACTCCGGGATTCAGATCGCCGGTATTACCATCATCGCCGGTAACATTCCAAGATATATTGATTTGTCCAGCAGAACTTGAAATTACCGAAAGAGAACTTATGGGATCAGGCGCTATAGTATAGACATAAAAAGTTGAATTTGGCGAAACTCTGCCGTATATATTGGCGCTATTTTTCGCGCGAATAGCCATATAATACAATTGCGAATCCGAAAGATTGGATATTGTGCGTTCACTGGTAGTGCCGGGAATTAACGCGGTAACATTTAATGCGGAAGAAATTCCCGCAAAATTGGCATTTGTTATTTGGAAAGTAGCCACTTTTATATAAAACACTCCGGCCTGTCCTATATTTCCGTCATTTCCGGTATGTGTCCAGCCAAGCAATATTTCACCTTCGCCAACGGTATTTGTGCTTACGATAAGATCGGAAACCACGCCTGGACTGTGGCTTGTTCTCGCATGACCGGAATACAATCTCTTAGATAAGCCTGTCATCTGCGCGCCGGATATTTCCCCCACAACCGATTCCAATTCATGGATGCTATTGGTGGAAATAACCAAACCGCCGGAAATACTTTGAGTTTCCAGAGTTTTCGTCTGAGCATTCGTAACCAATGCCATCCAGAATAAGATTATTATTGTCGTATTCAGTTTTTTCATATTTTCAACTACTAAACTTTACCAACAGGATGTTGTTCCATCCATTCTCGAAAAATCTCCAGAATTTGTAGTTCCTGTACTCACGCATACCACATTTAGAGTGGTGTTATAATACAGATCGCCAAAATCTGAGGGGGTTAAAGTTTCAAAATCAGTCGAAGCTAATTTTGGAATATGGAACCTTGACGAAGTTGTATCAGTGGCAATTATACCTGCCGCACCCAATTCAGTTGTAATCGTCATCGACCCCGCTTTTATCTCGTAATCAACCAATAACCCCAATGCGCCTTTTATCGTCTGTGAACTTGTAAATGTATTTACATCCCCCGCTCCTACTTTTCCATCTAGCGCTGCCTGTAATCCACTGGTCTTTGCTATCGTTAAATCTGCATCCGCTATCGCTAATTTACTATATGCTATCGCCGCCGCTGAATT
>JAKLQJ010000204.1 GCA_022013385.1 Elusimicrobiota bacterium
GTGTAGTGCGTCCAACACTTCTTTACATTTAAATGCTTGTTTTTACCCCGTGGGTTGGGTAAACTTGGTTGTAGAAAAAACCCGCGGGGTTAAAACCACGACGCAAGATGCGTAAATAGTAAATGTCAAGTTATTTACGACACACTACACTAGTCACCAGTTGCCAGTCACCAGTTTCCTAATCACTAAATTACTAAATCGCCAACCCGCAAACTCGCCAACTCGCAAACCCGCCAACTCGCCAACCCGCCAACTCGCCAACCCGCCAACTCGCCAACCCGCCAACCCGCCAACCCGCCAACTCACAAACCCGCAAACCCTCCAACTCCCTAACTCTCTAACTCTTTTTGTTTTTTCAAATAATCTATTGCGTCTTTTCTTGTTTTTATTTTCCCCTCAAAATGAAGCATTGATATATTATTCAAAATTCGGCCGATAAGAGGGCTTTCTTTAATTTTTAGCGTCTTCATTATGTCCTTGCCGTTTATGAGCTTGCTTTCCTTTAATTTGAGAGTCTTTTTTATATAAGTCGAAAAAAGAAGATTGACCACTTGAAGGAAACGCAAAGTTTTTGTAATGCCGGTTTTTGGCAATCCTTTTTGCCCGATGAAAAACGGTTTTTGTTTTATTTTTTCAATTATTGAGCTCAACTGGTTCAAAGATATATAGCTTGAATGGTCTGCCCAGCAAAGAATAAGCAGATAAAATGCATTATCGCCCATATCTCTAAAAAATCTAAAAATAGCGCGTTCTGAAATATTATTATTTGACGCCAAATTACCCACTCTCAAATGATGAGCTATAGCGCTATAGGCAATCTTTATGTGATTATTTGAAAAACGCAGCTGTTTCATTATTCTTTCGCTCATTATTGCGCCGTATTCTTCATGACCGAAAAATCTTAATCGTCCTTTTACAAAAGCCGCTTTGGGAGGTTTTGCCACATCATGCAAAAGGGCTATCATTTTTAAAATTTCTTTTTCATGGGAAAAATCGGGAAATTCTTTATAATAAGGAATGATGATATCGGCATTTTCAAAGAAATATTCCATGCGTTCAATAACTTTAAAGGTGTGTTTTAAAACTCCGCCTTTTCCGTAATATTCTTCAGCGCATTCAATTTGCGCTTTTAAGTCCGGAAATATCGTTAGCAGCAATCCGCATTCAAAAAGGCTTTTTATATAAGTTAAAGAGTGAGGGTTTTTAAGAATAAGCATGAGCTCATCATGTATTCTTTCGGACGATGATTTGAGTATTTTTGGCGACTGTTTTTTTATTTCCGATAAAGATTTCCCGTCTATCGTAAAGTCTAACTGGGAAGCGATTCTAAATGCTCTGAGCATCCTTAATGGGTCATCCTTAATCGCTTTGGCCGGATTTGAAAATATTATTTTTTTATTTTTTAAATCCTTAATTCCGTTTGTAGGGTCTATGACTTTTTTGATTCTAAGCCCCTTTATTTTTAGGCTTGTTCCTTTTTTTGTTTTCTCCATTCCCCGTTTGACAGCTTTAAAAGATAATTTAATCGTTTCCGTCAAAGGATAAGCCATGGAATTTATCGTAAAATCCCTGGCTTTTAAATCAGCTATAATGCTTTTTTCCTTGATGGCGGATATATCCATTTGGATAATAAAAGGCTTTTTTAAAATCATTCTGTATGTTTTTTCTTTTTTATCCAAAGGAAAAAACGAGAGTGATTTCTTTTTTGCTATAAATTTAAGTTTTTTTTCAAGGTCGGCGGTATTTGGAACGGCAATGTCTATATCGGTTAAAGGCCTATTTAATAATATGTCGCGCAGAGCTCCGCCGACGATATACGACTCTTTATTGAAAACATTGAGAAAAAGCTTTAAGATTTGTTTCATGGTGGTGTGTTCGTTGTATTAATAAAGTCAAAGGGTTTAGGAGTAATAGAGTCTACAATACAACTGATCCTCTGATCCTCTAATCCTCTAATCCTCTAATATTTTGCCTCTGATTTTTTTCAAGCTCCATTTCCAGCAAAACTCTTTTTAATGTTTTTTGGAGGGTATTTTTCGGAAGATTTTCGATAATTTCAATTTCACGCGGTCTTTTATAAACATCAAGATGCTCTTTTATATAGCGTTTGATTTCAGAGATTTCAAGAACAGTTCCCTTCTTGGGAACGCAAAAGCATTTCATAGTTTCACTGTCATTGTCTTGAGGTATTCCGATTACCGCTGTTTCCTGTATTTTCGGATGATTATTTAGAACTTGTTCTATTTGAGCCGGAAAAACCTTTAGCCCTTTTACGATTACCATGTCTTTTTTTCTGTCTTTTATGAATAGGTATCCATCGTCGTCAATTACGCCTATATCTCCCGTTTTAAGCCATCCGTCATCGGTAAAAAGTTCTTTTGTCGCCAAATCATTTTCATGGTAGCCGGAGGTAACGCTTGGTCCCTGCACACAGATTTCCCCCGCTTCACCCGTCCGTAAGTGACGGTTATTATCGTCAACTATTTTTATTTTTACTCCGGGCAAAGGCCTGCCTACCGAACCATGCCTTTTTTTATTGGGATGGCTTGCCGTTACCACAGGGCTTGTTTCGGTTAGTCCGTATCCCTCAAGCAGCGGCGCCTTAAAAACTTTCTCAAACTCTTTTTTCATGGCATGGCCCAAAGGAGCGGCGCCTGAAACGCAGAACCTGACCTTTCTCAAAGCCCAATATTTAAGGAAATATTTTTTTGCTCCTTTTGCTTCTTTTGCCAATATTCCATAAATTTGAGGCACGCTTACCATTATGGTAACTCCTTCTTTTCCCATAGCCTTAAGCCATGCTTTTGGCGGCGAGATGTTCTTTATTATAAGAGTTTTTGCTCCGGCGTAGAGCGGAAGTATTACATTCGCGGTCCAGGCTAAAGTATGAAACATCGGCAATAAACACATAAAAACATCTTTTTTCGTGGGTTGCATTACTTCCATAGCGGCTTTAGCGTTAAAAAGGAGATTGCGATGAGTTAAAACAACTCCTTTGGGATGACCAGTTGTTCCTGATGTATACAATATTGAAGCCACATCATTTTCACTTGCTTGTGTCTCCTGAGTTTGAGGATGATAATGAGCGTGTTTTAATGACTTCCAAAAATCTATTACTCCGTCAGAGTCGCAATAATCGGCGGAAATAATAAAGTTTAATTTATTCAGTTTCTTCGGCAATTTCAAATAGTTGTTTGCGAAATCTTTTTCGGTTACTACTCCTTTAGCCCCGCAGTTTTCAAGTATATACAGCAATTCTTTTTCTTTTGAAACCATAAAATTCACCGGCACGCTTACAGCTCCCAGTTTTACAAGCGCGAAATAAGAAATTACAAACTCGATTGAATTTTTCAGCGCTATCGCTATTTTATCGTTTTTTCTAATTTCCATTTGCCAGAACATATCGGCGGCTCTGTCTATTGAAAAGAGCAATTCGTGAAAACTGATTCTTTTATCCAAAGTTATAAAAGCGATATCTTCTGGATTTCTTAAAGCTTTTTGAGCGACAAGAGAATAAAGATCTTTAGGTTCATTAAGCATATCTTCCTATTTTACTTATTTTAGAGTTTGCTAAAAACTCAGTTGTCTAAAGTTGTCTAAAGAATTGTTCAGTAGCGAAAATTATTAAGTTTTTTCCGCTCCATTTTTTCTGTATTTTTATTGTTTTCTGCTTCTTGCAATCTGTTACGCTCTCGCAAACCCGCCAACCCTCTTACTGCTGTCTCGGGTCCAATATATCTCTAAATGCGTCGCCTATAAGATTCCAGCTTAAAACAAATAGAAATATGGCGGTTCCGGGAATAAGAAGCGTATGCCAATAAGCGAAAGGATTGGAGCTTGTTCCGAGTATCCAGTTTCTCGACATGGCGATGATTTGTCCCCAGTCGGCATAACCTGCCGGCGAACCGAGCCCCAGAAAACTCAAAGCTGCCGCGGTAAGCACAATACTCCCTATGTCAAGACTGGCCACTATTATCACCGGATATATTGAATTAGGCAAAATATGTTTGATGAAAATCCAAAAATCTCCGGCGCCCATGGTTCTAGAAGCCGCGACAAAATCAAAATTCTTAACCGTTAATACATCCCCTCTCAAAAGCCTCGCGTATCCCGGCCATGAAACGGCCGCAATTGCTATTATGACTTTTTCTATTCCAGGTCCGAGCATGGCCACAATAACAACTGCCAGAACAATGCCCGGAAAAGACAGTATTATATCCGTAAAGCGCATTGTTATCTCGTCAATCCAACCGCCGTAAAATCCCGCGAGTCCGCCTATTGTTATGCCAAGCAGCAATGAAACAAAAACTACCATTACCCCGATTTTAAACGCCGTTCTCGTTCCCCAAACTATAGCGTAAAACAAGTCATACTGTTGTTCGGTTGTGCCGAAAATATGTTCTTTTGAGGGCGGCGCGGGTTCCTGAGAATATCCCGCTTGCGGAATAAGATAGGAGTCCGACGAGGCGGGCGGCGATACTATGGGCGCGAAAACGGCGAGAAAAACAAAGGAGAGCAAAAGCGCCGCGCCTATAACGGAAGTTTTGTTTTTCCTGAATCTTTTGAAAGTTCTTGATTTTTTTAAATTTTCAAATTTCATAAGTTAGTTTAGAGTTTAAAGTTCAGAAGTAGACAGCAGTAATTAAGAGAATAGTGATTAGTGCAAGTGATTAAGCGATTAGCCGTCCAATAGGCATAGCCTCTAATACGACACTGGCATAGCCTAGAGTTTTTTAAGGAGCTCCTTATTTAACTTAATTACTTAATTTCTCAATTACTCAATCTCTTTTCTTCTTCTTTACTTTTTTCTGTTGTTGCCGTTTCTTGTGACTTGTGACCTGTAACTGGTGACTAAAAAATGCGTTTAACGCATTTTTTATTTCTTTCCATACCTTATTCTCGGATCAACTACCGCGTATAAAATATCCGAGATTGTATTCCCAATTACGAAAAGCGCCGCCGTCATCAACGAAAACCCCATTACTCCCGCCAAATCAAGCTGTTGCGCGGCTTTTATTCCCCAACGGCCAATGCCGGGAAAATCAAAAACAGTTTCAGTTATGACAACTCCGCTAAGAAGCCGTATAAATTGCAGGCTTATAAGCGTAATTACCGGGATAAGAGCATTTCGTTTGGCATGCGTGTTTATAATATAGCTTTCCTTAAGCCCTTTGGATTTAGCTGTGCGAATATAATCCTTATTCAATTCTTCAAGCATAGATGTTCTTGTAATTCTAATCAGCAAAGCTATGCTTCCAAAGCATAGAACTGAGGCCGGCAATACCAAATGTTTTAGAGCGTCAAAGAATACGCCGAATTCCAAATTAAGAATAGAATCAACGGTAAGTATGCCTGTCCATCGCGTGAATTCTCCCGCGTTTATGATGATATCCGAGTTTAAAGAATATCTGCCGGGCGGAAAAATACCCAGCCAACCGTAGAATATCATTAGCATTATAAGCCCGAATACGAAGGTTGGCAGAGAATACCCCGTAATAGCGGCAAAACGCGTAAAGTGATCCGTAAATTTATCGCGATTTACGGCTGAAATTACACCCGCCCATAAGCCGATAAAGAAAATGGGTATTATAGCGAAAATAGTCAGTTCAAGGGTGGCGGGCAGGCAAGTTTTTATGGCATCTTTTACAGGCATATTAGCGCTTTGAGAATAGCCAAGTTCGCCTTTCAAAACTTTTTTCAGCCATATTAAATATTGGCTTAATATCGGAGCGTCCAGTTTATGTGTTTTTATTATTTCCTTTAAGGTATCGGGAGTAAGCTCTTTTTGGCTTTGAACATAAAGCGATGCCCGCATTTCGGACGGCAGTATATTGGTCAGCGAAAACAAAAGAAAAGTAACTCCTATAGCCACTATGGGAAGCATTAGAATTCTTTTAGTCAAAAAATTAGTCATAGTTATTCAGCTCGGGCACTGCGGCAGTTTAAATTCCAAATTCTAATAATATCAACTCGCTCGCAACAAAACACTTGCATATTAGTTTATCATCATCATTTTTTAGTTTTTTATATTCCCTTATTACCATATTTTTGTATTTCCATTTAATTACCCAATTACCTAATTCCCTAATAGCCTTGTTGCCTTTTTTTAATCTCTGCTGGCTTCTCGCTTTCTGTTCTTCTGCCACGCATCCATACCTCTACACATCTATACCTCCATTATTCTGTTTCTGTTCTCTTATAGGCAAAGCTATGCTTTGCAGCTACTGCCGCTCTGCCGCGCTGTCGCGCTGCCACACTGCCACACTGCCGCTCTGCCACACTGTATCGCTGTAGTACTGCTGCGCTAAAGTTTTGTTTTGTCGTTACTGTAGCACTGTATCGCTGTATCGCTGCTCCCGCTTTTAGCGGGACAAGCTGCGCTGTATCGCTGTCGTGCTGTAGCACTGCTGCGCTATTTTTACAGCTTGCTTATCACCTTTAATGCGACAATAGCCGAATTAAAAAATTCTTTAAGCAGAAGATATTCCTTAACGCTGTGCACCTCTTTCATTCCCGTAGGCATGATAGGAGTTTTTATTTTATGCTTATAGAAAACATTGGCGTCCGTTCCGCCTCCTGATGATACTGGCCGCATTTTTATTCCCATTTCCAGCATTGCCTCGCCGATTAATCTTAATACGGTATCGGAATGACTAATATGCAAATTATGGAATTCTCTTTTCGCGCAAAATTTAAATTTAGCCTTTGCTTTTTTTGCCGCTTTTTCTATCGTTTCCCGCATATGTTTTGTTTGGCGCGCAAGTTTAAATATTTTATGGCTTCTGGCTTCTCCTGTCATTTTCACGAGAGGCGTTATTACATTAGTGGCATTCCCGCCGTTTATTATTCCTATATTTGCCGTTGTTTCAAAATCTATCGCGCCGAGTTTCATTTTTGATATCGCGTCCGCGGCGACTCTTATGGCTGATATTCCTTTATCGGGTGATACGCCCGCATGAGCGGCTATGCCGTGTATTTCAATCTCTATTCTATCAGCCGCAGGGGCATTGGCGGTAACTTGATTTAATGCTCTTTCACTATCAAAAATTATTCCGTAATTCGCTTTAAGTTTGGAATAATCCAAAAATTTCGCGCCTAGCAATCCTGCTTCCTCGCCTACGGTAAGCGCCACTTCAATCGGAGGATAAGGCAGTTTGTTTTCTTTTAGAACCTGAATTATTTCCAGTATAATCGCTATGCCGCTTTTGCAATCGGCTCCCAATATTGTTCTGCCGTCGGAAACTATTCTATCGGACTTTAAAATAGGCCGTATATTTTCACCCGGCCCGACAGTATCCATATGCGCCGATAGAATAAAAGGTTTCCCTGCTCGCGAGCCTTTAAATTTAGCTATAAGATTGCCCGCATTCCCCCCCGTTTTTTTGCCGGCATCATCAAATAAAACTTTCGCCCCCATTTTCTTTAGGATATTTTTAAGATATAGAGAAACATCCTTTTCTCTTCCGGAGAGAGAGTCTATCTTAACAAGCTCTATAAAACTTTTTATCATTCTTTGTTTATTAATTTTCATTGCGATCTCCGTATAAAGCCTTTTTTTGTGAAGAAAGCGCGCATTTAACGAAATGCTCTTTTTTTACTTCGCTTAAATTGTTTTCGCTTAAACAATGTTTTTGGTCATATAACGGGCAGCGCTCGGCAAAGGCGCAACTCGGCGATAAATTTGAATCGTTTTGAATAATTTGAATATCGTCGTTTTTATTTTCAGGGTCCGCGTCGCACACGGAATTAAGCAATAATTGCGTATAAGGATGCAAAGGGTTTTTGAAAAGTTCTTCGGCAGGCGCGAGTTCCACCACGGCCGCTTTATTCATTACCGCTATTTTATCTGAAATATGGCAGACAGCCGAAAGATCATGGGATATAAATATATAGCTGACTCGCATTTCGTCCTTGATTTGTTTTAGAAGATTTAAAATTTGCGCCTGTATGGACACATCAAGGCTTGATATGGGTTCGTCGGCTATTATAATTTTCGGCTTTAATGCCAAAGCCCTTGCAATAGCTATTCGCTGTCTTTGCCCTCCTGAAAATTCATGAGGATATTTTTTTAAACAATTTTGCGGCAGTCCCACGGAATTAAGCAGAGAGTGAAGAATTTTGATTTGTTCTTGTTTTATAATTTTATTAATTTGAAGAGGCTCTAAAATAATATTTTCCACATTCATTCTGGGGTTTAAGCTGGAATAGGGGTCTTGAAATATTACCTGCGTTTGGCGCCTAAGCTCTTTAAGTTCCTTTCCCTTGGCGCGCGTTATATCTTTCCCGTCAATAAGGATCTCTCCCGAATCGGGTTTTTCAATATCAAGAATAAGTTTGGCCAGTGTTGTTTTCCCCGAACCCGATTCTCCCACTATGCCGAGAGTTTGGTTTTCTTTGAGCGATAGCGACACATTATCAACGGCGGTAAAAAATTTCCGCGCGGAAAAGAAATTGTCTTTTCTCAGAGCGAATTTTTTTGACACATTTTTAATTTCCAAAATTTTTTTCATATAATTCAGCGCTAGTTAGGCGACAAGGTAATTAGGCAACACGGCAACAAGGAACAGCGTAGCATTTCGGCAGTGTTTCAGTGATTTGTGATAAGTGATTAGCATTTACTTTTCACTCTCCACTTATTTCTTGCTTTTGCTTTCTGTTATTCTGTTTCGCTGCTCCCGTGGCGCCTATGGCGCCAACAAGCTGCGCTGATTACGCTAATAGCCTTTTGTCGCTTTTGATCGCCAGCATTTAGAGCCGTGTTCATTGTTTATTTTAAATTCAGGCGGCAGGGAAGTCTTGCACTTTTCCATAACTTCCCCGCATCGCGGATGAAACGGGCATCCTTCAATTTTATCTTCAAAATTAGGCGGATTGCCTTCTATTGTTTTCAATATGTTTTGCCCGTGTTTTATTTTAGGCAATGAATCTAGCAAAGCTTTTGTATAAGGGTGAGCGGGATTTTTTAATAACCGGTTAACCGGAGCTCTTTCCATTATTTTGCCGGCATAAAAAACGAGAGCATAGTCCGCGTATTGTGCGACAATGCCTAAATTATGAGTTATCAATATCATCGACATTTTTCGTTCATCGCGCAGTTTAGCCATAAGTTTAAGTATTTGCGCTTGTATGGTTACATCCAATGCCGTAGTCGGTTCATCCGCTATCACGATATCGGGATAGCATGAAAGGGCAATGGCTATCATTACCCTTTGCCTCATTCCGCCTGAAAAATTATGAGGATAGTCTTTTAGCCTGCTTTTAGCGTTTGAAATCCCCACTTTTTCAAGAAGCTCGGCGCTTTGATTTAAAGCATTAGTTTTAGAAATTTTCTTATGCGCCATTATTGTTTCTGAAATTTGTTTGCCTATGGTCAGCACCGGATTTAAAGATGACATAGGCTCTTGAAATATCATGGATATTTTTGAGCCTCTGATTTTTCTCAAATTGTCTTCAGTGAGTTTTGTCAGATTTTTTTCATTGTAAATTATGCTACCGGAGCTTATGGAAACGGAATTCGGCAATAATTTTACCAAAGCCAAAGCGCTTAAAGTTTTCCCCGAGCCCGATTCTCCCACTATAGCCAGCGTTTGCGAAGGATAAAGTTTATAGCTTATATCTTGGAGTATCTCAATTTCTTTATCGTCGGAGTTTACGGTAACTGAAAGATTTTTGACTTCAAGTAGAGGTTTCATCATAAAGATCACATATCACAGGTTATAGGTTACAAACAACTGTTCTCCATTTGTATCACCTTAGCCTTATTGCCTTGTTCCCATATTTCCGTTTTTTTCTTTTCTCATTTCTTTGCCGTTACTTAATCTCTTAATTTTACGCTTCTTGCCTACAATCTGTTCTTCATAATCCTTATTGGTTTTTGTTACCTGTTGCCTTGTCTTATTTTATATTCTGTCTGCCTGCCGCGCTGTAGTCTGTCGCGCTGATTATGCTGTCTATCATTATTGTTACCGGTCCGTCATTTATTATTTCAACCAGCATTTCCGCGGCAAATATTCCGGTTTTTACTCGCGCGCCTTTTTTTCTCAGTGATTCGTTAAAATATTGATAAAGCTTATTAGCGATATTTGGTTTTGCCGCTTTGGCAAAATCAGGCCTTCTTCCTTTTTGCGTATTTCCATAAAGAGTAAATTGAGAAATGACTAAAACTTCGCCCTTTATATCTAGCAGGGAATAATCGAATTTTCCCTCATCATTTGAAAATATTCTTAAATTAGCGGTTTTGTCAGCCAGATAATCGGCATCTTTTTCCGTGTCTCCTTCTCCCACTCCAAGAAAGATAACATAACCGCCGCCTATAGCGGCTTTTAAATCATTGTCTACGCTTACACTAGCTTTTCTGACTCTTTGAATAAGAACTCTCATAGCTCCATTATAAACAAAAAGAAATGTTTAGTGAATAGTAAAATCAGCGCGGCAGAGCTACAGCGATACAGTGCGACAGATCAACAGTGATACAGCGCAGCTTGTCCCGCTAAAAGCGGGAGCAGAGATACAGCGCGGCAACAACAGCGATACAGCGCAGCTTGTCCCGCTAAAAGCGGGAGCAGCGATACAGTGCGACAGATCAATAGTGATACAGCGCAGCTTGTCCCGCTAAAAGCGGGAGCAGAGCAACAAGTGATACAGCGCGGCAACAACAGCGATACAGTAGTATTTTGACAAAAAAGTTTTGCAACTATAGTAATTGGGTGTTTAGGATTTTTTGGCTGCGGTGAGGACGCTGTTCCTTGTTGCCATATTGCCGAATTAACTTGTTGCTTAGTCTGCCGCGCTGCCGCGCTAAGTAGAGTGTTACAGAAAGCAGAAAAACAAGAAGCGCAAGGGTATTGTTGGCGTATTTTTGCTAAAATTTAGATATGGCAACTTTTTGGACAGATTATTATTGGCGGAGGTATCAAAATGGTAACCGGACTTGTACTCGTAAAACTTACATCGGGAAAAGAAAAACAGGCATTAACCAAGCTAAAAGCGCTTAAAAGCGTAGTTCATATGTCGGCCGTATTTGGAAGATGGGATTTGGTTTTGGATATGGAAACAGATGATTTGCCCAAACTTTCAAATCTCATTGTTCAGGAGATACGGCCTATTCCCGGTGTGCTTTCCACCGAAACTCTTGTAACGACTTCAATATAATAGCAGGCATAAGGCGTAAGGCAATTAGCAACAAGGCAATTAGGAAATACGGGAATATGAGAATACGACGGTATGGAAATATGGAAAATAGATTAATAAGAAAATTCCTCTTTGCGTATCATCGTATAAGCGTATCATCTTATTTTCGTTCTTGAAGGATTTTTATGAAATTTTCAATTATTATTTTATGTTCGTGTTTTTTTCTTCCTTTGGTTAGCGAGGCGCAGGTTTCTTTGGGCGCTCAGCTTGCGCCGGATGGCTTTATCGGCGGAGCAAAAGAAGAAAATATAATAAACTCTGCGGACGCTTTCGCGGACGCTTTTGTTCTTGAATTAAGTTCCACAGCCTCATGCGATGTTTTTAAATCCACCGAACCTGAGAAAGAGATTAAGAAATATATTCGCAAAGGTTTTTACAGGCAGGAAATGATAATGTTATTTTTTATGGCGCGGGAATCTTCCTCCACATTTAAGAGTATTGCCGATGATATTGAGAAAGGCAAGACATTGGAATATGCCGCCGCCAAAAATAAAGTCAGTCTTATAGAGATTTTTAAAAAATCCGAAAAAATAAAAAAAGAAATAGAAAAGAGGATGACAGTAAATAGCGCGGCAGTGCTACAGCGATACAGCGCTACAGTAACGACAAAACAAAACTTTAGCGCGGCAGGTAAAAAACAGCAAGAAGTA
>JAKLQJ010000205.1 GCA_022013385.1 Elusimicrobiota bacterium
CACGGGGTAAAAACAAGCATTTAAATGTAAAGAAGTGTTGGACGCACTACACTAGTGTCTTGGCAAAAAAGTTTTGAAACACCGTTGTGATTCAACCCCGCGGGATTCCTTTGTAGAAAAGCAGAGTAGCATAACGGCAACCCGCGGGGTATTTTTCTTGTTAATGTTGCAGAATTACATTGTTGCCACACTAGATATTAATATAAAATTGAAAACTGTTTTTCAGCTTGCAGTCATTTTTGTTGTCTTATTTGTGGCGGGAATTGGCATATACAGATATTCAATTAACAAATCTTTGCAAGAAGAAGTTTCAACAAATAAAGAGTTTGTGCAATACAAACAAAGCAATCATGTTATTCTGTATGATTATGACGCTAAAGATGCATTGTGCCGAGTAATGGATTTTCTTTTAAAAGACCGGCCCCCATAAGCAAAAAGTTGTTAAACTTTTTTACTTTTTTTGAGTTTATTTGCTTTTTTCCCGGCTAATTGCCCGCAAGCGCCTTGAATATCCGCGCCGAGACTTTTTCTGATTGTGGCGGCAATTCCAAGCATTTGAAGCTGACTTTCAAAAAATTTGGCTTGGTCGGGGGAGGAGGCTTTAAATCTTTTTACGGTTTCATTATAGGGAATGATGTTTATCGTAAAATATTTGGCGGCCGCTGTTTTTCTTAGCCATTTGACAAGTTTTTCCGCGTCTTTTCGCGAGTCATTAACCCCTTTCATCAAAACATATTCTATAAAAACCTTTCTATGCGTAGTTTCCACATATTCGCCTAAAGCTTTTGAGAGTTTTTCAAGAGGAAAATCTTTATTTAAAGGAACAAGTTTGTTCCTTAATAGATTGTTTACCGCATGCAGGGATATAGCAAGATTAACTTGCGGGAAATCTTTGGCGAATTTTCTTATGCCGGGTATATAGCCGAATGTTGAAACGGAGATATGTCTTGAGGCGAGGCCAAAGAAGTCGGGACTGATTAATTTTTTTACGCTTTGAGCCGTTAAGTCATAATTAAAAAACGGCTCGCCCATTCCCATAAAAACCACGCCGGATATTTTTCCGTCCAATTTTTCTTTTTTGATATATTGATTCCAGAATAATAGCTGATCAGTAATTTCTTCCTCGCTTAAATTTCTTTTGAGCCCCATTTTTCCCGTAGCGCAAAAAGGGCATTTTACCGCGCATCCGACTTGTGTTGAAGCGCAGACGCTGAAGTTTTTAGTCGAAGTTTCAAGCAAAACCGTTTCAATATAGTTTTTATCTTTTAATTCAAACAAGGCTTTTACGGCTTTTAAATCTTTTGACTTAATTGTTTTTTTTACGACAAATGAGAGTATATTTATTTTTTTTGAAAGGTCTTCTTTTAAATCTTTAGGCAATACATTGGCTTCATTCCAATCTGAAATAAAATTTTTGTATATCAGATTCTGAATTTGCCTTAGGCGGTATTTTTCATGGCCGCGCAATATTAAAAATTTTTCTACGGTTTTAAGATTCATGTTCTCGTATTCCTTTTGGTTTTATGCTTAGATATCAATTATAGTAAAATTAACGCTAAGCCATGATGCCTTAGGACTATGACTAGTAAAAAAACAAATATTATATTTCCCTTTTTAATTTTAAACTTCGCGCTCTCGCTTTTTATAGGCATTCCATATTTCGGCGGCATAAGCTCAAATTGGCAAGAGTTGGTTTTTATCTTTGTAGCCTATATTTCAAATACTTTTACGATGTATGCCGTTTTGGCTATTCTAACCTTCCCTTTCTTTATTTTAAAGAAGGGGAGATATTTTTATATTCCGATTTATGTTTTTGTTCAAATGGCGCTTATTATAGATGTGGCGATATATAAAATATTTAAATTCCATATAAATCCCATGGTTTTTAATATACTTACCACCAAGGGCGGCTTTGAGTCTCTTGATCAAGGTTTGGGCATGAAAATTTTCGCGGGATTTTTGTTTCTCACTGTAATAGGTTTTGAAATATGGTTTATGAAAATAGCCGCGAGAAAAACCGCTAATCTTTCAAAAAAATCAATGATCCTCGGTTTATTATTCCTGCTCTTTTTTGTTTTTACGGATAAAGCGATGTATGCTTACGGGGATTTGAAGAACAATGTTTTTATAACCAGAAATAATAAAGTATTTCCTCTATATCAGCCGCTTACAATAAAACACTTTGCTATTAAACATTTCGGTTTTAAAGCGGATAAAAAGGTAAAAGTGAAATTAAATAAAAAGTATTCTCGCATGGATTATCCCAAAAATAGAATTATATTTGACGAGAAAATAAAAAATCCGCCGAATATAGTTTTTCTTATCGGAGAAGCCGTGAGATACGATATGCTGACGGCTGATATAATGCCCAACATTTATAATTTATCCAAGAAGTCGCTTGTATTCAAGAACCATTATAGCGGAGGCAATTGCACCAGATTTGGAATATTTTCTCTTTTTTACGGTATTTATGGCAGTTATTGGTTTAATATCCTTGGCGAGCGGCGCGCCCCGGTTATGATGGATATTCTGGAAGAATTGGGTTATAAATTTAAAATTTATGCGGCCGTAAAATTAAGTTTTCCCGAATTTAATAAAACTTGTTTTGTAAATGTTCCCACGAAAGATATCTATGATGAGCCTAAAGCCAAAGATAAAGTCGGCAAGGATATTGAAATAGCCGAAGAATTCAGAAAGTTTCTATCTGAAAAAGATGCTAAAAAGCCTTATTTCGCTTTTCTTTTTTTTGATGCCTCGCACGGCAATTACGCCTATCCGAAAGATATGGAAAAGTTCAAACCATCTTCCCATTCTTTTAATTATCTGACTTTAAACGAGAAGAAAGTTTTACCGGTTTTCAATAAATTTAAAAATTCAATTCATTTCTATGATTCTCTTGTCGGAAATATTGTTCAAGATATTGAGAAAAGAGGCGAATTGGAAAATACCATAATAGTTGTAACCGGCGATCATGGCGAGCCTTTTTTTGAAAAAGGCTATCACGGCCATAATCAGGCATATAGTGAAGAAGAAATAAAGGTCTCAATGGTTGTTCATATTCCCGGAAAGAAACATAAGGTGTATTCAAATGTCACAAGCCATTTAGATATTCCCGCGACCATTCTAAAATTATTAAAAGTGAAAAATCCGGTTGAAGATTATTCCAACGGCTTGAATATGCTGATTAAAAATGACAGGGATTTTGTAAGCGCTTTTTCTTGGGACAGCGCGGCTATTGTAAAAGATGATATTACTATTGTTGTGCCTTTATCGGCGCAGAGATTTTCAGGCGTAAAAGCGATGGATAAAAACACTTATAAAGAGATAGAAGATAAAAAACTTTTGGAAGATAATCTTAATAATGTTTGGAAATTCCAAAAAGAAGCTCAAAAGTTTTATAAGTGATACTTCCTTATATTATTGTTTTTGTATTTGAAATAAAGTCCATTTATCCGATGAGGCAAATCTAAATAATCTTTTGGCTGAAATTGCCGCTTTTATTTCTTCGTAATCCGCGGGATTTGAAATCACAAAAACCTTTTTTTCATTTTTATTGATTTCCGATATTAAATCTTTAATGGAATCTACCTGTTTATCTAAAGGCCGCGCGCTGTAAAAAGCCAAGCCTTGATTGAAGATATAAGATTTCTCTTTATAGAGAATTATTTTATTATTTTTGCCGACTATATTATTTACGCAGCGATAAAGAGAAATATATTCGGTTCCTTTTTTTACCGGCGGCACTGGCAGTATCGCTATTAAAATTAAAAGGCCGCCGGCAATCAAACAGGCAATATGCTGAAAATAAGGAAAGTTTTTTGGTTTTATAAATTTTTCAAGGGCGATAGCGGCAAATATTCCCGCCGGCACAAGAGCCGGTATGAGATATCTTACGCCAAAGACACTGCTTGCCGATAAAGCGATAATTATAATAAAAAACCATAGGAACAAAAGTATAAAACCATTGCGTTCATTTTTATCGTTTAATTTCTTAAGACCGAGCCACATTCCGTAAAACGCCGGAATAATCCAGTAAAACATCCTGAAAAGATTTTTTAAGGGACTATAAAAAGGATTGGTATATCCCGCCAGTCCGCCGCTAACCAATGGTCCTATTCCGGATTGTGATAAAAGAAATTCTTTGCCATGAGTTATATATTGAGGCACGGCCCATAAGCCTATTAGAAAAAACGCCGCTAAAATGGAAAGTAAAAAATAGGCATTGAATATTTTTTTGAATTGCCGGGAGAGGATAAAATATAAGGGAACAATTCCGAGAGCGTAAAGACCTTGCAAACCTTTAAAGTAATAGCCTAAAACAAGGCCAAGTCCATAGAGAAGATAGATTTTATCGTTTTTATCTTTTTCAGCTTTTATTGCCGCAAAAACACTTAAAATTAAGGCGAA
Source organism: Elusimicrobiota bacterium (assembly GCA_022013385.1). GTDB lineage: Bacteria > Elusimicrobiota > Elusimicrobia > Elusimicrobiales > UBA9959 > JAKLQJ01. The sequence goes on from JAKLQJ010000205.1 coordinate 4,408, forward strand.
AGTTACCGGCATATCAAGCATTACTCTTTGCGTATATCTTAAAAAAAACATGCTTGTTGAAAGGACAAATAAAGTTAGGAAACCGATTCTTTTGTTAAAAAGTTTCTCCGCTATTTTATAAGAAAAAAAGAAGGTTAAAAAACCGGTTAGGGCTACGGGGAATTTAGCCCAATATTCCGAAACTTCAAAAATTTTGAACAAAATTGCTTCTGCCCAGAAATAGAGCGGCGGTTTAAGCCAGCTTATTATGGCGCCTTCATGCATGGTAAACCAATCTCCTGTTTGAAGAATTGAAGCTCCCATAGCGGCATGAGTTAAATCATCTAGTTGAGGCAATATATAATTGTCAAGCTTGATAAAGCATAAGATGAATAAAATGAATAAATAGAGGCCGGTCAATAATTCTTCGCGGCTTTCTTTCCCAAATACAATATCATTGCTTGATAAATGACTTATTCTGCTTGAGAGGCGTTTAAAAATATTCATTGGTTTTTTAATTGTTTTTAAGCAAGGGGTATTTCAAAATTTTCAGTTTATTGAGGAAATATCTTAAAAGGACATACACCGTGGAAAATCCGTATTTTAGACTTCTGATAAAATTTATTGAGGAGGCTTCTTTGAAATACTTTGTTTGTATGGGTATATCTCCAATTTTAAAGCCGGCATCGGCGCATTGGATTAAAAATTGCGTGTCAAACACAAAATCGTCCGAATTTTTTTCCCAAGATATGGTTGTAAGGACTTTTCTTGAATAGGCTCTCATCCCGCTATGCCATTCTCCGAGATTTTCTCCGGTTATCAAATTTTCAACAAAAGTTAGAAATCGGTTTGCTAGATATTTATAAAATGGCATGCCGCCGGACAAGGCTTCTTTTCTGCTTCTTATTCTATTGGCAAGAACCACATCGCAGATATCATTTTCAATCAAGCCGATAAGATGAGGCGTTACTTTTGGATTATATTGATAATCGGGATGAATCATTATCACTATGTCGGCGCCCTTTTCAATAGCGTGTCTATAACATGTTTTTTGATTTCCGCCATAGCCCAGATTTGTTTTATGGCTTATAACTTCAATGCCCAAAGCTTCGGCTATTTTTACCGTATTATCCGAAGACGCGTCATCCACCAATATAATGCTATCAACAATGTCTTTTGGAATATCTTCAATGGTCTTTTTAAGAGTTTTTTCCGCATTATACGCGGGCAAAACGACGATTGTTTTCATATTATGTACATTGTAGCACATTGAGAAAAAAAGTGTTCTTTCGTAATTATTGTGGGATTTGTCAATGAAAGTAGAGTGTAGATTGAAAATACCTGCTCGTTTCTCACCCCGCGGGTTCTATCATAACCAAATTTATTCTAACCCACGGGGTCGTTCGCAAAGCTACCGATCCCGCCATAGGCGGGACCTGTCCCGTGGCGCCATAGGCGCCACGGGAATGAGGCATAGCCTCGTTTATAGTAAAATTACCTTTTATTGGATAATTATTTTGTCGTTATACCCACTCTTTATTCCACTTTATTTACGAATGACCCAAAAAAGTTCAGAGTGTGTAGCCGTGGCGCCTATTGCGCCACTATGAAGAAGATGGAGGCAAGAAGTAAATCGGGCGCGGCGCTATGCGGAAAGTTTTTTTTGGCGGCGTTTTGCGGCATAGTCAAAGGCTTTATCAAATTCTTCCAAAGCGGTTTCTACTGTAATGCCTTGACAAGATTTCCAATCGTCTGAAACAGCGTGAAAATGATTCTCGCCTTCGGGTTTCCAGCATTTAAGGCTATATGCCGTGTTAAATGAAAAGGTGGGCGTTCCGACGGCAGCGGATATATGAAGCGTTCCCGTGCTATTGCATACCAGTAAATCCGTTTTCTTCAATATGGCGGCGGCGGGGCCAAGGGGAACGGGGCCTATAGATTTTACTCCAGGGAGAAAATTCAGGATATTTTTTTGGGTTATCTCTTCTTCTCCCGGCCCTATTAAATAAAAGAGGTTCGCGTCCGTATGTTCTAAAAGTTCTTTGGTGAAAGAAATAAATTTTTCTTCCGGCCAGCGGTGTCCGGTTTTTTTGAAATTGCCGGGATGAATCGCTATTAAGGGTTTGCCCGGATGCATATTAAGATTATTCAGCAGTTCTTGCGCGGAGCGCGAATCTTCATCCAAAACATCTATATTCATTTCGCGTTTATATTCCGCTTTTAGAAACTTTGACATACGCATATATTTATCGGAAAAATGCTCATCGGCATTAGACTCGTTTTCTATAAAATGAGTATATGCTTTTTTAGGAGCTTTTTTGCCGAATGTTAAGCGCATCGGCGCGCGCGTCAGATACATTATGCCTATGGAGGTTCTGGAATAAGCGGGATTGAGGTCAATCGCGATATCATAATTATTGTTATGCAGAAACAGCAGTTTTAGATTGCCGATGATATTTGTCCAGCTTTCAAAAACAATGACTTTATCAAGGTCTTTATTTCTCAAAGCCAATTGCAGAGCTTTTTTAGAAATTAAAAGGGTTATTTTAGATTTTGGATATTTTATCCGCAGAGTTTTTATAAACGGCGTTGTAATTACATAATCGCCCACTCTGCCTATCAGGATAAGGAGAATGTTCTTAAATTCTGATTTATTTAACGGTTTTTCCATGCTTTTTAAAGGATTTTCTTTTTTTATCGGATTTTTTCTTTTTTATTTTTTCAATTTTTTTGAGTCTATCGGAAGTTTCGGGAGAGATTTTCATTTCAATGCGGTCAATAAGTTCCCTTAGAGCCAAGAAACGATTTATGGAGCGTTTGCGTTCTTTTTGGCGCTTAACAATTATTTTTAGCGGAGGATATTTGAGCATTACGGCATTGTTTGTTTTATTTATTTTTTGCCCGCCTTTCCCCGAGCCTTTTATGAATTTCTCTTCTATTAAATCAAGCGAAACGCCGAGATTTTTTACGCGTATTTTTAAGGCTTCCGCCTTTGCGGGTTTGATATCTGAAAATTCTAAAAATCTCATAATTTAAAAGACAGGGAAGAGTAGAACAGTATAGAGGCAAGAAGTCAGAAGCAAGAGGCAAGATTTATAAGGACATTCTTTAATACATCTGATTTTTAATCCTAACTATTGCCTGTAGCGCTGTATCACTGCCACTCTGCCGCGTTTTTTTTATTTTTCTAAAAGCCCTTTTTCTCTTAAAAATTTTCTTATGCGGGAACGAGCCCTGGCAGTTTTCACAAAGGCTATCCAGTCTTTTTTGGGAATGCTGTTTTTTCTTGTTATTATTTCACAGACATCTCCGCTTTTAAGCTCTTGATCAAGACGGAGCATTTTATTATTTACTTTAGCGCCGATACAGGTGCTGCCTATGTCCGAATGTATGGCATAGGCAAAATCAATGGGAGTAGCTCCGACAGGAAGGGCTTTTACTTCGCCATTCGGCGTGAATACAAAAATTTGATCCAATTCCAAATCCGTTTTAAAGCTTTCTATAAATTCTCTCGGACTTGAAATATCCTGAAGCCATTCTATCCACTGTTTAAGCCAATCAAGTTTTTCGTTTAAGTGGGCGTCTTTACTCCCTTCGCCCATTTTATAGCGCCAATGCGCCGCGATTCCATATTCCGAAGTCTTATTCATTTCTTCGGTTCTTATTTGTATTTCTACAAATTCGCCCGAGGGCGCCATAACCGTGGTGTGGAGACTTTGGTATAAATTCATTTTGGGAACAGCGATATAATCGGTAAACGAACCTATTACAGGTTTGAATATCGAATGGACAGTTCCCATCAGCGCATAGCAATTAGCCACACTGTCAGTTATTAGTCGTATTCCCAGCGCATCTTCAATATCTTCAAAAGGGAGATTTTGTTTCATCATTTTTCGATAAATGGAATAGAGATTTTTCGCTCTTGAAAGGATGCGATAGGGAATTTGAGTTTCAGAAAGATGTTCTTCCATATCCATTTTGAATTCTTTAAGCAATTTTTCTCGTTTCGTGAATCTCAGCTGAACCTTTGCTGCCAGGCTTTTATATTCATCCGGAAAAAGATATTTAAAAGAAAGGTCTTCAAGCTTGGATTTTATTTTGAACATTCCAAGCCTTTGCGCGAGGGGGGCGTAGAGAGAAAGCGTCTCATGGCTTATTTCTATTTGCTTTTCTTTCGGCATATAATCCAGTGTGCTCATATTATGTATTCTGTCCGCCAGCTTTATTATTATGACGCGAATATCTCTTGCGGTCGCAAGCAGCATTTTGCGCCAGTTTTCAGCTTGAGCGTCGCCGCGGCTTGAAAATTTTAACGCGGCTATTTTAGTGACTCCGACAACAAGATTATAAATTTCCTCGCCGAATTCTTTTTTTAAATCTTCATGGGTGACAGAAGTGTCTTCTATAACATCATGCAATAGTCCGGCTACCACCGTTTGAATATCCATTTTAAAATCCAAAAGGATATCGCTTACCGCCTGACAATGAGTAAAATACATATCGCCGGACAGCCTTTTTTGGTTTAGATGCGCTTTTCGCGAAAAATCATAAGCCTTTTTAAGCAAATCCGTATTTTGCGAGGAGTATGTTTTAAATTTTTCCAATAAATCTTGAAGTTCCATAAATTTCTTAAAATATGCCGCTCCATATTCCCATATCAACTTATTGCCATATTTTCATTTTTGCGATATTTTATTGCTAATTTTGCGCCTCATAAAGTTTTTTATACAAGCCGCCTTTGGCAAGAAGTTCTTTATGATTTCCCATTTCGGCTATGCCCGCGTTTTTCAAAACTATTATCTTATCGGCATTTTTCACTGTTGAAAGTCTATGGGCAACCATTATAATTGTTCTTTCTTTTAAAGTTTTTTCTATGGCATGCTGAACGACTTTTTCGCTTGCGGTATCTAAATTGCTGGTTGCTTCATCAAAAAGAATGATTTTGGGATTTTTCAGTATCGCGCGAGCTATTGCCAAGCGTTGTTTTTGTCCGCCGGAAAGTTTTATTCCCCGCTCGCCCAAAATCGTGTCATAGCCTTGAGGCAATGATTTTATAAAAGCATGCGCGTCGGCCGATATGGCAGCTTCCGCTATTTCGTCCATAGAGGCATTAGGTTTGCCTATGGTTATGTTTTTGGCTACCGTATCGTCAAACAAAACAGTGTCCTGCGTAACCAAACCCATATTATACCGCAGGTTTTTTATATCCAATTCGCGTAAATTGTGTCCTTCAAAAAGAATGGCTCCGGCGGCGGGATCAAAGAAGCGGAGCAGGAGGTGAATAATAGTGGTTTTACCGGAACCAGACGGTCCGACAAAAGCCGCCATCTCTCCCGGATTTATTTTAAAGCTCAAATTTTTGAATACATAATCTTCCCGGCTGGGATAACGGTAGCTTACATTTTCAAATGTTATGCCGCCTTCAATTTTTTTCAGTTTTAGCGGGCTATCAATCATTATCACGGATGGTTTTTCATCAAGTATTTGAAGAATTCTTTCCCATGATGCCATGCCCAGCTGCAGTTGTGAATTAAGTTTGGCTATGTTTTTTATCGGCATATAAACGGTGAAAAACGCGCCCATAAAAGCGAAAAATGTTCCGGGCGTCATTTTACCGGAGAAAATTTCTTTTCCGCCCAAATAGATCATTATTAGAAAGACCATGCTTCCGAGCAATTCCATCAAAGGGCCTGACAATATTGCGGCTTTCAAATATCGCATCATTTGGCCGAAATAATTGTCATTTGTTTCTTTGAAATTTTTTATTGAACATTCTTCGTAATTAAAAGCCTTAACAACTAAAATTCCTTGGAGGCTTTCCTGAAATTTATGTGAAATTTCGCCGATTATAATTTGGCTTGCCTTTCCCGCTTTACGCATTTTCTTTCCCAGTATGCCCAATATAATGGCTGCCAGCGGCATTATGATTATTGATATCAAAGCGAAACGCCAGTGTATATAAAACAAAACGAATAATAATGCCGTTAGCGTTGTTATGTCTCTTATCAGATACAAAGGGGTGAATTGAATTGTTGATTGCACATTGTTAAGGTCGTTTATAACTCTGGCCATTACATCGGAGGAGCGTTTGCGCCAATAAAATTCGGCTGATAGTTTATGAATATGTTCAAACAAATCGTACCGGATTTGCTGAACCGATTTTTGGCCTATCCAGCTCATAAGATAGCCATTGGTGTATTCAAAGCTCATCTTTAACGCGAAAACAATCGGCAATACCAATATCAGAAGGTGGAGCAGTTTCAAGTCTTTTGTGACAAAAATATGATCCACTATGGGCTTTAATGAATAAACTATCGCGCCTCTCAGCATGGCGAGAAAAATCATGGAAAGAGCCGCTTGAATAAAACGGATTTTATAGGGTTTTATATAATTTAAAAGCTCTTTTGAAAGCCTGTTCATTTTTTTTTAGTTTTTGAGATAATTCAAGATTTTGTCTGAAATTCTATCGGCAACGCCGGGTTTGCCCAGCAAATTTCTTATGGCAAAAAATTCTTTACGCATGGCATTGAGTTTTTGCGGAGCGTTTAATATTGAAAAAGCTTCTTGCGAGAGCAAATCGGGATTTGCTTTGTTTTGCAGGAGCTCTTTTACCAAAGGTTTTTCCAGAATGATATTGACAAGCGAAACATAGGGAATATTGACTATTCTTTTGGCTATCGCGAAATTTAATTTCGGCATTTTGTAGGCCACTACCATAGGCACGCCCATCAAAGCGTTTTCAAGGGTTGCCGTGCCGGAAGAGGTGAAAGAAAAATCCATACTTGCTCGTATTTTATAATCCTCTTCGCGAACTATTTCAATATCGCCGGCAGCTTCAGCGTTTACCGTCTTTATTATTTTGTGAATATGTTCATCAGGTATTTCCGGTGCGGCAAAAATATAGCCTCTGGAATTCTTATAGGTTGATTTTAGTTTGTAAAAGCTTTTCACAAAAATAAGCAAATGGCGTTTTATCTCGTCCTTTCTGGAGCCGGGAAGTATGCCTATTTTAAACGGGTAATTCTCATCTTTTATCTGAATATTTTCGGAAAGTTCAAAGCCCGGAACAATATCAAGAAGCGGATGTCCCATAAAATCGCAGGCTCCGCCAAGCTTTTTATAAACATCCTCTTCAAAGGGGAAAATGCAGAAAATATGTTTAGCCAGGCGCGCTATAGATAAGGCTCTTTTCGGGCGAGACGCCCATACTTGCGGCGGTATATAGTAGAAAATCGGGATATTTCTATGGGAGGCAAGCCCCATTATTTGGTGATTGAATCCATAAAAATCCACCGCTATTATGCAGGCGGGTTTTTTCTCGTTCATATAGTAGCGAATAATTCTGATTAATTTGACCCAAAGGAAAAATCTTTTGAAGGGTTCGGTAAAACCTATGGCTCCGACCGAAACAAGATTGTAAATGAAAGTGGAAGATTCCTTTTTCATTCTCATCCCGCCGATAGAGGTTACGGATAGTTCGGGGTCTTTTTTCTTTAAAATTTTTATCAGGTTGGCCGCATGCAGGTCTCCTGACGGATCACCAGCGATGATTAAAATATTTTTTGTAATGGGCGCTATTTTTGCCATAGTCTATTGAGGGGCTTCCGACTGCTTGCCACCCCAGTCATTCCCGCATAATCATGTCGCCTATGGCGCCACGCCGATGCGGGAAAGCTTATCCCTGCCGCGCTGTTTACTGCCTGTCGCGCTGTATCACTGCTCCCGCTTTTAGCGGGACAAGCTGCACTGTATCACTGCTCCCGCTTTTAGCGGGACAAGCTGCGCTGTATCACTGCTCCCGCTTTTAGCGGGACAAGCCGCGCTGTATCACTGCCGCGCTGTATCAGGTCTTATCAATTCCGGAATTTTTCAACCCTTCTTCAACCATAACTTTTGTCGCTTTGCCTGCGTCCGCTATGGATTGAAGAATTGAATTTTTTGGAAAAGCGTTTTTGGGTTCTTTCAATTCATATTTTTTTAAATTGTCCGTTATGTCTAAAGCGAGCTTAAGCGCCATGAGGCCTTTTTCTCCGCTGGGCACAGGGCTCTTTGAATTTTCTATGCAGTCTATAAAATGATAAAGCTCTTCCTGTATCGGCTGTTTTTTCACTATTTTCGGAAAAGAAACAGCTATATCTTTTAGGGATTTTATCGGAGAATTTTTCTTTTCGTATATCTTTATCAGCGAACTCGCGTAATCAACCGAGATATAATTTTCCTCTTGATATACGCGCATTCTGCGAGCTATTTCCATAGTCACTCTGCTAGCGGTAATATCAACCGTGCACCCGGATTTAAATTTTAACCTTACATTTGAAATATCATCATGCTCTGACAATAGACTTGCTCCCACGGCGTCAAAAGTCTCAAGAGGAGAATTTATCATGGTTAAAACTATATCCAAATCATGTATCATCAAATCAAGCGTAACTCCAATGCCTGAAACTCTGGGATCATACGGGCCAAGCCTTTCAATAGTAACGAATTTTGGATTTTTTATATGTTTTAAAGCTTCAACTACAGCGGGATTAAATCTTTCAACATGGCCGACTTGAAGCATAACTTTTGCTTTTTCCGCCGCTTCAAGCAGTTTTTTCGCATCCTCAACGCTATTTGTTATGGGTTTTTCCACTAGGCAATGAATACCTTTTTTCATCGCGGCAAGCGCTATTTCCGCGTGATATTCGGTAGGAGTCGATATAACAATGGCATCTGTTTGTGGCAGTATGTCGGCATAATTTTTATAAGCCATAGAGTCATAACGCCATGCCAATACTTGCGCTCTTAAAACATTGATATCCGATATCCCCACAAGCTCAACTTCAGGCATAGCCGCCAAGGTGCGAGCGTGATAATTTCCTATTTTACCCGCGCCTACGACTCCAAATCTGATTTTCTTCTTTTTTGTCATTTTAGACTCTTAATGACTATATTACCAAATTTATGGGTTATCCCGCCAAAAAAACCAGTACAACCGCGTAGGTTGTACTGGTTACTCTGGCGCCACCGTTTCTTTTGATATTCTGAGCTTCTTTCAGAAGGGAAATACTATTTGGGGGCATATGACATTTGAGGGTTCATTTTCGAAATTAGGAAGCGGTCTTTCCATAGTCCGAGTGTAAGTGTTTCCTCCGGCGCATTTATAAACGCAACTATTATCCTTTATTTCTTTTAAGACGCAAGCCTTGATGAATTTGTTCCCGCTTTTATTTTTGAGTGTAGATTCCTGGTAAATCTCCCACATTTCTTTTAGACTGACCTTTGCATCCACCAGATCGGTAAATCCCGAATAGCTGAGCTTCTTTTCCATATAAAGCTTTTCCCATCTATTTAGATCCGATATTCCAACCGCTACAAAGGCTTCCCATTCCTCTTTTAAGTCCTGATTTATAAGTTTAGGAACTATAAAGGAATATATTTCGGGGACGGATTTTTTAAGCGTGAGCATACTCAAATTCAGCTCGTTTGCCGCTTGTTCAATATCGTTTCCAAACCAGTAGGCGTAATTTTCATGGCCGTCAATTAGTTTAAGCGAGTCTTTAAGGCTTTGCGCTCTTGACCGAACTTCCACCAAACTGAAAAAGAGTTGTTTGTAGTGTCCATACTCAAGACTTTCTCCCATAGTATTCAGGTACCTGACAAGATCGTCAGCGAAACTATTTATCCGCTGAGTATACTCTACCGGCGCTTTATTAGAACTATTCATAGTTTCAAGCCCCTGAAGAATTATCCCTATTGTTTTTACGCGGTTTGCCGTCATCCCTGCAAAAATAATATGCTGGATGGGTTTTATGTCTTGAGCGGCCTTATTAATACTCGCGGTAATTGGCATGCCCGGATCTTCCAAGTCAACGCTTTCAACTATTGCGGAAGCGTTTTTGTATTCAAGCATTGCTGAATTTCTAAGAGATTCGTTTGCATTTGTGTAAACCGGAATTGCAAATGTTGTTATTAAGAACATTGTTATCAATCTTTTCATTTTGTTTTCCTCCGTTAATGCTTATTCTTCACTAACTATGGCAGTGGTTTTACCTGTTCCTTATTCCTGATTGCCTTGTTGCCATATTAAAAGTTTAACACAATCCAATATGATGCGATAGAGTCCAAAGCCCCTTAATTTCATGGTAATGGACCTACTTGAAAATAGGCCTTTGGTTTTGGCGCCGATTTTTTTATCGCAAACATTTGGGCGAGCTAATAAAAAAACAGCGGCGTTTATGGCGCCGCTGTTTCTTTTAATATTCTAAGCTTCTTTCAGAAGGGAAATACTATTTAACTTTATTTCTTTATCAAAGCCTTAGTCCATTTTTATCATTCCTCTTTGTTTTGCTTCATCCTCATCAAAAGGCAAAATTGTATCATCATTATATTTTGCTCCCTTCAAGTAGGTTCCCCTCATGTCCGCGCCTTCAAGGTTAGCGCCTCTCAGGTCGGACATGCTTAGCATATTGAAAAGCAAATTGGCTCCTCTCATGTCAGTTTTTCTCAGGTCGGCTTTGTACATGCTGATTCTTCTCAGATCGGCCGCTCTTAGGTCGACCCCGCTCAGATTACTCTCGCTCAAACTGGCCCCAAACAAAATTGTTCCATTGAAGTTGGCTTTTCTCAAGTCTGTCTCAATCAGATAAGCTTCGCTAAAGTTCGCATTGCTTAGGTTGGCTCCACTCAGGTCTGCCGTATACAGATTTGCCCCGGTTAAGTCTGTTTCAATCAAAAGCGCTTTTCTCAAATCCGTCTTATATAATGAAGAGCCTTTTAGATCGGCATTACGCAAGTTTGCCTTTTTCATGATTGCCCCTTTCAAGTTTATTCCGGTTAGATTGGCTTTAATTAGACTTGCCCCGCTTAAATCGGCGCTGATTAGGCGATAGTTTGCCAAATTAACTCCGTCCATATTGGTGTCTTTTAAATCGGCGCATTCGCCAATTGTGGGGTTGATGAGGAGTTCGTCGACGGTAACTTTATTGTATCCCGCATTGCCGGCTGCATCCGCACATGTCCATTGCTCCCCGCTCCATGACGAAGTATAAGTGAGCGCAGATTTATTTTCGGCATTATCGAATAGCGCAGAGGTGATATGTCGAAAGGTTCCTAATTCGGAGGCAGATTTATGGGCATCCAATATTGCTGAAGTGTTCTTGTTTTCAAAAATTGAGGAATCACGAAGAGATTCATTTTCAAGGGCGCAAACAGGGGTGATAAGCGCCATTATTAGAATTGTTGCTGATAATTTTTTCATCTGTTTTATCCCTCCTAACTACAATTTTGCGCTACTAAATCATTTGCGTTTAAAGTATAGCAGACACTTTGATAAATGGCAAGGTCAGCCTTGTATTACCTTAAATTGTATCGTATTTTGAGTGGAAAGATAATGGTCTTAGTGCCTCTAAATATCATGAAAAAGTGCCCATTAGAAAAAGGACTTATGGAACCATAAGATATATGTGCCCTTTTTTTTATCGGATTGGAGTATGGTTTTTGCTATTCCGCAGTTTGATTACTTATATGCGTTGTTTCATAAACAGGAAGAATGTTATAAGTGGGTACAAAGACCCATTTCAGCATAGGTCTTTGGGGTACTTTTTATTAGGCCATATGTCCCTTGAATAATACTGCTAATAATGTAAACTACTAAAATAGCAAGCTGATGCCGATTTTGATTGCATTGGTCTTGCCACATCTAAAGATGGAGGAAGTCTATGCTAAGAAAAATAACAGTCGTAGCGGTTGCTTTGTTGATATCATCGGTTATTTATGCCGGAGCGCAGGATATAAAAATTGATTTTGATGGGAAAAAGTCATTTTCGTTTTCTGAAAGAATAACAAGCGAAATAGCTAACCTTGAAATTAAAATTCCTGAAGTGGATTCTTTAAACAAGAAAACCAAAATACCCAAAGAATGGGCCATCAAAGAATGGACCATTATGGTTTTTGTCAATGCCAAGAATAATTTGGAAGAATATGGACTGAAAGATGTAAATGAAATGGAAATGGTCGGGTCCTCCGACAAAGTAAATATTGTTGTCGAAATGGGCAGAATGGACGGATTTGATTCTTCCGAAGGAGATTGGATAGGCACCAGACGATATTTAATCCAAAAAGATGGTAATCCCAATGCAGTCACTTCCCCCGTGGTTCAAGACCTTGGCAAAGTGGATATGGGCGATTGGAAACAATTGGTTGATTTTGGCAAATGGACTAAAACAAATTATCCCGCAAAGAAATATATGCTTATTGTCTGGAATCATGGCAGCGGTTGGGATAAGAATATTAAATTCATATTGGATAGAGGTCTTTCCTATGATGATGAAACTCATAACCATTTCACCACTCCTCAGCTTGGCATGGCGATTAATGAAATCGGCAGACTTGATGTTTATGGTTCGGATGCCTGTTTGATGCAAATGGCTTCTGTTGATTACGAAATAAAAGATAGTGTTGCCTATATTGTGGGTTCTGAAGAGACAGAGCCGGGCGATGGTTATACTTATAACACAATGCTTGAGCCGATAGTTTCCAATCCTACGCTTACTCCTTATCAAGCGGCGAAAGTTCTTGTTGACGCTTATTCGGATCATTATCAAGGGCTTAGTTACGCTTATACGCAGAGTTTAGTTAAAACATCGGCATTGCCTAAACTGCTTACATTGATGAATGATTGGGTGTACGCTGTAGGTGTAGCCGGCGACAAGGAAATAGTTAAAAACGCTCTTTTAAACGCGCAAAGCTATGCCATGAAAGATAATAAGGATTTATATCATTTTGTAAGCCTTGTATGTGAGAAGACCGCTAGCGCCGCCGTCAAAGAGAAAGGCGAAGTTCTCATGAGTTATATTAAGGGAGGCGTGGTCAAATATAATAGGTGGAGCAGTTCAAGCGGCGGCTGGTGGGGGCCTGATGATTATTCAAATTCGCACGGCATAGCGGTTTATTTGCCGAAATATTCTTATAATAAGAGTTATGACGAACTTAAATGGGCCAAGTATTCCAACTGGGACGAGTTCATAAAATGGTATACCGCGAAGGATGCAGAAAAAATGACTGAAAGTAAAAATTTACTTGGTTTGTTTGGAGCTGCTGTGGCATGTTTAGAGAGTGAAAATTGTTATGAACATGTTGCAAATTATGTTGAAGAACAAGCAGCGCAGAATGTGATTGATCATCATAGTCCTCAACCGAACCAAGAGAATTTTGGCTATGATTACATCACTACTATATCAGGTGGTCAAAATTTTGGCTTGTCAGAACTAACAAAATAAAAATTGGCAGAAAATATTAAAATTAAAGAGGGATATCTTATTTAAAATATCCCTCTTTTTTATGTAATTTTATGATAATCAAAATATTCTTATCCTTTTTTTTAATTCAAATTATTTCCATTCAGATTTTGTATTTCAAATTCATGCCGGAAAATGTCAGATTGCCGGTTATGATTGCTGTAATGGTTTTATTTACAGTGGGTATTTGTCAAAGATTTTTTAAAAAAACAGGACTTACATGGAATGAAACAATAGGATATGCCAATTTTAAAAATTATGTTTTTAAATCGGTAGTTTTCGGTATTTGCGGAGCTATATTGGCGCTTATTTCTGTTAAATTTACTATGTCATTGATTCCCAATGAATGGGCGCTTAAAATTATGGATGAGTTACTTAAACCTAATTCTTCAAAATTCCTAATTATTTTTGCAAATATAAGAAACGATTATGTATTGGGCGATTTTTTTGTTTTTATATTAATGGGAGGATTTGTTTTTACTGAAGAAGTAATTTTTAGGGGTTTAATGTTTAGATATATTGAAAAGAGGAAAAATTTTATTGTCGCAATACTAGTTACCTCTTTAATTTTTAGTTTGGCTCATATTGCTCCATATAAAGTTTTGTTTACTTTTTCTTATAGTGTGATTTGGGGATTGTCCTTGGTAGCTGCCAAGAATTTGATATCCCCTATTTTAGCTCATTGCCTGTTTAATGTTTCATTGTTTTATTTTGGCGATCATTTGGGTAAATGGCTGTTAAAAGGTTTGTAGTTTTTCTAAACTTAAATGGGCCAAGTATTCCAACTGGGACGAGTTCATAAAATGGTATACCGCGAAATGAAGCTCCTCGGTCTTTAGGCCGAGATTGAGCGGATCCGCCAGTTTGTTTGGATGAAGCGAAGGAGGATAAATTAGCCTGAAGTTTTATAAGGGGGTCGGCTGAATTTTAGCTGGCCTTTTTTTATATTAGAACTGTTGGCTTATAGCGCTTTTTTAAAATATTTCACCGTTTCTTTTAAGCCTTCCTCAAGACTTATTTTCGGCTGCCATTCCAATTTTGATTTAGCGATAGATATATCAGGTCTTCTGACTTGAGGGTCGTCTTGCGGCAAGGGTTTGAATATGATGCGGGATTTGCTTTTTGTCAATTTTTTAATTGTTTGAGCAAGTTCAAGTATTGAAACTTCATGGGGATTGCCTATATTTACAGGGGTATTTATATTTGATTGAAGCAGTTTGTAAATACCGCTAATTAAATCCGATACATAGCATAAGCTTCTGGTTTGTTTGCCCTTGCCATAAACCGTTATAGGTTTATTTTTTAGAGCTTGCACCATAAAATTAGGAACCGCTCTGCCGTCTTGAAGGCGCATATTGGGGCCATAAGTGTTAAAAATCCTAACTATTCTAACCGGCATTTGATGATATCTATGATAAGCCATAGTTAGAGCTTCGGCATATCTTTTGGCTTCGTCATAACAATTGCCGCACCATAGCGGTATTCCATTCCTTCTTACATAGATGATATGGTTGGGGACATTGACGCAGTAAACATAACCATCATATTTCTCTATCTTGCGTTTAGGATATTGTGGAGTTAAAAAATCCTTTTTTTTATCACTCAGTATAAAAATTGTATAGGTGCCTTTTTCTTTGTCTTTTTCTTTAATTGTTCCGCACATTCCTATTTTAAGAAGTATTTCTTGCATGTTATTAAGTAAATTTGGCGAACTAGAATAGTATTTTCGTTTGTCCCATGAGCCATCACCTAGCATCATGGCGTTAAACAATATTTGCAATTGTCTTTGAGAAAGCATAAGAAATTCTTTTGGAATATATTTTTGTTTTGATTTGCCAAATTGTTTTAAATGCGTATAAAGCTGTTTGCTTAAAATCTTAAATTGAGCATTTTCTTCGTAATACTTAAAACCCAATTTTTTTAAACATTCCCGTATTTTATTTCTTTTTTCAGATGATTTTTTTGATTGTGAAATTAAAACAGTAAAGACTTTGGTGAAATATGTTTTTTTATTTATAATTTGGGTTCTATTTCTTAAATATGAACAACCCTCTGTGATAAAATAGCCAAAAAACTCCAACCAGATGTCCATTTTTATTTTTTCAATTTGCTTGCTTTTTGAATTTTTAACGAGAGGTAAATAAAACCATTCGTTTTCTTTCCCCTTCCATTTTCCATTTTTCAGCATTTCCGAGCGTTCCCATCTTATAGATTGAAATGCTTCAATTAGTTCAAAGTTTTTGCTGTTTCTTTTTCTGGTATACATTTTATGATTAGGGGTAACAAGTAGATCAATTTTGGCGCTGGAAAATTTAATAAGTTCCCCTTTATATCTTTCTTTGATTATTTCATCAGGTCTATTGTATTCAAGGAATCCTTCATTATTTAATGTGATAACGGCATCGTTTTTAGTAACAGAAGAAAATGATATCCAGCCATTTTTAGTTAGTATTTCCGTGTCGTCCGAGTAACATCCTCTATAACCTATCGGATTAACATTTCCCCAATAAGTTTCCGCCTGCGGGTTTATAAGAGGGTCGCCATAAACTTCCGATGTCGAAGCAATCATAAATATGGCTTTTTTAGCTTTAGCAAAACCCAAAGCTCTGTAAGTTCCCAGCGCTCCGACTTTGAGCGTCGGTATTGGGAATTTTAAATAATCTATCGGGCTTGCGGGGCTTGCAAAATGCAGAACGGCGTCAACTTTACCGGAAACATGAATGTAATTGGTTACATTATAGTCTATGAATTCAAACTTTTTGGTCTTAAAAAGATCGCTGATATTTCCAATATGTCCGGTTATAAAATTATCTATGCCTATTACGCTATGTCCCTTGTTTATGAAATATCTTGAAAGGTGGCTGCCCAAAAATCCCGCCGCGCCTGTTATAACTATTCTCATAAATTATTCCTTATGGTGCAAACAGCGTAAATATGTAAATACGGAAATTTTCATATTAAGGAAGTCGGACTTCCTTATATATGTATCTTTCATGGTCGGCCTAATGATTTATATGTAAAACCCATTCTCCTCATTTTAGCGGGATCGTAAAGGTTTCTGCCGTCTA